>DSAP01000184.1 GCA_011046415.1 bacterium | reverse complement strand
GATCGGCCGGACGGGACGTTTTCCGGGAGAACTCCATCTCGACCGGAACAACAATTACTGGAACAGGGAACGGTTTTATTACATCCGGCCGGAATTGATTCGATGGGATAGTGAGAACGTCATCGCCGTGAGGGTGTTCGATATCTGGCAGGTCGGGGGAATCTATGAAGGGCCCGTGGGTTTGCTCACGCGGGAGGACTATCTGAATCATAAAAGACGCAATGTCCGTTCTTTCGGCAACTGGATACAACGGTTGTTTCAGGATTGGGACTAAACCGTCCACATGCTGCTCATTCCGAAGGATTTCCCGCGATATCGGACCGCTCAAGAAACCCTCATCAGATCGATAAAATCCGGGGAAAACCATTGTTGAATGTGATCTTCAGGACTTGAAGGCATTTTGTTTTGTGACGTTATCGATCCGGACGTGGCTTCTGATGGTATCAACCTTTTTCGGTTGATCGGTCATATTTATTAATTTTTTCTTGACATTTTAAAAAGATTATCCTACCTTTATATAAAAATGAGTTAATCTAATATAACTCTCGGAAAATTTATTTGTTATCATGAGCGATTACCGTTCAATTTATAAAAGAATTCAAATTAAAACAGGGGAAAAATAAGATCGATTAAATAATTAATAAATATTAAGATATGATTATTAATCTGTTTTGACAAACAATTTGGCAAAATTCTTGCAATTTGTTTAGAATAAAAATGTCAATGCCTTAGGGAGGGCAAAGCCATGCAAAAGAAAATTATGATCGCCGTTTTGGTGGGTGTGGTCGGTGTGAATGGTCTGGTTTTTTCTGAATTCAATATCACCAGGCCGGACGCGGTGGGCGGCAATCTGGTCGCCACGAACCAGGATCGCACCAGTTTACCACCCGGTTTATCCGAAGGCGTGGGCGCGGGACCGGGAATCGAATTTTTCCTGAAATACGACATCAATCCTAAAGTCTTCCTCACGGTCGGAACAGGAATCAGCACCATCACCGACAAGATGTTCCAGATGGAAAATTTCAGGTCCACCCTTCTTCCCCTGTTTGAAATGAGAGTCGCCATTAAACCCTTCCCTGCTGGCCAGGTATCACCATTTCTCTGTGCCGGTTTTACCGCATTCGGTTTTCAGAACACCGTCCAGTCCACCGATCCGGTCACCAATACGACAACCAAGGTTACAGGAGATCGTTTTTACGACGCGGCTCCCTTTCTTGGCGGCGGTGTCGAAATTCCCGTGAATGACAAGATCACCTTTCAGGTATCCGGAGACTATCGCATCATCGTGACGTCGAGTGCAGACCCGAAACCAAAGCTCTGGGTCGCCAAGGCGGGTATCTCCTATACGTTGACGCAGCCGCGAAGAGGGATGTACCGGGATGAGATCGAGTATCCGTTGGGAGATAACGAACTCGCGTCACTCGAAGATCTGTTTTTGGATGACAGGACCGGGCCAGCGACGCGGCGTGATGATGAGGATGCACTCGCCCTCCTTTTCAGCAGTGCGGAATCCGACGTGAGTCCGACCGTCGATCAGGATCTTTTCCTTCAGGATACGAGAGAGTTAAGACAAGAGGTTGAGACCAAGAGCGATGCGCTGAAACAGCTCGAGAGCCGTATCAGCGCAACAGAGCAGGCCATCGCCGAAATCAGCAGCCGGGTGGCCGGAGATTATCCGGGGGCGCCTTCGGGGCCGCCGCTCTCGGAATCGGTATATAATCAGCGTTATCAGAATGCCTTAAATCAATTTTACAACAAGAATTATAACGAAGCCATTCGCCAATTCCAGGAATTGCTGGGTACGAATCCGACCCACAAGCTGGCCAGCAATTGCCAGTATTGGATCGGTGAATCTTACAATCAGTTGCGCCGTTATTCCGATGCGATCGCATCCTTTAACAAGGTGATGCAATACGACTTCTCCTACAAGTACGATGATGCGTTGATTATGAGTGGCATCGTCTATCTTCGGCTCGGAGACAGGCAGGCGGCGAGACAGAAATTCCAGGAACTGCTCAACCGGTATCCGCAGAGTGAGTATGCGCCGAAAGCGATGCGCTATCTGGGCAGGATGTAAAATAAATCAAATAGGTCATTGAAAAAAGGCGTCCAGATTCAAGGACGCCTTTTTTATTTTATCAGACATTTTTCGTATTTGAATCGAGACGGAAAGATTTCTTACTGGATTCCTTGATTATGCGTCGCTGTCTGTAGGAGACCCGCTGTCACCGTATTCTTTTTCCCAAATATCATCCCGTTTCTTTTTCCGACGATAGCCGATGCGTGCCACCCAGATGCTGATTTCATAGAGGAATACGAGGGGAAAGGCCATCAGAATTTGACTCGCGGGATCCGGGGGCGTGACGAAGGCTGCAAGGATTACGATGATCACGATGCCGTATCTCCGGTATTTTCTCAGAAAATCGGGTTTCAACAAACCCACACGTGATAGAAAAAAAGAGAGGATGGGTAATTCGAAGATCGCGCCTGATACGAGGATGAGCCGCATCACAAAGCTGATATATTCATTGATGTTAATCGTGGCCTGAATCGATTCCGTGCCCATGCTGTACAGGAAAGGAAGGACGACAGGGATCATCACATAATAACTGAAGAAGGTGCCTGCGATAAAACAAAGCGTGGTATAAAACAGAGAAGGCAGGAAATATTTACGTTCGTTCGGCATCAATCCCGGTGAGACGAATTGCCAGAACTGATAGAAAATAACGGGCAATGAAACGAGAACACCGACGACCAAGGCGAGTTCCATCCGCACGAGGATCATGCCGGTGGGTTTCAGGAAGATGAGTTTTGCCGGTGCAGACAGAAGATCGTTCGGGCGTGTCAGGAGATTGAGAAGAATCCCGGAAAAGGGGAAGGATGCGATTGTAAAAAAACCGACCGATGCCAGACTCTTCAGGATACGCCACCTGAGTTCTTCCAGGTGATCGAGAAAAGGCATTTCCGTTTCTTTTTTCTTTTTTATCTCCATGCCGCTTATTCCGTCAACCGAGTGACAATCCGGAAAATCCCATAAACGCGAGCGCCATCAATCCGGCCATGACAAACGCAATGGGTGCTCCCTGCATGGCTTTCGGCACCCTGGCTGTTTCCAGTTTCTCACGCAATCCCGCCATGAGTACGAGGGCGAGCGTGAAGCCGATTCCGGATGCCATCCCATTGACCAGGCTTTCCATGAAATTGTACCCGGAATCGATATTGAGGAAAGAAACCCCGAGAACGGCACAGTTGGTGGTGATGAGGGGCAGGTAGATTCCCAGGGAGCGATGGAGTCCGGGACTCGTTTTCTGAATGACCATTTCGACGAATTGAACGAGGGAGGCGATCACAAAAATAAACGTGATCGTCTGCAAAAAAGTCAGATCGGTCGGGGATTGACCCTCTTTTCCGAAGAGAATAAACAGGATATTGGCATGTGTCGGCATCAGAAAGTATGTATAAATGACCCAGGTCACGGCCGACGCGATCGCCATTACGAAAATCACGGCCAATCCCATGCCGACCGCGGAATCCATTTGTCGGGAGACTCCGATATAGGGACAAATGCCCAGAAAGCGGGAAAGGACGAAATTGCTGATCAGAATGGCCCCGACACTGATGACAAGCAGATTCTGGATATCCATGTGAGTGGCTCCTTATCCGTTCAAAACGGCATGCGGGATGCGTTTCCTGTGATCAAGCCAGTTGAGGAATCCGGTGATCAGGCCGATGGTGAAGAACGCGCCCGGCGAAAGAATCATCAGGAGTACCGGTTCAAAGGATGTCCCCAGAACCGGCATGCCGAACCATGTGCCGTTGCCCAGGATTTCACGGAAGGTGGCGACCGCGATCATGGCCAGGGTAAAACCGATGCCCATGCCCAGCGCATCGATAATCGCGTGAAACGGGTTGTTCCTGCTCGCAAAGGCCTCAGCCCGTCCGAGGATGATGCAATTGACCACGATCAGTTTGATGAACATGCCGAGTGACTTATGGAGTTCGGGCATGAATCCAGCCAGGACCATGTCCACGATCGTGACGAATGTGGCGATGATGCAGATATATATGGGAATCCGGATTTTCTGGGGAATGAAATGACGGATCGATGAGACCAGGATATTGGAACAGAGGAGTACGAAAATGACGGAAACACCCATGCCGATGGCATTGAAAACGGAAGTGGATGTCGCGAGTACCGGGCAGAGTCCGAGAAGCAAACGAAAAACCGGATTGTCCGATACGATTCCTTTGCCGAATAGTTTACCGACAGACATTTTTACTCCGATATGTTTTGTATGGCGGCGTTCACCGATTCCTGAAAACGGCGGAGACCGATACGCACCCCGTCTGTCACGGCCTTTGAGGTGATGGTTGCTCCGGTGATCCCTTGTATCGGGCCGCCGTCCTTGTCCAGGCGGATTTCCTCAATGGATTTGCCTCGGAACTGATTTTGAAACCAGGGCTCCGATTCTCCACGACGGGTTTCTTCGATGCGTGTTCCGAGACCGGGTGTTTCCTGCTGGAAGAGAATCTTTACGGAGAGGATTACACCGGCTGTATCCAGACCCACCAGCGTACGGATATCACTCGAATAGCCTCTCGAAACGACGGGAAATGCGTGACCGATGAGATCGGAAGAGTCCTTTGACGCATATCCCGTATAATAACCGGACGGGTGTGACGTGATCACGCCGAGTTCACTGCCGGGCAGGACGGCGATTAATCCGGCCATGAGATCTTTTTGCTGTTGTGCCAAAATCCGGGGTCTTGCGAGGCTGTGAACATAGGACAGTGCGACGGCCGCAATCATCATGACCAGACATAGAACCACTGCGAATTTAACGATTTCTTTCATAGGTACTCAGGATCCTCCAAACAGCTTGGGTCGTGTATATCGGTCGAGCAGGGGAACGGTGAGATTCATCAGCAGGATGGCGTATGATACGCCTTCCGGATATCCTCCTTTCAGGCGGATCAGAACGGTCAGAACGCCGCATCCGATCCCGAACAATATCCGTCCTTTTACCGTGACAGGTGAGGTGACCATATCTGTGGCCATATAGAAAGCCCCGAGCAACAGGCCGCCGGACAAGACATGAAAAAGGGGATTACCCGATAATAATCCGTCCGTCCCCCCGAAAATCCATGTCAAAAGCGCCACCGTCCCGATATAGGAAAACGGGATTTTCCATCCGATGATCCGCTTGTAGAGAAGGAATGCGGCCCCGAAAAGTAACAAAATCGCCGAGGTCTCACCAATGCATCCCCCGATTCTTCCGGTAAACAAAGCGCCGTAACTGCTGTAAAGCTGAGAGATGGATAGGGACGCTTCGGTCACTTCCTGGATGCTGTGCGATGCACTGTCGAGCAGAATTTCCCGAGCCTGTTTAAAGACATTGAGGGGGGTGGCCGAGGTTAGGGCGTCGATACCCGAGAGAGACGTCCCGGAAGGTAGCGCGCCGAAGACAGTCATGTGCACGGGCCAGGAGGCCATGAGGAACGCCCTTCCGACCAGAGCCGGGTTCAACGGATTGTATCCCAGGCCACCAAAAATTTGTTTACCGATGACGATCCCCACAAATGAACCGGCGGCCGGAAGCCAGAGCGGAATTCCGGGTGGGAGATTGTAGGCAAGGAGGAGTCCGGTCAAAACCGCGCTGCCGTCCAGGATTTCGATGGGACGCTTCATGATGCATTGACAAAGCATTTCCGCTAGGACGGCCGAAGCGATGGATACGAGCATAATCCACAATGTGTTTATTCCGAACCAATAGACACCAAAAACCCCGGCGGGTATCAGCGTAACGATAACCGAATACATCAGTCTGGGAATTGAATCCTGGGCGCGTATGTGGGGAGAAGGGGATATGAAAAGGGATTTATCCATCGCGAAAAAAACCTCCGCAACCGTAATCAGGACGCTATTTTTGTATTATTTGTACAGACCGCCTTGCCGAGCTTGATGTACTGGACCAGATTTCGCCTTGCTGGACAGATAAAACTGCAGGAACCGCATTCCATACAATCGAATAGGCCCTGCAGCCTGGCGGCCTCGTGCTGTGCATATTCAACCAGTGTGGCGATCCGGTTCGGCATCAATCGCATGGGACAGACATCCACGCATCTCGCACAGGATATGCACGGCTTTTCAGGCGGCTGGTTTGCGGTTTTTTTATCCAGCACGAGAATTCCGGAAGTCCCTTTGATGACCGGTACCGTGTCCGTGTACTGTGATATGCCCATCATCGGGCCGCCATGGACCAGTTTGGCTGCCGGTTCCGCGAGACCGCCGCAAAATGCGATTATCTCCCTGATCGGAGTGCCGATCCGGACCCGGATATTGCCGGGACGAATCACGCCGGGGCCCGTGACGGTCACGACCCTTTCAATCAGCGGCTTCCGGTAACAAACCGCTTCATATACGGCCTGGGCCGTCCCCACATTCTGTACGATACAACCCACATCCATCGGCAAACCGCCGGAAGGCACCTCGCGGCCGGTGACGGCCTTGATCAGTTGTTTCTCACCGCCCTGGGGGTATTTGACACGCAGTACGAAGACCTGTATTTTCTTCAACCCTGCGGTTTTCTTCCTGAACCGTTTCAGCGCATCCTGTTTATTGGCTTCGATGCCGATGATAATTTCTTTCACATTCAATATTTTGCCGAGTATCCGGACGCCTCCGAGAATTTCATCCGTCTGTTCAATCATCATCCGGTGATCGGAAGTCAGATAAGGTTCACACTCCGCGCCATTGATGATCAGGCGGTCGATTTTCTTGTCGGGAGGTGGGGAGAGCTTGACATGGGTCGGAAATCCCGCTCCGCCCATTCCGACGATGCCCGACTGCAGGATGCGGAATTTCATTTCTTCGACAGAAAGGGTCTTCCATTCAGGATCTTTCGAAAAAGCCGGCATCTGATCCGTTTCGTCCCGGTCTATCACGACGGAGAGCACATCGATACCCAGCGGATGCGGTCGCGGTTCGACCACGACGACAATTCCTCCCAGACTGGCGTGTATCGGGACGGAGACAAATTTCTTAGCCTCTCCGATAAGCTGCCCGACCTTCACTCGGTCGCCTTTCCGGACGATCGGTTCCGCAGGAGTACCGATATGCTGCAGCAGGGGAATCACGACTTGTCCGGGAATGGGCAAAGACTCGATGGCAAGGTGTTCCGTCCGGAATTTATTCTCACGGGGATGAACCCCGCCCCTGAAAGTAAATGATTTTCTAAACATTCCGGTCCTCATCGTCTGGGAACAGATCACTCGGATTCCAATTGATTCAGTTCCCGCATAAATTCTTCTTTGTCTTTGAAATTCCGGTACACCGACGCGAATCGGACATACGCCACCTCATCCAGGGCCCGGAGATGGCGGATGACCATCTCGCCGATCCGGCGGCTTTCGATTTCGCGTACGAATTCATTCTCGATATCCGATTCGATGCGTTCGACCAGCTTTTCGATCTGATCGATCGAAACAGGACGTTTGCTGCAGGCAATCTGGATGCCGTGAAGCAATTTCCGACGGTCGAAAGGTTCCCGGCGGTTGTCGGATTTAATGACCGCAAGGGTTTTGTCTTCGATCTCTTCGATCGTGACGAAGCGACGTCCGCAATGAATGCACAAACGTCGCCTGCGGATCACGCGTCCGTTGTTCCGGGAACGGGTATCCACGACCTTGTCCTGATCCTTGCCGCAGTACGGACATTGCATGTCAGATGTCCTTACCTTCCTTCCGGTATCGGAGAAAGATCCGGCAGGGTTTTGTAAATGGGAAACCGGCCGCACAATTCGGAAACTTCATTTCGGACAGCCAGAAGGTTGTGATCCGACTCCGGATCCGAAAGTGCCTTGTGAATCAGATCGGCGATGCGTCGCATTTCATCTTCTTTCATCCCGCGCGTCGTCATGGCGGGTGTGCCGATACGGATGCCACTCGTTACCATCGGACTCCGGGTATCGAAAGGAACCATATTCTTGTTGACGGTGATACCCGCTTTCTCGAGTGCGCCAACCGCGGCCTTTCCCGTCAGGTTCTTGCGGGTTAAATCGACAAGTAACAGATGATTATCCGTACCACCGGAAACCAGATCGTAATCTAATTCAAGGAGACGCGTGGCCAAGATCGCCGCGTTTTTTAAGATCTGACGGCAGTAGATCGCAAATTCCGGGCGCAGGGCTTCCAGAAAGGCCACCGCCTTGGCCGCGATGACGTGCATGAGCGGTCCTCCCTGCATGCCCGGCATGACCTTGCTGTCCATGATTTCGGAGATCAAACGGATCCGGCCGGATTTCACCGCGGTGATCCCGAAAGGATTTTCCTTGTCCTTGCCGATCAGGATCATGCCGCCGCGGGGGCCGCGCAGCGTCTTGTGGGTCGTCGTGGTCACCACATCACAGCACGGAAGCGGATCAGGATGCAGACCGGCCGCTACGAGTCCGGCCGGGTGGGCGATGTCGGCCATGAGAAAAGCCCCGACCTCATCCGCGATTTCACGGAATTTTGAGAAATCGATAAAACGCGGGTAGGCACTGGCGCCGGTTACGATCAGTTTGGGGCGATGCGTTTTGGCCTGGCTCCAGACCTGGTCGAAGTCGATGGTCCCCGTTTCTTTTTTAACGCCATAGGAGACAAACCGGTACAGCTGTCCTGAGAAATTGACCGGACTGCCGTGTGTGAGGTGTCCGCCATGCGCGAGATCCATGCCGAGCACGGTATCCCCGGGCGAGACAAACGTCATATAGGCGGCCATGTTGGCCTGAGAGCCGGAATGGGGTTGCACGTTGGCATATTCACAACGGAACAGCCTCCGGGCGCGCTCACGCGCCAGATTCTCGGCTTGATCCACAAATTCACAGCCCCCGTAATACCGGTTCCCCGGATATCCTTCGGCATATTTGTTGGTCATCACGCAACCCTGGACGGCCAGGACTTCCGGGCTGACGAAGTTTTCCGACGCGATCAGCTCCAGCGTGCCATTTTGTCTTGAAATCTCGTTTCGGATCGTATTGTATATTTCCGGGTCGATGATTTTTAGATCATTCACGCCAATCTCCTCGGTCAGGGGAACGGTTTATCAGGATATTGTAATTCCGAAACACAGCGAATGTACCGATGTGTACGATTCGGATGCTGAATCCGTCCGGGAAGGATGCAGCATCCATGTTTTTGCCGAATCAGGCGAAATTCAACTTTGAATATAATAAAAATGGGACTTTAAAAAAAGTCCCATTTTTTTACTCGGAAACTGCGAGACCACAATCTGATCGTAACGCTGCTATGGAAGTTTTTTTCAACGACTGATTTCTTTCCAGAAGGAAAGTGCCCAGTCGTAGCAGCCGGGACGCGGGGTGTTTCTGTCTTTGTTCATGAAAATGTCGGACGCATCGGGAATCACGGATCTGACCACTTCCATGTAACGCCGGGCATCGGCGGAGAATACAGGATCCCTGAGTGCGGCCTGATAGGCATGAAACGCCTGTTCGTAAACCAGTTTGTCGTCAAAAGTGATTCTCTGATCCCTGTTTTGTTTGACACACTGGTCTGCGGCGGTCTCGAAAGTCAGACCCCGGGCGATATGGGCCAGTCCGTAATTCGGGTCGATTCGAAGCGCCTTTTCGGCCTGACGCATCGCCTCAGTATATTGTCCAAGCATCCTGAGGCTGATGGCATGCTGACACAGATTCTTCTTGTCCTCCGGCCGGATCCGGAGAATTTTTGCGAAAACATTCGCCGCCTGCCGGTAATCTTCGAGCTGATTGTAGGCCTCTCCCAATAATTCAAGGGCATAAATATGTTCCGGTCCTGACTCGAGGACGATTTGTAACTGCGCGATCGCCGGTGTGGGCTGACCCAGTTTCAGATGGGTTTCAGCCAGATCGACTCTCTTGTTCATATCATCCGGAAACTGTTCGACGATCATTTTCCGGTTCTCGAGGAGCTTGTCCAGATTGCCGAGCAGGAGATGATCCAGTATTTCCTGGGTCCGTTTATCACCCGGATCCCTCTCGACAGCGGCACGATATGCTGCGATTGCATCGTCTCTCTCGTCGAGCTGCAAGAGCAATTCCCCCAGGATGCGGTAATTGGATGCGGAATCCGGTAGAAGCTCTGTCAGTTTTTGTGACATGACGATCGCATCTTCAATTCTTCCGGAATTTCGATAAATGTACCTGAGCGCATCGTAGGGATATGGTTCTTCCGGACGGTTTTGAATGCCGAGTTTGTAGGCCCACTCCGCGCTGTCACTCTGGCCGAGCTGGAGATAACAGGTGCCGAGTCGTTGATAAAGGACCCGTCCGAATATTCCGGTTGTATCGAGTTCTGCGACCTGTTTAAAATACTTCTTAGCCCGGACATAATCATTCTGTTTGAAAGGCTCGAAACCCAGACTCCACAGAAGTTGCAATCTCCTTGTGTGTGCCTGATTCAGCGAATCGCGGTAGGCTTGTTTTTGTTCCGGGGTCATTTCTTTTTGGGGTTGAGCCGTTGCGCATCCCAGAAAATACAAAGCCGCAGCAAGCAGAATGACCGCCGTACAAAAAACAAGTCCCTCACGTTTGAATCCTGTCACTGTATTCCTCCTATATTAATGACGGATACATGCATTAAACAGATTAATATTAAGCATAATTGTAAGAAAAACCGCGAAAATAATCAAGCGGAAAATAATGTCCCTGGTTAAAACCTCCTGACAAACCAACGCTCTCCCCCTGTGAGTGAAAGGGTCAGACGCATCAGATTTTCAGAAATGCCGTTTTTATCAAGGGAACCGCGGCGTCCGAAACCCAGGGCCAGATCAATATGCGAGGCGTTGAGGAACAGAGGCAGTCCCAGGCCCAGGGTCATCCATGTTTCTGGAATTGTATTTCCCTTTTCATCCCGGCTGAAGTAAGGTTTATGCGTCGCACCGATACGGAGCGGAATCCGGCCGAGATAGCGGCTGAACGGGTCGGGATTCGGAATTTTCTCGATTCCGACGGAAAATTGATTGGCTGTAACGGTTTTCGGAACCGGATTTTCGTTCATGGCAAGTCTGGTCCAGTCCGTTTGCCTGAAATCCATTCCGATCATCCACTTGTTCTGGATATAAATGGAAGTGCCGATGCCCCAGAATCCGGGATACGTGTAACCGCCAACCCGTTCAGGCAGCGTTGTGGCAATATTATTGACGTCTGTTCGTGTATCGAGTTCGATGTCTCTGCTGAATACGGCTCCGAGGATCCACCAATCCTTCGGGCGAAACAGGAGGCCGGCCGTGATTCCCCGTCCTTCATAATGGGTCGAGACTTCATCGTGGGTTGCCGTAAAATCACTTCCCTGTGGAAACGTGACCCGCCAGTCTTCCAGGATTCTCCCGAAGGCGAACGTACCGCTCACTCCCACAGAGAGGTTTTTAATCGGTTGCCAGGCGCCTGAGAGGTAGAACAAGTTCAGGCCACCCGACCCTTCTATTGAACGGATATAAGGCGTTCCCCGGATTTGATCCTCACGGATATAATGATAATGAACCCGGGTGACCGTGGTAATTCCCAGGGACAGGTGCAGACCGCGTCCGAGTGGCATGGCGAATTGGAAACCGTTGAAGTTGGAATAGAGGGAACGGGTCTGTGCGGCAAGGTCTTGGGTTTCCGTGTCATCGATCAAATATTGCAGACTCAGTCTTGTCGTAGTGACACTGGTCAGGGCCGCCGGATTCAGCCGGGCGATTCGGTTCGGATCCGGATTGGCGACAGCGAATTCCCCCATACCCAGCGCGCGTGTGTCGGGCAAATACAAAGGTTGTCCCAATCCGCGGGACGATAAAATGGTTCCCGCATGAATCGGTATGACTATCATATATAGCAAGATAATGGCTAAACGACTATTCATGTAAGGGCCTCCAGGATCACGGATTATCCGGCGACATGGCCGAGGATGTATAATAAATGTCCAGGTCGGGCATTCGAGCGGATTCACACAGAAAAGCACGCCGTGTGATGGCGGTTTTCTCATTCGCTCCGATGAGGATGATTCCCAGATTGTCCCTGATGCCGGCGATCCAACTCTGGCAGAATGACTGAAGTTCGAGTATCAGAGAATCACCGGATGCGGTTCCGGTAATGTAGGTTGTGGATTCGTACGCCGGTATTTCTCCGGAAAGGTCCGTGATCGGATGGGCCCGTATCGTAAACGTTTCATCGGAAAGGGGTGAGGTGGCATCCTGATCGATGGCAAGGCGTAGACGCGCCCGGTTGACGGTGATATCCTCCGAAAAAGAAGACAAATCGAAGCACAGATGAATCCGTTCTGATGTTCCGTTGTCAACCGTCAGGACAGTCTCGTCGATTCGGGGTGGACGGGAGACAATGAACCGGTTTTGAACGGGGTAGCGAACCGTTTCCGTGCTGTCTCCGTCCATGAGGATGTTCAGAGCCGGCGAATCGTAAGCGGTGTTTTTACTGTAGAATACGGCGGTCAGACCGGATGATTCAGAAGCCAGTATCAAACCGATGGTATCGGTCCAGGATCGGATCCATTCCGGATCAAGCGGGATTGTGAGCGTGTCCTCTTCTGTCGTCTCAAGTGTTAATACGGCCAGTTTGGCTCCGAGCGGCGCACTCTGCAACGGCACGCCGGCATCGATTGCCTCCTGCCAGGCGCGTGTCCATGCATACACGCCGATCCCTTCCGGGGGTGTTCCGGAAAAGGATTTTTGTATCAGATTTATAGAGGCATTTTGAATCGTTCCTGAATCGGGTACGGTAAACAAAATCACGCTCTGTACCGAATGGTTCGTCTCATCACCATGATAAACAAAAAGATAGCTCCCCGAACTGTTTGATTGATTGGTGTCCTGAACGGCGCGGGCCGATGTCAATGGAGCGGGAACCGGCCCGGTTACATCCGGAAGTTTGCGGTTGAAAAAGGATCTTCCAACCGGATTGCCTTTCGGGTCGCTGCAGGAAAATGCCATCATGATCACAAAAAAAATAATTATGCTCAGATATCCCTGATGAAGACGCTGTTTCATTCGGTTTCCTGCCTCTCAAAGAACCGGTAACAATTCACTGATTTTTGAAACTTTATTTTAACATATTTTCCGGTGATTGTCAAGTTTTTTAAACCGACAAAAGTCCGGAAGGAACGGACAGTTCAATAAATAAATGCGTCACTATGGAATCCGGTTCCTTAAAACCAGTTGACAAACAAACCCTTAAATCGTACATTGAAAAGTTTATTAACATCAAATTAAGACGCATGAACATCCTATACGGTCTTCAATCGGAAGGATTGTTTCATGAAAGCCGGAGACGCAATCCCTGAAGACATTATCAAGAAAGCAGACGTTATTCGGTGTCGGTATCCTGTGCGCAATCCCTGTTCTGATGACAGTCTGGTTTGTGTTGTTTCACGCCTGGACGATATCGGATTCCGGATCCGGCCGGAGTGAAATTACCATCCATCGCGGTATGACGCCCAGAGCCATCGCAGATACACTGTTAGAACGGGGCCTTATTCAGAACAAATCCCGGTTTTTGCTGGCGGCCAGATGGATGGGCGTGACCCGTCGTCTGCAGGCGGGTCATTACGGATTCTCGGGTCGTTTGAATCATTATCGTATCCTGACTCAAATCGCACGGGGCAAGGTGATTCAAGAGAAAATCACCTTTCGGGAAGGGTTACGGGCCCGGGAAATCGCGATGATACTCGAAGAGACGCTTGATGTCCCTTCGGATAGTTTTCTGGCCCTGGTATATAATCCCGTCATAACACAATCATTGGGAATCAGGGCATACTCACTCGAAGGATATTTATACCCGGATACCTATTTTTTCAGGCGGAATATTCCTCCCCGCGAAGTTATTCAAACCATGGTCTCGCGGTTTAAAGATGTTTTTCATGATTCTCTCACAGGCCGTTCAGCCTCTCTCAATCTGACGGTGCATCAGGCGGTAATCCTGGCCTCGATTATCGAGGGAGAAGCCGTTCTCGCGGATGAGCGGGCCGTGATCAGCGCGATTTATCACAACCGTCTGAAACGGGGGATGCGGCTCCAGGCCTGCCCCACCATCCAGTATCTGATCCCGGACGGCCCCCGCCGTCTCCTCAGCAGCGACATGGAAATCGACTCGCCTTACAACACCTATATCCATGCCGGACTTCCCCCGGGACCGATCGGCAATCCCGGAATCGCATCGATTCATGCCGCGCTCTATCCGGACGAGGTGCCGTATCTGTACATGGTCGCAAACGGTGACGGATCGCATACCTTTTCAAGGACACTGGAAGAGCATGTCCGCGCCAAACAGCGATTCGAGAAAATCCGCAGGGAGGTCAACAGACGCCGCTGATTATGGAAAAGATTCTATCATCCCTGAATATCAAACAGCGCGAAGCGGTCAGCGCGTCCGACGGCCCGGTATTGATCCTGGCTGGAGCCGGAAGTGGTAAGACGCGTGTGTTGACCACCCGCATCGCCTATCTCATCCGTGAAAAAAAAATCAAACCCTGGAATATCCTGGCCATGACTTTCACCAACAAGGCTGCGGCCGAAATGAAGGCACGCGTCGAGGATATGGTCGGTTCCGGTACGGGGCTATGGGTCGGAACATTCCATTCCACATTTGCCAAAATATTGCGTACAGAGGCGCTTTCATTCGGTTTCAACCCCGGTTTCGGTATTTATGATGTGGACGATCAGATTCGCCTGATCAAAACAATCATGGGAGATCTTCATGTTCCCCCGGATCAGTTCGCGCCGAAATCCATTGCCGCCGTAATCAGCAAGAACAAGAACAGCCTGATCGTACCGCAACAGTATCAGCAGACGGCAGGCAATCCCTTCGAAGAAGCTGTGGCCCAAGTTTATCCGGAATATCAGCACCGTCTCCGCATCAATCAGGTTTTCGATTTCGATGATCTGATCACGGTGCCGATTCGGCTGTTTCATGAATATCCGGCCGTACTGGAAAAATACCGGACACGTTTTTCCTATGTGCTGGTTGATGAATACCAGGATACCAACCGGGCGCAGTATGAACTCGTTCACCTGCTTGCCTATACCCACCGGAACCTGTGTGTGGTTGGAGACGACGATCAGTCCATTTACGGATGGCGCGGTGCGGATATCCGGAACATTCTCGATTTCGAGAAGGATTTTCCGGATACCCGGACATTCAGGCTGGAGCAAAATTACAGATCGACCCGCAATATTCTCAAGGCGGCCGCTTCGGTCGTCGAAAAGAATGTGGGGCGCAAGGGCAAGACGCTCTGGTGTGACGGGCCGGAAGGTGAGAAAATCGGACTGATCGAAGCGTATGACGACCGGGAGGAGGCGGCCCGTGTGGTCGAACGGATTCAATCCGAAATTATACGGCACAAAAGGGCGTTTAAGGATTTTGCCGTGCTGTACCGCACCAATGCCCAGTCACGCGCCCTCGAAGATGCGCTCAGGCGCGCAGGTATGTCGTATGTCATCGTCGGAGGGCTTCGGTTTTATGAACGAAAAGAGGTCAAGGATGTTCTGGCTTATCTCAGAGTCATCACCAATCCGAACGATACGGTCAGCCTGAAACGCATCATTAATTTTCCCGTACGCGGTATCGGCGATGTCACCCTCGGACGGATTGAACGGCATGCCCTTCTTAACGGAGAGAGATTGTTTGACGCACTCGGGGATGCGGATGCGATCTCAGAAATGACTGAAAAGCCCCGAAAATCGGTCCTCGCATTTTACCGGATGATCCAAAAATATCAGGACCTGGTCGATAAAATTACACCGAATGAGCTTGCCCATACCCTGGTCGATGAAATCGGAATCCTGAATCTGTACAAACATGATGCGACGTTCGAAGATGCCGGAAGGCTCGAAAACATCCGGGAATTGCTCAACGCAATCCGGGAATATGCCGAGACAGCCGAAGATCCATCCCTGGCCGGCTTCCTTGAACAGGTTGCACTGGTCACGGATATCGACACTTGGAACGATCAGTCCAACGCCGTGACCTTGATGACGCTCCATACGGCGAAAGGGCTTGAGTTTCCCGTGGTCTATATTCCCGGCCTCGAGGAGGGGCTATTCCCGGTTATGCGCAGCATGGATTCAACCGAATCCGTCGAGGAAGAGAGGCGTCTTTTCTATG
The DNA here is from genome assembly GCA_011046415.1 of bacterium. Taxonomy (GTDB): domain Bacteria; phylum Zhuqueibacterota; class QNDG01; order QNDG01; family JABMRT01; genus DSAP01. The sequence goes on along the minus strand of DSAP01000184.1, from coordinate 35,196 downwards.
TCGGCCTGACGCGTGCGAAGGAAAAAATCTATCTCTTGTGGGCAAACAACCGATACCATTACGGCGAGTACAGTTACCGGATGCCGTCCCGGTTTATCAAGGAAGTCGATCCATCCGTCCTCGATATACTGACGCCGGAGAAATATGAACCGAAGGAAACCGTCCGTCCGCCTTCGCGGAGCCGGGTATTGACCGAGCCGGATGTCCATCCCGATTATGAATCCCTTTCACAGGACATACCCGAACTGCAAAAAGGCATGCAGGTGCTTCATTCTTCATTCGGAAAGGGAGAAATCATACGCATCGAAGGACGCGGACCGAACCGGAAAATTTCCGTTCGCTTTTCCGGCGGACGCGTCAAGAAGTTTATCGCCCAATATGCAAAATTCGAGATTTGCTGAAAGTGTTCGATATGCAATCAATCCGGATCGTGTGTTTTAAAACAGAAGGACGTTCCGGATCATGAGGATGGTCACCCGAAATAATTTTGATAAGAATCCCTTTTTACTTGACACAGAAGAGAATATTCATTAAATTTTCTTTTACTTAATACAAAATGTTTCTATTATGAATTTCATAAACAGTAAAAAAATCGGTTCTTTTTTTTCCGGCTCACGGCAGAATCCTGTTTCGTGGATTCTCTGTTTGAATAGTCATGTCCGTTCCAACAATATCGGCCTGTCCTTATTGCTATCGGGAATGATCCTGCAGCTATGCTTTGTACCCGTCGTCCTATCTGTCGTAGGACTGGTATAAGGTCGAGCGGTCATTCCTACAACAAATTCTTCCAATTCCATCGTAAAACTGTAGGTCTGACCCTTCACCGGGAACAGGAAAATTACATATTGGGGAAAAAATGAGAAGCGATCAGATTAAAAAAGGATTTGAACGGGCGCCGCATCGCAGTCTGTTGCGTGCCTGTGGTCTCCGGGAAACGGATTTTTCCAAACCCTTCATCGGAATCTGCAATTCCCACATCGATATCATTCCCGGCCACGTACATCTGCAGGAATTCGGCCGAATCGCGAAGGAAACCGTTCGCGAAGCAGGCGGGGTCCCTTTCGAATTCAACACCATCGGGATCTGTGACGGGATCGCCATGGGACATTCGGGCATGAAATACTCCCTGCCCAGCCGGGAACTGATCGCAGATTCACTCGAAACCATGTTGCAGGCCCATCGTTTCGATGGATTGATCTGTATACCCAACTGCGATAAAATCATTCCCGGAATGATGATGGGCGCGCTTCGGGTCAATATCCCCACCGTATTCGTGAGCGGAGGTCCCATGGCCGCAGGTAAAACGCCTTCGGACAGGACGGTGGATCTGATTTCTGTTTTCGAGGGTGTCGGTGCATACAAGGCCGGCAACCTCACGGAAGAAGCATTGAAGGAACTCGAAGAAACCGCCTGTCCCGGATACGGATCGTGCAGCGGCATGTTCACGGCCAATTCAATGAACTGCCTGACCGAGGCGATCGGGCTGGGACTCCCCGGAAACGGCACCCTCCTTGCAACTTCAAAGGAGAGACGGGAACTCGTCCGGAAGGCCGCGCGCCAGATCATTCGGCTCGTCGAAGCCGGCCTCAAACCGCGCGATATCGTCACCGCGGAGTCCATCGATAATGCCTTTGCCCTGGATGTCGCCATGGGGGGATCGACGAACACGGTCCTCCATGTGCCCGCCATCGCACACGAAGCGGGAATTGCCTATCCGATCGAACGCATAGACGCGATTTCCAGGAAAACTCCCCAGATCTGCAAGGTGTCGCCGGCATCCCAATGGCACATCGAGGATGTCGGACGCGCGGGAGGCATCTGCGCCATCCTGAAGGAGATTTCAAAAAAAGGCGTTCTCGACCTTTCCCGACAAACCGTGACGCTCCGGACACTCGGAGAAAACATTCGGGATGCGGAAATTCAGGATACCGAAGTGATCAGGCCGCTAGATCGTCCCTACAGCGAAGTAGGCGGACTCGCGATCCTCAAAGGCAATCTGGCTCCACAGGGTGCGGTGGTGAAGACCGGGGCCGTGGCGGCTTGCATGATGACTTTCAGGGGAAAGGCCGTGATTTTCGAATCCCAGGAAGCCGCCTGCGCAGGTATACTCGGCGGTCGAATCCAGGCCGGTGACGTAGTCGTGATCCGTTATGAGGGACCGCGCGGAGGACCCGGGATGCAGGAGATGCTCGCACCGACGGCCGATATCATGGGCATGGGGCTTGGTGAAAAGGTGGCACTGATCACAGACGGCCGCTTTTCGGGAGGCACACGCGGCGCCTGTATCGGCCATGTTTCTCCGGAAGCGGCTGCCGGCGGCCCGATTGCCCTGTTACGGGACGGTGACAGCATCTTCATCGACATTCCCGGGCGTAAACTCGAAGTGGAATTATCGGACGATGAACTGACAAAACGCAAGTCCGATTGGAAGCCGCCGGCTCCGAACGTGACGGAGGGGTGGCTCGTCCGTTATGCAGACCGGGTCCAGTCGGCCAATACCGGGGCGGTTTTAAGCGGATGAAGATAGTTGCCGGGAAAAATGTTAAAAGTTGCAAATTGAAAGTGAACAAGACGGGGTGTTGTGGACTGCTATGCGTGTCCGGACGATTCAATGATGACAATACGGAGTTCATGAGGAGGCGGATATGACGAAAAAGAAAACCCAAAAACGACCTGAAGAGGGGACGCTCCTCAGCGGAACCGAACTGCTTATCCAGGCGCTGGTGGATGCCGGTGTGGATACGGTCTTCGGATATCCGGGCGGCACGGTGATCGGGATCTATGATGCACTCTTCGATCATCCCGAAATCAGACATATCCTGGTTCGTCATGAGCAGGGCGCGACCCATGCCGCGGACGGTTACGCCCGATCCACCGGAAGAACGGGCGTGGTCCTCGTGACTTCCGGCCCCGGGGCGACCAACACCGTGACCGGAATCGCGACCGCATTCATGGATTCAGTTCCCCTGGTCGTCATCACGGGGCAGGTGCCGTCGGCCATGATCGGAAACGATGCCTTTCAGGAGGCCGATATTATCGGCATCACCCGGCCGATTACCAAACACAGTTATCTGGTCAAGGATGTCAGACAGCTCGGACAGATCGTCAATGAGGCATTCCATATCGCAGCGACCGGAAAACCCGGTCCCGTGCTCATCGATCTGCCCAAGGATATTCAACTCGAGAAAGCCCCGTATCAAAAACCCGGTCCGGTTTCGATCCGCGGATACAATCCGACATACAAGGGACATTCACAGCAGATCATCAAGGCGGCCAGGATGATCGATCAGGCACAGAAGCCCCTGATTTATGCCGGAGGCGGTGTCAATAGCGAGCCGGCCGCTGTGTCGCTCACGGAACTGGCGGTCAAGGCCCGGATTCCCGTGACCACGACACTGATGGGTCTCGGTTCATTTCCCGAATCGAATCCCCTTTCACTCGGCATGCTCGGCATGCACGGCACCTGGTACGCCAACAAGGCCGTCACCGAATCCGACCTGATCATCGCGGTGGGTGCGCGTTTCGACGACCGGGTGACGGGTAAACTCTCCGCTTTCGCGCGCGGCGCAAAAATCATCCATATCGACATCGATCCGGCCAGTATCGCCAAAAATGTACCGGCCCATATCCCGATCGTCGGACATGCGGCCGAGATTCTTCCCGAACTTACACTGGCCGTCGGCCGGCCTTACACGCAGGGGTGGCTGGAGCAGATTCAAAAATGGAAACAGGAACATCCATTACAGTATGACAAGGATTGCTGCCGGATACCGCCGCCTTTCGTCATCCAGAAAGTGGCCGAGGTGACGGACCACAGGGCGGTTATCGTGGCGGATGTCGGCCAGAATCAGATGTTCGCGGCTCAGTGGTACGGTTACGAAGAGGCGAGAACCCATCTTTCATCCGGCGGACTGGGGACGATGGGATATGGATTCCCAGCCGCGATCGGTGCGAAGCTGGGCAATCCGGACAAGACGGTCGTCTGTGTCGTCGGCGACGGCGGTTTTCAGATGAACGTCCAGGAACTGGCAACCGCCATGAAATATGGGGTGCCGGTCAAGATCGTCCTGCTCAACAACGGATTTCTCGGAATGGTGCGGCAGTGGCAGCACCTGTTCTTTAAAAAACGGTACTCGCAGACCATCCTGTCCGACGCCAATCCGGATTTCGTGCGCCTGGCTGAAAGTTACGGCGCCATCGGATACCGTGTTGAAAAGAAGGACGATGTGCTCCCTGTCCTGAGAAAATCTCTGGAAGTTGAAGACCGTCCCGTTCTGATGGAATTCATCATCGAGCCGGAATCCCAGGTCTTCCCGATGGTGCCGGCCGGTGCGGCGCTGAACGAAATGATCGAAACGAATCCGGAACCCACGGCATAGAGGAGCACACCCATGCGACATACATTATCCGTCCTTTTCGAGAACAGTTTCAACGCCATTCCCCGGATCGCGGGACTCTTCAGCGGGAGGGGTTACAATATCACGAGCATCAGTTTCGGTCAGGGTGAAGATCCGGAAGTGACACGCGCCACCATCACCACGGATGGCGACGAGCGCATCATCGAACAGATCGCCAAGCAACTCAACAAGCTGGTGGATGTGGTGAAGGTGATCGATCTGACTTATGAGCCGTTTGTCGAGCGGGAGCTTGCGCTGGTCAAGGTGCAGGCCACGCCCTCCACCCGTGCGGAAATCATGCAGATTACGGATATTTTTCGGGCAAAAATTATCGATGTCAGCGGCAAGACCGTGACGATCGAGATTACCGGCAAATCCGATAAGATCGACGCAGCGATCGGCATGCTCGAGGCCTTCGGCATCCGTGAGATCGCCCGGACCGGTGCCGTAGCCCTGAAGCGGGAATTTAAGAAATGAAGCGTTCCGGATGTCGCATCATGGCTTCTGACAAAAAGGACAGGAGCGCATGACACAAACGATACTGTTTTGTCTCTTGACTCTGATCGCTTCCGGAATCGGGACGGCCACAGGATTCGGGACTTCTACCGTCATGATTCCGATCCTGGTTCTGTTTGTATCGGTTCCCGTCGCCCTCCTGTTTGTCGGGGTCATTCATCTGTGCGGAGACATCTGGAAGGTTCTTCTTTTCAGGCGAGGATTCGATTGGAAATTGATCCTTTTCTTCGGTGTTTCCGGGATCGCGGCGAGCTTCATCGGATCTTCTCTTTCACTGCAGGCGCAGACGTTTCCACTGAAGAGAATCTTGGGCGCTTTCATGATTTCCTATGTTGCGTTTTTGTTGCTGAGACGGGATTGGGCTTTTCCGAAGACAAACGCCACGGCGGTATCCGGGGGGGTGTTGTCGGGTTTTTTTGCCGGTTTTTTCGGCGTCGGGGGTGCGGTTCGCGCCGCTTTTCTCACGGCGTTTCATCTTCCCAAAGAAGTATACCTTTTCACATCAGGACTGATCGCCCTGTTTATCGATCTGACCCGCGTTGCCCGATATGTCTGGGGGGGGACGCGTTTAGAGGGGAATTTACCAATCGGCCTGGCGTTCAGCATTCCGATCTCATTTCTCGGGGCGTATCTCGCCAAGCGGTTCATCGACAAGTTGCCTCAGCGACATTTCCGAATCTTCGTCGGTGTATTTCTCGCTCTCGTCGGCCTTATGCTGCTGGTTGGGATATGAGATATTTGATATGACGCAGCCGGAATGATAAGAACAGTGAGTAGAAATATATGAAGAAAGTTGGGATTATCCGTTGTCTGCAAGCAGAGGATATGTGCCACGGCACAACGGATTTCAAAGTCGCTTCTCAGGGCAAGCTTGCATTCGAGCATACCGGACCGGTCGAAATTGTCGGATTTGTCAGTTGCGGGGGATGTCCCGGAAAACGAGCCGTTTCAAGGGCCAAGTTGATGGTTGAAAGAGGCGCGGACGCCATCGTATTTGCTTCGTGCATCTCGATAGGAAATCCAATCGGATTTCCTTGTCCGCATTATGAGAAAAATCAAAGAAGTAACTATCAACAAGATCGGCAGCGAAATAGAAATTATTGAATACACTCATTGATAAACTTTTTATCACTCATTTGAAAGGATTTTGATATGAAAATGTATTACGACGCCGATGCGAATATGGCCGTGCTTTCCGGAAAGACGGTGGCCATCGTGGGATACGGAAGCCAGGGACATGCACAGGCCCAGAATCTGCGTGACAGCGGAATCACGGTCATCGTGGCGGAACTGGCGGGAACAGCCAATCACGATCTGGCTGTAAAACAGGGTTTCAAGCCGGTTTCGGCCTCCGAAGCCGCCAAACAGGCCGACATCATCCAGATTCTGCTTCCGGACGAGCTTCAGAAGAAAGTGTATGAGTCCGAAATCCTGCCGCATATGACGGCCGGCAAGGCGCTGGTTTTTTCCCACGGGTTCAATATTCATTTCAACCAGATTCAGCCTTCCAAAGATATCGATGTCTACATGGTCGCGCCCAAGGGGCCGGGACATCTCGTTCGCTGGGAATACGAAAAGGGTGCGGGCGTTCCCGCCCTGATCGCGGTGTTCCAGGATGCGTCCGGGAAAGCCAAGGATCTCGCGCTGGCTCATGCCTGCGGCATCGGTGCGGGCCGCGCCGGCATCATCGAAACCACTTTCAAGGAAGAGACGGAGACGGATCTGTTCGGGGAACAGGTCGTGTTGTGCGGCGGCGTGACCGAACTGGTCAAGGCCGGATTCCAAACCCTGATCGATGCGGGTTATCAACCGGAGATCGCCTATTTCGAATGCCTGCATGAGCTCAAACTGATCGTCGATCTCTTTTACAAGGGCGGAATCAGCGGCATGTACCATTCCGTCAGCGACACGGCCGAATACGGAGGGTATACCCGAGGTCCCCGCATCATCGACGACGGGACGAAAGAACGCATGAAGGCCATCCTGTCCGAAGTCCAGAGCGGCGCGTTCGCCCGGGAATGGATCGAAGAGAATCAAACGGGACGTCCGAAGATGAAGCCGCTGCGCAGGGAACATGAGGAACTCCTCATCGAGAAGGTCGGCAGGAAGCTACGGGGTATGATGTCCTGGATCAACGCCTCGTGAGCGAATCTATCAGCCCCCCCCGGGGGTACACGGACCCGGTCGCGGGGCATCCTGAATCTTGAACTTCTCATTTTTGGAGCATACCATGTCAAACCGAGTGATTATTTTCGACACCACGCTGCGAGACGGCGAGCAGGCACCCGGATTCAGCATGACCCTCGATCAGAAACGGGTCATGGCCCGTCAACTCGAACGGCTCGGTGTGGATGTGATTGAGGCCGGCTTCCCGATTGCCTCGGACGGGGATTTCGAATCGGTCAAAGCAATCGCAGAAGAACTCAGGGAAACGACCATCGCCGGTCTCGCACGGACGACGCGCAAAGACATCGATCGTGCCTGGGAAGCCCTGAAACGCGCCCGCAAACCGAGGATACACACCTTTGTGGCGACGAGCGACATTCATCTCAAACATAAACTCAACAAATCCCGAGAAGAAGTCCTTGAAATGGCCGTCGAGAACGTCCGGTATGCCAAAAGCCTGTGTGACGATGTGGAGTTTTCTCCGGAGGATGCGGTAAGAACCGACCTGGAATATCTTTGCTTGGTGATCGAATCGGTGATCGACGCGGGTGCGAACGTGGTCAATATTCCGGATAGTGTCGGATATTCCATTCCGGACGAATTTGCCGCGATCATTCGGACGCTTCGGGAAAAGGTTAAAAATATCGACCGGGCCGTTATGAGCGTCCATTGTCACAACGACCTCGGGCTGGGTGTGGCCAATTCCCTCGCCGCCATCCAGGCCGGGGCGCGTCAGGTCGAATGTACGATTAACGGCATCGGAGAACGGGCGGGCAATGCCTCTCTCGAAGAGCTGGTGATGATCATGCATACGCGGAAAAACCTGCTTTCGCTCGAATGCAACGTCCAGACGACTGAGATTTATCCGAGCAGCCAGCTTCTGACCCATCTGACCGGGATGAAAGTGCAGCGAAACAAGGCGATCGTCGGTGAGAATGCCTTTGCACACGAGGCGGGTATTCATCAGGACGGCATGATCAAACACCGCCAGACCTATGAGATCATGACGCCGCAGTCGGTCGGTATACCCGAGAGCACCCTCGTTTTGGGAAAACATTCCGGGCGTCATGCACTGGACAAAAGATACAAGGAATTGGGTTATGATCTTTCCAGGGAAGACCTCAATACAGCCTATGAGGCGTTTACGGCGCTTGCGGACAAGAAGAAACTGGTGTATGATGCGGATTTGATCGCGATCGTCCGGGACGAAATTTCGCAGATCCCTGAAGCCTATACATTCGAATCCCTTCAGGTTCTCAGCGGATCGAGTCTGACACCGACGGCGAGTGTCCGTCTGAGAAAAGGAGATGAAATCTTCGAAGATTCGGCGATCGGAGACGGTCCGGTCGATGCGACGTATAAGGCTATCGAACGCATCACGGGCGTGTGCGGAAAACTCACACATTACGCCATCGAGGCGGTCACAATCGGAAAGGACGCCCAGGGTGAAGTCCTGATCAAACTGGAATATGAAGGACATTCATACAACGGGCAGGCCGTGAGCACGGATATCATCGAGGCGAGTGCCAAGGCCTATCTGAGTGCACTCAACCGGATTCTTTACACGCGGGATCATGTGAGATAATTTTATTCAGTCATTGATCCTAAAAGGATCATCCTGGTATGCGGTTCGGGGTTTGCGGCCGGAATCTGTCTTATGATCATCCGCAAAAGGAACCGGAAACCCGGTACCGTGTATCCTTCGGTAAAATAAGAAGTTCAACTCTCAAGATGAATGAGAAAGGAATCCCGTGACACAGAAAACCTACAAGATCGCCGTCCTGCCGGGGGACGGAACCGGCCCGGAAGTCGTACGTGAGGGGTTGAAAGTCCTCGAGACGGCTTCCGGAAAATACGGTTTCCGGATGGAATTTACCGAATTCGATTTCGGCGGGGACCGCTATCTTTCGACGGGGGAAGTACTCCCCGAATCGGCGCCTGAAGAATTGCGTCGATTCGACGCCATCTATCTCGGCGCCATCGGTCATCCGGATGTCAAGCCCGGCGTCCTCGAAAAAGGGATCCTGCTCAAACTTCGGTTTGAACTGGATCAGTACATCAACCTGCGTCCGGTTAAATTGTATCCAGGTGTCGAGACCCCGCTCAGGAACAAGGGACCGGAACACATCGATTATGTGGTGGTCCGAGAGAACACGGGCGGTTTGTATACGGGGACGGGTGGTATTTCCATGAAAGGAACCCCCCATGAAGTCGCCGTGCAGAGTGCGGTCTATAACCGGTTTCAGGTCGATCGCTGCCTCCGCTATGCGTTTGAACTGACCCGAAACCGCAACCGGAAAAAGACGCTGGCCCTCTGCGGAAAAACCAATGTCCTGACCTACGTGTTCGATCTATGGGAGCGGGCGTTTCATGAAATGGGGGGACGGGATTACCCCGACATCACGCGTGAATATTATCACGTCGACGCCACCTGCATGTGGATGGTCAAGAATCCCGAATGGTTCGATGTGATCGTGACGGATAACATGTTCGGGGATATCATCACCGATCTGGGGGCCATCACACAGGGCGGTATGGGCATCGCAGCCGGAGGTAACATCAATCCCGAAGGCGTCAGCATGTTCGAGCCGATCGGGGGATCCGCACCCAAGTATACGGGCAAGCATGTCATTAACCCACTTGCGGCGATCGCATCGGCTCAGATGATGCTGGCCCATCTGGGCGAAAACCGGGCTGCTGAGGCGGTCGAAAAAGCGATCATGTTCGTGACCGCCAACAAGCTCAAGGGAATGGGGGCGGGCAGAATGGGATATTCGACCCCAGAAGTGGGAGATCTGGTCGCTGAACATCTCTGAGCATATCGCTGAGGAAGTCTATGAGAAGGATGCCTCTGTTCTGGAGACATCCTTTTTTTTGTCGAAATTTGCAATCAGGCAATGATCAAATTGATTTTTATGAAAATTGGATTATATTAAGATCAGGTTGTATGTTTCAATTTTTTGATCAGATATTCACATTAACTGGGAATAAACCACATATGAAGTATAAAAAAGTCGTTTTACTCCCGGGTGACGGCATCGGCCCCGAGGTCACGCGTGAAGCGGTTAAAGTCCTTATCGCGACAGGAGAGAAATTCCGTGTACGGTTCGCATTCACCGAAGAACTGGTCGGCGGAGCGAGTCTGGATGCAACGGGAGAGCCGGTCACGGATACGGTGATCTCTCTGGCTTATAACGCCGATGCCGTGTTCCTGGGTGCGGTCGGCGGTCCCCAATGGGATCGGGTAAACAAGGAAAAACGCCCTGAAACCGGCCTGCTCAGGCTGAGAAAAGAACTCGGTCTCTATACCAACCTCCGGCCCGTGCGGGTGTACCTGTCTCTCGTTCATTCCTCCACACTGAAACCCGAACTGATAAAGAATATCGATATACTGGTCGTGAGGGAACTCACGGGCGGGATCTATTTCGGTCATCCCAAAGGAGTCGAAATGCGGGACGGGGAGGAATGCGGTATCGATACCATGACGTACAAAGTGTCGGAGGTGGACCGGATCGCCCGGGTCGCATTCGACGCGGCCCGACAACGGAAGAACAAGGTGATTTCGGTCGACAAGGCCAACGTACTGGCCGCATCGCAGATCTGGCGCCGAACCGTAGATTATGTGGCGCGTGACTATCCGGACGTGAACCTTGAACATATGCTGGTGGACAACTGCGCCATGCAGCTCATCCGCAATCCCGTACAATTCGACGTCCTCCTCACGGACAATATGTTCGGAGATATCCTCAGCGACGAGGCGGCCATGCTTTCAGGGTCGATCGGCATGCTGCCCTCCGCGAGTCTCGGCAGGGGGACCGCGATGTACGAACCGGTCCACGGTTCCGCGCCGGACATCGCCGGCCAGGATGTCGCAAATCCGCTGGCCGCGATCCTGTCCGTCGCTCTCATGTGCCGGTATTCATTCGGGATGAATCATGCGGCATGTCTCATCGAAAATGCGGTCGAAGCCGTGCTGGAAAAGGGTTTCCGGACACGGGATATCCATGCCCCCGGAACCCAGCTGGCCGGCACGTGCGAAATGGGAGACCGGATCGTGGAGGTGATGGAACAATTGACCTGCGAGGAATGAGGCAGGTCTTCTTTACCTGAATAATTCATGAATTGTGTATGGGGAGAATTCCAATGTACTTAAAAAAAAAGTTTATGAGTAGATCAGGCAAGAAAACAGTTGTACCTTGGTTTTGTAACCCATATTCTTCACAGTACTGTTTTTTTTAAAAAAAGAAGACGCTGCGATGAGACGCATATTGATCGCCTCCGGGGAGCGTGATTCGGTCGAAACGATTCAAAAAAGTTTTGATCCGAACGATTCGTTCAACTTCGCCCCGGATCGTGTGACCTGTTTTCAGTATTTTCGTAAGAAACGGTACGAATTCCTCTTTATCGACATCGATTTTCTGGATAACGGGTCCACAGACACGGATTACAAGGAACAACTTCAACCTTTTTGGGCTGCTTTTCCATCGACGGAAATCATTATCCTCGCAGATTCCTCCCGGATTCGACAAGCTGTGCGTGCGGTTCGATCCGGTGCGAGCGATTATCTGACTTATCCGGTCGACCGGGCCGAAGTGCGGCTCGTGATCGAGAATATCGGAAAAAATCAGAAATTATTCGCGGAGCTTCAGACTCTCAGGAATCAGTTCTGGAGAAAAGATTTCCAGGCGGTTCTCAGAACGCAAAGCCCGCTGATGAAGGCTGTATTCGATAAGGTGCGATCTGTTGCCCAGACGGACAGCACCGTACTCCTGACCGGGGAGACCGGAACAGGCAAGGGAGTGGTGGCCAATCTCATCCATCGGCACAGCAGACGCAGTGAAAAGCAATTCATTGCGGTTCATTGCGGTGCGATTCCGGATACCTTGCTCGAAAGCGAATTGTTTGGCCATGAAAAAGGTGCATTCACCGGGGCCACCCGGTTGAAACCCGGGAAGTTCGAAATTGCAGACGGCGGAACCCTTTTTCTGGACGAGATCGGAACCATCTCTCCTTCCATGCAGGTTAAGCTCCTCCAGATCCTGCAGGATAAAAGTTACCAGAGAGTCGGCGGGGATACCACGCTCACATCGGATGTACGGATCATCGCGGCCACCAACGCGGATCTGGAAACGATGTGTGAAAACGGCACATTCCGGCGGGATCTTTATTACCGCCTCCTCGTTTTTCCGATCGAGATCCCGCCGCTCAGGGACCGCAGGGAGGATATCCCGATTCTTGTCGAAGGCTTTATGGAGAAAATGAATCGGTTTTCCACCAAAAAGGTTAAGGGAATCGCACCCGAAATCATCACAATGCTTCAGCAGTACCACTGGCCCGGAAATATCCGTGAACTGGAGAATGTCATCGAGCGGGCTCATGTACTGGAATCGTCGAAGGCGCTGACGGCTCAAAATTTCCCCACAGAAATCGTGAACCGTGAAACCAGGACACAGACCATTTCGGTCGATCCCCATCACACACTCGATACCGTGAGAAAAACGGTCGTCGAGAAAGCGGAACGGGAATATCTATGCCGCCTGCTCGAACTGCATAACGGACGTATCGATTCCACAGCGGAGGCCGCCGGTATCGGAGTACGTCAACTCCACAAATTGATGACAAAATATCATCTGCACAAGGAAAATTTCAAGAAGATCCGCTCCATCCCTCTCTGATCCGCACTTTCAGTTCCGATATGGCAATCAATCGGAAATATCAATTCCGATAAATGCCGCAGGTGATATGCTAAATTTCATAATATCAAGCAGTTAAAACGATTCATTGGATCAAGGTTTTTGCCTAGAATCCGGTATATATGCTGTTTTATCTGGGTCCGAAGCGAATCTTAAAGCCGCATTTTCTGCTGAATCAGTGCTTCGATGCATATGCTGCGTGTTTATCCTGTTTGTTCATCCATTCAGAAAACGGACTTCTGAGTTCCGGTATCCATCCTTCCGATCATGGACTAATCTCATAGATAACAATGTATAAAGACTGTTGGCATGTCTTTTGAATCACCCCCGAAAAAGTAATGAGTATGGATGATGGCTGATCCGGAAAAGAAAGTCGATATTGCGGGACGTGTTTTTGTCACCGATACCAACCGATTTGGATTTGTGACGGAAATCGCCATCGAGACAGATCAGTTTGAACAGTATGTCGTTTATTTGGATGAAACAGGGCGTCAACTGCTGTCGATGATTTCCGAATGGGTAAGGACTGAAGGGGTCGTGATTGACCGAACCCTTATGGGACAGCCTATTCTGAAAATCCTTGTTTATCAGAGAAGAACCTGACGAAATGAATACACAATTCAGATCTTTCCTGATTTCTAGATCAGAATCAGAAAGGGATAAAGCATGCGTATCGCGGTGACTCACAGCAGCAAAAAGGGACTGCTCGCAGAGTATATGCAACGGTTCGGAGGTCATTCCGACCAAGCGATCCCGGATGACATGTTTGCCGAGGGAGACTCCCAGGAGACCATTGATGCCGTGATTCAAACCATCCAGAGACTCGGACATAAGGTCGTCGGCATCGAAGCGGATAACCGGGTCGTACAGCGTCTGAAAGCCGAAAAACCCCAGATTGTGTTCAATATCGCCGAGGGATTGTTCGGAGATTTCAGGGAATCCTACATCCCCATGACCTGTGAACGGCTCGGCATCCCGTACACCGGATCCGATCCCCTGACTCTCGGGATTTGTCTGAACAAGTCCAGGACGAAAGAGATTCTCAGCCATTACGCGATCCCGAACGCTCCGTTTCGATTGATTTATCCGCATGAAGACATTCAGGCGAGGCTGGAGGATTTTCCTTTTCCCGCGATTGTCAAGCCGCTATCCGAGGGCAGTTCCAAGGGGATTTTTAATGATTCAGTACTCTTCGCTCCGGAATCAGCCGCAGAAATCATTCAAAAAATGTTTGCGAAATATCAACAACCACTGGTTATCGAGAAATTTCTGGACGGCAAGGAACTCACGGTCGCCGTCTGGGGCAATGGGGACGAAGTCGAAGTGCTCCCGATCGTGGAAATTTGTTTCGATGCATTGCCTTCAGGTGCCGTACCGATTTATTCCTACGAGGCCAAATGGATCTGGGATCGGCCGGAAAAGCCCCTGAATCTCTTTGTCTGTCCGGCGTCTCTGAGCCTGACCGCCGAGAAAAGGGTCGAAGCGGTGGTCCGAGAGGCCTGGCAGGTGCTTGGAATCAAAGACTGGTGCCGCATCGATGTCCGATTCGACGGGGAGATTCCCAATATTCTTGAAGTCAATCCGCTTCCCGGAATCCTTCCGAAACACGAAGACAATTCCTGTTTTCCGAAGGCCGCGAGAACGGCCGGATATTCGTACGGCGCCATGTTGGAAAAAATTATTGACATCGCCGTTAAAAGATGGGGGATGAAGGATGCCGTCCGCGTACCGGAAGCCGCGCTTGCTGATTGCATATAATGCTTCCGGTTCTTTTATAGATCCGGCGGATGCCGATCGGATATCTGAGGACGCGGTACAGGATGAAGTCGCGTCTGTATTGCAGGCTGCCGAGCGATTGGGATATCCTGCTGAAATGCTGGCCGTCTCGGATATCGCAGAAGATATCAAGAGAATCGGGGATTTCAGGCCGGATGTCGTCGTTAATCTCTGCGAAGGATTCCGCGGGGTCGCGCGGGACGAAATGCACATGGCGGGATTGTGGGAGCTGATGCGCCTGCCTTATACGGGTAATTCGGCACTTTCGCTGGGATTGTCTCAGGATAAAGTCCTTTGCAAGCGTCTCTTCGAGAGCCGGAAGATCCACACACCACCGTATCAGGTGTTTCGGGACGTTCCCCACAGCACCTATTTAAAATTTCCGGTCATCGCCAAACCCGCCATGGAGGATGCCAGCCTGGGCGTGACGCAGCAATCCGTGACGGATGATTTCGGGACGTTGCAGTCGATCGTTCGAAGGCTGATCGACAAATACCGGCAACCCGTATTGGTTGAACAGTATATCGCGGGACGCGAGTTGAATGTCAGCATCCTCGACAATCCGGAACCCGGGGTCCTGGCCGTCGGCGAGATCGATTTCTCCCGGATTCCGGAGGGTTATCAGGCCATCACCAGTTATGAGGCGAAATGGATGCCGGATCATCCCCTGTACGCCCGTACGCCTGCGTTGTATCCGGCACGCATCGATTTGGATCTCAGGGAGCGTCTGTGCGACGCGGCGTTGCAGGTGTACCGCCTTCTCGGAGGCAGGGATTACGGCCGGGTCGATACCCGTGTCGACGCAGCCGGACGCATTTATGTTCTGGAGTATAACCCGAATCCGGATATTTCGATGGAGGCGGGATATGTGAAGGCCCTCCAGGCGGCGGGCCTGAGTTATGGAACATTTGTTGAGATTCTCATTCAAAATGCACTCAAAAGGAGCGGCAATGGTCAACATCAGGGAGATTCAGCCCGCTGACCGGGATGCGATTCAATCGATCCTGGTCAGGACGGGTCGTTTCACGCGGGCTGAAATCGATGTCGCGATGGAACTCGTCGATACGGCGATCGAAGAGCCGGATCAAAAGGATTATGAGTTCTACGTCGCCGAACCGCGGGCGGGGACGGTCTGCGGGTATGTCTGCTTCGGCAGGACGCCCGCCACGGAAGGAACCTATGATCTGTACTGGATCGCGGTCGATCCGGACATGCAGGGCAGGGGAGTCGGGAGGAAGTTGATTGAATTTGTCGAAAACAGGATTCGCCGGTATAAAGGCCGTCTGATTCTGATCGAAACCTCGTCCACAGAACCGTATGCACAGACACGTCAATTCTACACGCGGCACACATACCGTGTCGAATCACAGATTTGTGATTTTTACCGTCCGGGTGACGACCGCCTGACATTTGTCAAACGCATCGAACCGATGTAGCACAGGGAGAACCGAAACAATGGCAACCACCGATGATGAATCGCACCTGACAAGGGGCAACATCAATCTGAAAACCCTCTCCGAAACTTTTCAGCTGCCTTATTATGAATTGAAGCAGGTCGAGACTATTTTTCCCGTAAAAATTACACCCTATTATTTTTCCCTGATCCGCGAGAAGGATGATCCGATTTACAGGCAGGTCGTTCCGGACATTCGCGAGCTGGACGGACAGGGTCTTTTCCTGGATCCGCTCGCCGAAGATCGGGACGCACCGGTGAAAAGCATCGTGCACCGGTATCCGGACCGGTGTCTTTTTCTCATTTCTCATGAATGTGCGGCCTATTGCCGGTTCTGTACACGGAAACGCAAGGTCGGCGACCCTAAAAAAATCGGCATGCATCTCATCGAAGAAGGTCTCCGGTATATTGAACAACACCGTGAAATCCACGACGTGATTCTGTCCGGAGGCGATCCGTTGATGCTCAGAGACGCCACACTCGAATCGATTTTACGCCGTCTCCGGAAAATATCCCATGTCGAGATCCTTCGCATCGGATCCCGCGTGCCCTGTTTTCTGCCGCAGCGCGTGACGCCGGCGTTATGTGCCATGTTCAAAGAATACCATCCGGTTTATATGAATGTGCATTTCAATCATCCGGATGAGCTGACCGGTGAATCGGAAAGAGCACTCGCCTTGCTCGCCGATGCCGGGATCCCGCTGGGCTGCCAGACGGTTCTGCTCAAGGGGGTCAATGATGATCCGTTTGTCATGCGCAGCCTGATGCAGAAACTCGTGAGGGCGCGTGTTCGTCCCTATTATATTTATCAGGCCGACCTGGTCGTGGGAACCGAACATTTCAGGACCGATGTCCGCAAGGGACTCGAGATCGTCAAGGCGATCCGCGGATGGACCTCCGGGCTGGCCGTACCCCATTTTGTGATCGACGCCCCCGGAGGCGGCGGAAAGATTCCGCTCATACCTGAATATGTCATGAGAATCACGAATAATGAAGTGGTGATGCGCAATTTTCGGGGCAGGGTTTACCGTTACCGTCAGGCTGTGGAACATTCTGTCCACTCGGAAATTGAAAGCCGTGAGATGGATTTGTTTTGATGTTTCGAATCAGACGAATTTATGACGATGTCCTGGCCGTCAACCGGGAAGCCATCCTGAAGGTGCAGGACATCTGGAAAACCCAATTCCCGGATATTCGTGCAGAAGAAATAGCGGCCCTTTCAGACCGGCTGAAAAATCCGGTGAAACATCGTTTTCGAGCGGTTTTGTTCGTCGCGGAGAACGGTCAGGGAAACGTGAAAGGGTTCGCCCTCATGATGCATGACGAGGAGCTGGAGTTCTGCTACCTGGATTACATCGCGGCGGCGGGCAGGCAGACGGGAAGAGGCATCGGCGGTGCGCTCTATGAACGGCTCCGTCACGAGGCGCGCATGCTGCACACCGTCGGCCTGTTCTTCGAATGTCTTCCCGACGATCCCGGACTCTGCAGAGATAAAGAAAACCTGGATGCGAACCGGGCGCGTCTTCGATTCTATGAACGGTACGGCGCCCGCCCCATTTCCGGTACGGAATACGAGACGCCGGTCAATCCGGGAGATGATTGTCCCCCGTACCTGGTATATGACCCCATCGACCGGGACAAACCCCTCAGGCGCAGACTGGCACGCCGCATCGTGCGCGCCATCCTCGAACGAAAGTACGGAGATTACTGTCCCGCTGTCTACATCGACAGGGTCGTCACTTCCTTTACGGATGATCCTGTCCGGATGCGTCCCCCGCGGTATGTCCGGAAACCGGAATTGCGTCTTTCACGGATTTTTCCGGCGGCGGATCAGAAGATCATCCTGGTCGTGGCGGATCAGCACCGGATCCATCATATCCGTGAAAAAGGGTATGTGGAATCGCCTGTGCGCGTGGACGCCATCCGGAAAGGGATCGAACCCACGGGCCTTTTCAGTCCAGTCAAGATACGCCGTTTTTCACTCCGGCCGATCCGCGTGGTTCACGATCACCAATTTGTCGATTATCTCGGTCGCGTCTGTGAGAAAATCCAGTCCGATGTCTCGGTATATCCCTATGTTTTTCCGCTCCGGAACCAGACACGTCCTCCCGTCGATCTGCCTGTCCGGGCCGGTTATTACTGCATGGACACCTTTACGCCGATCCATCAAAACGCCTTTGCGGCGGCAAAACGTGCAGTCGATTGTGC
Organism: bacterium; assembly: GCA_011046415.1. Classification (GTDB taxonomy): domain Bacteria; phylum Zhuqueibacterota; class QNDG01; order QNDG01; family JABMRT01; genus DSAP01. The sequence goes on along the minus strand of DSAP01000184.1, from coordinate 16,987 downwards.
GTTGACGGGCGCAAGATACCTGAGTGAAGGGCATCGCCTGGCCTATGCCCTGGTGCGTCCGCCGGGACATCACGCGGAAAAGGGGGCATTCGGCGGATTCTGTTATTTCAATTCGGCATCCATCGCAGCCAATGAACTCGTCCGGGAGGGACGTGTGGCCGTACTCGACATCGATTATCATCACGGGAACGGGCATGAGGATATATTCTGGGAGCGTTCCGATGTGCTGACCGTCTCGATACACGGGAATCCCCGTTTTGCCTATCCCTATTTCACCGGCTTCCGGGATTCGAAAGGTGAGGGAGATGGCAAGGGATATAATCTCAACTTTCCTCTGCCTGAGCAATGTGACGGGAGTGCTTACAGGGAGACGCTCGACAAGGCCTTGAACCGGATCCGTCATTTTGCGCCCGCCTATCTGGTTCTGGCGTTCGGGCTCGATACGGCCCGGGGGGATCCCACCGGAACCTGGTCCCTGACTGCCAGGGATTTTGAAGAGAACGGCCGCCTGATCGGCTCCCTGCGGATTCCGACCCTGGTCGTCCAGGAAGGCGGATACGACACCCGCCAGCTCGGACGGAATGCCCGGTCATTTTTCACGGGATTGTGGACGGGGCATTTCGGCGGCGGAAGAAAGTGCGTCTGAATGAAGGAAGAGGATGTCTGCATCGCGACGGATTGGGAATACGATCGGGACTTCATCAAGGCGCTGACCGGCTCTCTGTTTTCCCGGGGATTAAGCATGCTTGTCGTCCGCCCGGAAAATCTCGCAGACATCCTGGGCAGGGTCAGACGAAACGAACTGGTCTTCCGGTTTCTGTTCGACCGTGCTTCAGACACCTCTCCGGAGTTTATACCGCTTCAGAAACACCTTCGTGAAAAAGGAACGCGGATTATCGACCCGATCGACCGGATCCGCTGGGCCTCGGACAAGGCGACCCTGCATCTCGAGTTCCTGACCGCCGGCATCCCCACGCCATATACCCTGATCCTGCCGCCCGTTCATGAGGCGGACGAAATCACCCTGTCCGTGTCCGACCTGGCCCATCTGGGGCGGCCTTTCGTGATCAAACCCGCGAATACGACGGGAGGGGGGACTGGTGTGGTGGACGGGGCCGAGACCCTGCAGGATGTACTGTTTGCCCGCAAGGAATTTCGTCATGACAAATATCTCCTGCAGGAGCGGATCATCCCCGATGAGCGTGAGGGACGGCGTTTTTGGTTTCGCGCGTTTTATGTGTTCGGCAAGGTGGTGTGCACCTGGTGGAATGAGGAGACGCATCTCTACGCAGACATGACGGACGACGAAAAAGAGGCCTTTCCTATTTCAGATCTGGAAGAAATCGTCTTTCAAATCGCATCGGTCTCGGGATTGTCCTTCTTCTCAAGCGAGATCGCACGGCGGAGGGACGGAGGCTGGGTTGTGGTCGATTACGTGAATGAATCCTGTGATATGCGGTTCCAGTCCCGCCACCGAGACGGCGTGCCGGATGCAGTTATTGCTCAGATTATCGATATTCTTGTTCATTTATTTCAAGGTCGTTCAGAACGGTGATCTGTTTGCCGGAAATCATTTTTCATTCACCGGAGACATCATAATGATTCGTGATAGATTCTGATTCCCCAGACAAAAACGAACCGTATTCTTATCTCATCAGGAAATCACCCGTCCTTTTTCATAAGAGCCCAACACCTTGAAAAAGGAGGTGATCTCCTGCAGATGGTCCAGTGCCTTCTGGCAGACCGGGTCTGAGATGCTGCCCTCGAAATCCAGATAGAACCAGTAACGCCAGGGCCCTTTACGCAGGGGACGCGATTCGATCTTGAGCAGATTGATATCGCGCAGGGCGAAGACCCCGAGAGATTTGAACAGGGCGCCGGGGATATCTTTCGTGCTGAACACGATAGAAGTCTTGGAGTTTTGATCCGGTATGAGGGCATGAGGGGAAATCACGAGAAACCGGGTGAAATTCCGGTCGTCGTTTTCGATGCCTTTTCTGAGAATTTGGAGTCCGTAATCCCTGGCCGCACGGCTGCTGGCGATGGCCGCGGTGTCATCCCGACCCTCCTGCCGGATGATTTTCGCCGATCCGGCCGTGTCGTACATGGGAACGACTTCCACCCCACCAAGCCTTTCGAGGAACACCGAACATTGTTCCAGCGCCTGCGGATGCGAATAGACCTTCCGGATCTCTTCGAGACGGACGCCTTTGTTCGCCATCAGGGTGTGATGAATACGAAGGATGATTTCTCCGATGACGGACAGCTCGAATTCGAGCAGCAGATCGATGTTCTGATGGATGCTTCCGGTAAATGAATTCTCAATCGGGATGATCCCGTGACCGCAGTCTCCGGAGGCGACTGCGTCGAAGACATCCCTGAAATTTTTTCTGGGAACCGGCTCGACGGATTCACCGAAGTACTGACAGGCTGCGTCTTCACTGAACGCGCCATTTTCCCCTTGAAAAGCAATCTTTTTCATTTTACCTTTGGTTGGTTTCCTGTGAAGGCGTTTTAATTTAAACGTTCCTGAACATGAAAGCAAATTTTTTATCAGTCATCCGGAGATGACCCGGTCATGATGATACGTATCCTGGGCGTGGGCGATACCAAATTGTCCTATCTGAAGGAAGGAGAAACCGACTTTCTCGGCAGAATGATACATTATCTGCCTGTGCGTTCGGAGTGGGTCAGATCTCCCAAAACCGGGAGGAAGATGCCTCCGGATCAGATCCGGAGAAAAGAGGCAAAAATCCTGTCAGACCGGATCGCGGATTCGGCCTTCATAGTCGCCCTGGACGCCTCCGGCACACGGGTAACCTCTGAAACATTTTCAAAACACCTGTCCCGATGGATGGCTTCGGGGGTGCGTGAAACGGTTTTCGTCATAGGCGGACCTCTGGGGCTCGATGCCTCCCTTCTCATGCGCTCGAACTGGATACTATCCCTTTCGGATATGACCTTCACGCATGACATGACAAGGCTGATCCTGCTCGAACAGATTTATCGGGCGCTGACTTTATTGCGGGGTGAAAAATATCACAAATGAGACCATCCCGGCAAATCATTCATGTGGATATGGACGCCTTCTACGCCTCGGTGGAACAGCTCGACTTTCCAGAGTACCGAGGGAGGCCGGTCATCGTGGGCGCGGATCCCAGAGGCGGTAAGGGGAGAGGTGTCGTTTCCGCCGCATCCTATGAGGCGAGAAAGTACGGCGTCCATTCCGCACAGCCGATTTCCCGGGCCTATCGATGCTGTCCACAGGGCATATTCGTGAGGGCAAGGATGGACCGGTATATGGAAATCAGCGCCCGGATCATGCGGATTTTCGAGGTCTTTTCCCCCCGTGTCGAACCGATCAGCCTGGATGAGGCCTTTCTCGATGTGACTGGAACCGGACGCCTATGGAATGATGCCGAGGAACCCGGACGGGAGATCAAACAACGAATCCGCATGGAGGAGTCGCTCACCGCATCCGTGGGGATCGGACCGAACAAGCTCGTCGCCAAGATCGCATCGGATCACGGCAAACCGGACGGATTAATCCAGGTCCTTCCCGAAAAAGTTTATGCGTTTCTCGGTCCGATGCCGGTCGGCCGTCTCTGGGGCGTCGGCAAATGGACACAACAGGTTTTGGCTGAAATGGGTGTGGTGACTGTGGCTGATTTGCGGATGCTCTCCGAAGAAATACTCAGAAAAAAATTCGGCCGCATGGGCGAGGTGCTTTTCCGGCATGCACGCGGCCTGGATGAAACACCGGTTTTCGCCGAAAGGCAGGTGAAATCGGTCAGTAACGAACACACCTTTGAGAGGGATACGAATGATATTCAGATGCTCCGTCATACCCTCAAGGCCCTCTCCGAACGGGTGGGATACCGGTTGCGCAAGGAAAACTTTTCAGGCAGGACCGTCATGCTCAAAATCCGGTTTGAACCCTTTCAGACCTGTATCCGGCATATGACGTCCGCCGCATCGATCCGCGGAGGGAATGCACTCTATGAATGCGCGCTCTCCATGCTGGATGAATTCGATCTGACGGAGAACAGGGTGCGTCTGATCGGGGTGGGCCTCACCCAGCTGATTCCGCATGCTTCTCAACAGGGAGACTTATTCGAGGCGGAATCTGAAAAAAGAAACAAAATGACAGAGGCGCTGGATGCCCTGAAAGACCGTTTCGGACAGGACGTGATCGGCAATGCAGAGACATTCGGGAGGCGTTGAACCGGAACCGATATAATTAATGGTGGACATTCTGCGATGCTTTGACTATATTTTATATCATTTTATCTACCCATTATTGTTGCGCGAAGGAGTCCAATTGAAAAATCAGATGGAGGCGGCCAGAACCGGAGAAATGACGCCTGAAATCGAAAAGACTGCCTCGGTCGAAAAGATGGCGGTTTCGACCCTGTGTGAACGTCTCGGACAGGGCGAAATCGTCCTTCTCAAGAATAAAAATCATGATATTCCAAACCCGATCGGTGTGGGCAGGGGGTTGCGGACCAAGGTGAACGCCAATATCGGGAGTTCCACGGATTTTTCGGATATCGCACAGGAGGTGGAGAAAGCCAGGGTCGCCGTCGCGGCCGGGGCCGATACGATCATGGATCTTTCCACGGGGGGCGACCTGACGGAGATTCGCAGGCGGATCATGCAGGAAGTCCCGGTGGTCATCGGCACCGTTCCGATCTACGAGGCCGCCATCGGCGCGGCGCAGAAAAAAGGCGGAATCGTCCGCATGTCACCGGACGATCTTTTTGCCGTGCTTGAACGTCAGGCCGAAGAGGGGGTCGATTTTTTTACCGTTCATTGCGGAATCACCCGGGAAAGCATCGCGCGCCTGAAGAATCAGGGAAGGCTGACAGATGTTGTCAGCCGCGGCGGTTCTTTTCTGGTCACCTGGATGATCGCCAATGACAGGGAGAATCCCCTGTACGAACAATACGATCGCGTGCTCGAGATCGCGAAAGCCTATGATATCACGCTCAGCCTCGGCGACGGATTGCGTCCGGGATCGCTGGCGGACGCCACGGACCGGGCCCAGATTCAGGAACTCCTGATTCTGGGCGAGCTGACACAGTCAGCCTGGGAACAGGGTGTACAGGTCATGATCGAGGGGCCGGGCCATGTCCCCCTCGATCAGATCCGGACGAATATACAGCTCCAGAAATCAGTCTGCAGGAATGCGCCCTTTTACGTTCTGGGGCCGATCGTAACCGATGTCGCACCCGGATACGATCATATCACATCCGCGATCGGCGGCGCAATCGCCGCGGCGGAAGGCGCCGATTTCCTATGCTATGTTACACCCGGAGAACATCTTAAACTCCCGAATATTCAGGATGTTCATGACGGTGTCATCGGCGCGAGAATCGCGGCCCATGCGGCGGATATCGTGAAGGGCGTTCCCGGTGCGGCCGAATGGGATCTCGATATGTCGCGCGCACGAAAAAACCTGGACTGGGATCGACAAATGGCGCTCGCGATCGATCCCGTGCATGCGAAAAGAGTGCGCGCAGAGGCTGAGCCCGGTGTATCCGAGGTGTGTTCGATGTGCGGTACCTATTGCGCCATTCGCATGGTACATGAGGTCCTGCACCCGGAAAAGCACGGCTGATGGCGGTGGAACAGATTCTGTAACCATGCGTAAAAAAAACAACTAAAATGATGAGGCAGAATGCTTGAAATCGTCAAATATCCGGATCCACTCCTGAGAAAGCAGTCCGAAAAAGTTCTTACTTATAACGCTAATCTTCTGGAACTGCTTGAGGAAATGACCGATACGATGTACATCGCAGACGGTGTGGGGCTGGCCGCGCCGCAGATCGGTGTTTCCAAGCAAATTATCGTTCTTGATGCCGGAGACGGGCCGATGGTGCTTATCAATCCGGTTGTGACGGTCCCCGAAGACACCGCATACGCCGCGATCGAGGAAGGATGCCTGAGCCTGCCGGATATCCGCGTGGATGTGACGCGGCCATCCCGAATTCATCTCGCGGCACGCGATGAAAAGGGTAATCCGTTGTCCTTCGATGCAGACGGGCTGCTTGCCCGCGTGATTCAGCATGAACAGGATCATCTGAACGGCGTGCTGATCATCGATTATCTGTCCTCTATCCAGAGACAATTGCTTCGATCCAAATTACGCAGCCTGGAGAAACTGTACTCAGGCGCGGTATAATCATCCGAAGCCATCGGGGAGGGATATTGCCGGATACGCAGAAAGTCGTGGCGGGCATGTTAAAGGGCATTCCCGCGTCTGAAGGCATCGCGATCGGCCGGGCATGGATTCTCAGCAGCCCCTGGGATGAAATTCGTGAGCTCACGCTCGAAAAGGGTCAGATCGATGAAGAAATACACCGTTACCGGAATGCGGTCAATCAGGTCGGGTTACAATTGAATGCATGCCGCCGGCGCGTCGCAAAGGAAATCGGTCCCGAAGAGGCCAAAATATTCGATGCGCATCTCGCCATACTCAACGATCCTTTTTTCAAGGAAGAGATTCCCGAAACACTCCGCAACCGGAACCGGAATGCCGAAGCGGTTCTGAAATCCGGCATCCAGCGCTTCGGTGAGACTTTCAACCAGATGGAAAACGATTATTTTAAACAACGGATCGACGATATCCAGGATGTGGCGGTCCGGCTGCTCCGGGTTTTGCTCAGCAGGGACGAATTCGGGTTTTCGACGCCGGAAGAGGCCGTCCTGATCGCCCATACCCTGACGCCGTCCGATACCGCCCGCATCGATCCTGAAAAAATTCTCGGGTTTGCCACGGAACTCGGCGGCGTGACTTCGCACGCTTCGATCCTGGCCCGTTCGAAAAATATTCCTGCCGTGGTGGGTGTCGAGCATTTGATGGATGTGTCTAAGCAGGGGAACAGGATTATCATCGACGGAATCACCGGCATTGTTTATGTCGATCCGCCGGAAGATCTCGTCTCAGAATACAGGAAACAACAGGCAAAATTTGCGAAATATCTGAAAAAACTGTCGGGCGATATTTCCCTCGAGGCCAGGACGATGGATGGGGTATCCGTTTCCCTCTACGCCAATGTCTCGATGATGGCGGATGTCAGTCTGTCACTCCGTTACCGTGCTGAAGGCATCGGACTCTTTCGCACCGAACTCTCTTTCCTGATCGCCGGTGATATGCTCGATGAGGAGTCGCAATTCAATATTTATCGCACCGTGGTCGAAGCCATGCAGGGCAAACCGGTCACCATCCGGACTCTGGATCTGGGGGGAGACAAGTTTTTACCATTCGAGTCTCTTCACAAGGAAAAGAACCCCTTTATGGGATGGCGTTCGATCCGTATCTTCCTTCAGGAGAAGGATGTATTCAGGACACAAATCCGGGCCATCCTGCGGGCCAGCCATTACGGACCGGTTCGGATTCTCTATCCCATGATCTCGAGTTATGAAGAGATCCGGGAAATCGCCACGGTGATGGAATCGTCTAAAGAAGAGTTGAGAAGAATCGGGATCCCTTTCGACGAGAATGTGCCGGGCGGGATCATGGTCGAGGTGCCCTCTGCGGCCATCTGTGCAGAACAACTGATCCGGTTTTGTGATTTCTTCAGCATCGGTACCAATGACCTGATTCAGTACACCCTCGCAGTGGATCGAAACAACGAAAAAGTGGCCCGGTTTTATCAGCCGACCAATCCGGCTGTCCTGAAGCTGATTCATCAGACGATTCGTGCGGCCAACGAGGCCGGTAAACCGGTTTCAATCTGCGGAGAGATGGCTGGTAACCCCTTGTTTACGCCGCTATTCCTGGGCATGGGGCTGCGCCATTTCAGCATGAGTCCTTCACTGATTCCGGAGGTTAAGGAACGGCTGCGGGCCGTTTCTGTTTCAGAATCGGAGACACTCGTCAGGGAGGTTCTTGCAATGGCGTCCTCGGAAGAAATCGATACCCTGCTGGACGCATTCGGAAGGGAGGCGAACCGAAGACAGACCGTGCCGTTCCTCGAAAATTTGGATGATTAACTTGCGTAAAAGGCTTGACTCAGACGGATAAAAAATGTATATTAACACGCCTTAAAACGGCGGTGTAGCTCAGCTGGTCAGAGCAGCGGAATCATAATCCGCGTGTCCGGGGTTCGAATCCCTGCACCGCTACCAGGTCACCGATCTAAGCCTTTCACCGCATGAAAGGCCTTTTTTTTGCGATGCAATCGTTTCTTACACAAGTCAGCGAATTTATCCGGAGCCACAGGCTCATCAAACCGGGTCAACGGATTCTGATCGCCGTGTCCGGCGGCAAAGATTCCATGGCACTCCTTCATGCCCTCATTTATCTTCGGAAGGCATGGAGTCTCTCGTTATGTGTGGTGCATATCCATCATGGCATCCGGGATGAAGAGGCGGATCGGGATGAACGGTTCGTCATGGACAGCGCACGCGTGTTCAACCTCCCGTTTTATTCAATCCGTGTCGATGTGCCGTGTGTCGCGCGCGAAACCGGGTGTTCTCTAGAAGAAACGGCCCGTAACCTGCGCCGTGCCGCGATAATGGGAATTTTACACCGTATCGGTTTCGATTTGGTCGCCCTGGGACATCAGGCTGATGACCAGTCCGAGACCATCCTGCTCCACCTCATGCGGGGAAGTGGAATCCGCGGACTCGGCGGGATGACGCCGATGCGGGGTTGCTTCATTCGGCCTCTGCTTTTTGTCCTGAGACAGGAAATCGACGCGTTTGTGGCGGATACCGGTATCCCATACCGGGAGGATTCATCCAATCAGGACAGGCGTTTTTTACGAAACCGACTGCGTCTCGATATCCTGCCGTCTATCCGGGACGCTTTCGGTAATACCGTGACACACCGGATAAATCGCGCAGGGCAAGCAGCCGGTGAAGTCGACACCTATATTCGCGCCGAGACGGAAGATGCCTGGGAGCATGTGGCCATACGGGAAACATCAAGAGAGATTACACTTGAAATTGATTCTTTTTTGAGCTATTTTAAAATAATTCAAAAATCTATGGCCGCTCTGGCGATCGAGAAGTTGACGGGATTTTCCTCGTTCCTGACGACCGAAGGATATGAGCGCGTGTTGCGCCTGGCTGAGAAGGGCAAGAGCGGCGCGCAGGTTCTTCTCGATCAGAAGGCCCGGGTCATCCGGTCAGGCGGAAATCTGGTTTTCATGACATCCATCCCCGCATTGAAGGAATACAGGGTCGGCAAGAATTCGGAGATCCGGATTCCCGAACTGGGACTGACGTTGCGTGTGACCGAGTCGGATCCCGGGATTCCTGAAGATTTAAAGCGGCATGATCGGTATACGGAATATGCGGATGATGACAAAATCAAGGTGCCCATTACCGTCCGGAGTTGCAGAGCGGGCGATTCGTTCATCCCGCTCGGCATGAAGGGACGGAAAAAGATCCATGATTTTTTTATCGATGAAAAAATTCCGATTTACAGAAGGCGGGTCGTCCCGCTGCTCTGTAGTGGAAAGGATATCGTCTGGGTTGGTGGTTACCGCATGGATGACCGGTTTAAGGTGACCGCCTGGACGAAGCGTGTGTTAAAGATTGAACTGTTGCATGACCCCCTTTCAGGATAGATTGGAATCATCATGACGGATAAGAAAAAACCCGAAAAACCCGGCCAGTTTCAGTGGAAAAACGCAACCAAGACTATTCTTTTCTGGATACTGATTTTCCTGGGGGCCGTCTACATCGTCAATATTTTTAATATGCGAAAAGAGAAAGAAATCGAGGTGACCTTTTCCGAATACCGGCGATTTCTTGAAAACGAGGCCATCGAACAGGCAACCATCATCGAAGACGATTTCCTGGGCGTGCTGAAATACGAAGAAACGGTCATGCGTGACGGGAAAGCGGTCCCGGTGAAACAGTTCAAAACCACGCTGCCGTTCCGTGACCGCGAGATGCTTGAGGAATGGGACAAACAGGGAATTCGGTATAAATTCAAAAATAAATCCACGGTCTGGTGGGGATATCTGCTCAGCATGTTACCCTGGCTCCTGATCATCGTGTTTTATCTGTTCTTCCTGCGGCGGTTGCAGGGCGGAGCCGGCGGTACGAAGGGCATATTTAATTTCGGGAAAAGCCGGGCGCGACTTTTGTCTGAGCATCTGCCCAAAGTGACCTTCAGGGATGTGGCCGGCGCGGACGAGGCGAAACAGGAACTCGAGGAAGTCATCGAATTTCTCAAGACGCCTGAAAAGTTCCAGATGCTCGGCGGACGGATTCCAAAGGGAGTCCTGCTCCTCGGTCCACCCGGAACCGGAAAAACACTCCTGGCCCGGGCCGTCGCAGGCGAGGCGGATGTGCCTTTTATGAGCATCTCCGGAGCCGATTTTGTTGAAATGTTTGTCGGGGTAGGGGCTTCACGCGTCCGCGATCTGTTTGAACAGGGCAAGAGAAATGCACCCTGCATCATTTTCATCGATGAAATCGACGCGGTCGGCCGGCATCGCGGCGCAGGACTGGGTGGAGGCCATGACGAGCGTGAACAGACACTGAACCAGCTCCTCGTCGAAATGGACGGTTTCGAGACGAACGACGGTGTTATCCTGATCGCAGCCACCAACCGGCCCGATGTGCTCGATCAGGCGCTCCTCCGGCCTGGACGCTTCGACCGCCAGGTCGTGGTAGACAGGCCCGACGTGCGGGGCAGGGAGGGCATACTCAAGGTACACACCCGGAAAATTCCCCTGTCCAGAAATGTCAATCTGAGTATCATAGCCAAGGGCACGCCCGGTTTCGCGGGTGCCGATCTGTCGAATCTGGTCAATGAAGCGGCCCTGCTCGCCGCCCGAAAGAACAAAAAACGGGTGGAAATGATCGATTTTGAAGAAGCCAAGGACAAGGTGCTGATGGGGGTCGAACGCAAGAGCCTGATCATCACAGAAGAAGAAAAACGGATCACGGCCTTTCATGAGATCGGTCACGTTTTGGTTTCGAAGAAAATTCCGGGATCCGATCCCGTCCACAAGGTGACGATTATTCCGCGTGGGCGTGCGCTGGGATTGACTTCTTTCCTTCCCCTGGACGAAAAACACAATTACACCAAAGAAAACTGTGAGACCATGATGGCCCACATGCTGGGCGGGCGTGCGGCAGAACGGGTTGTATTCAACCGCCTAAGCACGGGAGCGGGAAACGATATCGAACGCACGACCGAACTGGCCCGAAAGATGGTTTGTGAATGGGGGATGAGCGACATCCTGGGTCCCGTGACTTTCGGGAAAAAGGCCGAAGAAATATTCCTGGGACGCGAGATTGCACAGCATCGGGATTACAGCGAACAGACCGCTATTTTGATCGACAAGGAAGTCCGGAAACTGGTCGAGACGGCAGCGAAACGCGCCGAGACCCTCATCCGGGAGAATCTGGATGTCCTTCACAGACTCGCGGATGCTCTGCTCGAGCATGAGATTCTGGACGGCGAAGAAATCGACAGCATCATGGCCGGAAAGACGCTCGAAAATAAAAAACGAAAGAAAAAGAATAAGACACGATCGACATCATAGGCTATTGTGAATCTTGCGAATCGACATCTTCGGTTTCTTCTGCTTTTCACAATGGGCGGCCTTTTGGGGGGGGCGATATCCTGCAACCCGGGAATCCGAAGAACCCAGAAAATACGGGTCGGTTGTCTGCCTGTCGTCAAAACGGAATCCCGGATCGAAATTGTTCTGGCCGATCTGTTGCACGGGACATTGACCCGTCATCACCGGGATCAAGTGTATATCCTGCCCCTGAATGTCTCTTTCCAGTCCATCGACCTGGATTCGATCCGGTTTCCGGATTACCTGCGGGGTTACGGAGAACGAATCCGGCTCGATTACACGCTCCTACTCGAAGTCGATTCCCTTTCCGGTTCCGACTGGATCGTCCGGTGGACGCTTTGCCGGCCGCAAAAACCGGAGATGACCGTCAGGGATACCGTTTCAACGGTACGGACAGGGTGGATACCCGGCAATTTGTATCGGACACTGATCCGTGAAACAGGACTCGAACCGGTGACGGACTTCCGTCTTGAAATGCCACCTCCGCCGCTCCGGAAGCCGCTGGGCCGGGCACGGTTTTTTCTGCTCGCCGGGGTCTGGGCGCAAGCCGAGATCATCCTGAAGGAGATGCTTGGAATCCGGCCGCATCATCCTGCGACGGGGCTTCTCAACGCGGACGTTTGGATCCACAAACGAATTTCCGGTGTTTATACACCGGATGAACGGGAACCCAAGTCGATCCGGGATTTTTTGACCCGTCTTCCGGATTCGGTCGATTCGCGTCACATGCGGCTGGCTCAGATATATATTTTGGACGAAGACTGGAACGCGGCCGAAGAAGCCTTGCACCGTGTTTTGGACAAATCGCCAGATGATTCGGAGGCGCTGTTCTGGCTTACACGGCTTCACCCTGCCCGTTACCGATCATTCGGCTTTTCGAACCGTGATCAAATCCTGAAGCGAGTCATCGACCTCAATCCCGCCTCGATCAAGGCGCGTCTCGCCCTGGCCGAATCCTATTTTATCCGCCACCGCTTCGACCGGACGCGTCACTGTTATCTGGATTTGCTCCGGATTCATCCCCGTTCGATCGATGGATGGATGGCCCTGGGAAAGCTGGCGATCATCAAGAAAGACTTTACCGAAGTCATCCGGATTCATGAACGGATTCTCACCCTGGATCCGGAGAATGCGGATGCCTATTATAATCTCGGCATCGCCTATTATCATGAAAACCGGGCGGATATTGCACAAAAAATGTTTGATCGCGCCGTGATCCTGAACGACCATGGGGATGCGCATTATTATCTGGGTGTCATCGCGGAATCGGAAGGGAGACGGGAGGACGCCATCAGGCATTTCCGGACACGTATCCGCTCCCGGAGCGGCCCGGATGACGCATTCGCCGAAGAGGCGCGGAAACGGTTATATCTCTTGGTCAATCCGGACTCGGATTCGTTCCCGCAGGGGCATGAATGAACACGGATCTGCGGACGGGGGGGGGATTTGTCCTTTCGTTCGGGGTCAGGACGCTCAGGCTGTCGGAGCGTACACATATCATGGGCATCCTGAACGTGACCCCCGATTCCTTTTCGGACGGAGGACGGTTCATCGATCCTGACCGGGCATTTTCACACGCCATGCGGATGGCCGAACAAGGGGCTGATATTCTCGATATCGGAGGCGAATCCACGCGTCCGGGTTCGGCCGGGGTGGATGCGGAAGAAGAGATCCGGCGTGTCATACCGGTGATCGAGCGCATCCGGCGTGAATCCGATATCCCGATTTCCGTGGATACCCGGAAAAGCCGGGTGGCTGAAGCCGCCATCGGGGCCGGTGCATCCATGATCAACGACATCAGTGCACTCTCCGCCGATTCCGGCATGGCCGGTGTGGCGGCACGGACCGGCGTGCCCGTAACGCTCATGCACATGAAGGGAACGCCCGAGACCATGCAGCAGAATCCGGTGTACGGGGATGTCATAGAGGAAATACGCACATTTCTCGATGCGCGTATCCGGTTTGCCGTGTCTGCGGGAATCGAACCTGAGCGGATTATCCTCGATCCCGGGATCGGTTTCGGGAAGACGGTCCGGCATAATCTCGAAATACTGGACCGTCTCGAGGAATTTCATGAGGCGGGCCGGCCGCTCCTTGTCGGGGTGTCCAGAAAATCCTTCATCGGACGAATGCTCGGCCGGGAAATCGGGGGACGGATCATGGGAACGGCCGCGGCCGTCGCGGCCTGTGTGATGAAGGGGGCGCATATCCTGCGCGTCCATGATGTCTCCGAGATGCGGGATGTGTGCCGCATGATCGACCTGATTCGGAATCCGGAACGCTTTACGGACAGGGGATGAACGTATGAATCCGAACATCAAAATTTTTCAATTTGGATTCCTGCCGGTGGGAATCATGGACATTCTGGATATCCTGCTGGTCGCCTTTGTCCTGTACAAGCTGTATATGATCATGCACCGCACGCGGGCCGTGCAAATGTTCATCGGAATCGTCATCATCTTTTTGGTCTCCTTCATCGCCCAGGCGCTGAACATGCAGGAAACCACCTGGATATTCAGGAATCTGAGGACCGTCTGGCTGGTCGCCTTCGTGATCCTCTTTCAGCCCGAACTGCGCCGTCTGCTCACCATCATGGGGCAGAACCGGTTCGTCCGGCTGTTCATCAAGGAAGAGACGAGCCTCGTGGTCGAAGAAATCGTCAAGGCGGCGATCGAGATTTCGAAACGCGGTTACGGCGCACTCATCGTCATCGCACGGGACACGGGGCTGAAAACTATCATCGAGACCGGCATGCCGGTCCAGGCCGTTGTTTCATCGCCGATCCTGATTTCGCTTTTCAATCCACGTTCACCCCTTCATGACGGGGCGGTCATTATTCAGAACGATATTATCGAGGCGGCAAAATGCATATTACCATTGAACCGCAGCACGCCGAACGATCATAAATGGGGGACCCGTCACCGTGCGGCCCTGGGCATCTCCGAAGAATCGGATGCGGTAGTCGTCGTGATCTCCGAAGAAACAGGAAAGATATCATTCGTCCAGAACGGGGAAATCATCCAGGGGCTTGAACAAAATGCCCTGCTGACCCTGCTCAAGAACGCCATGCAGTACGGAGACATGCCCTGATGCGTTGCGGAACGGGAAAGAAGACAATGTCTGTCCCGCGACATTCCTTGCGTCTTTTCCTGTGGAGTGTCCTGTGCGGATCCCTTTCTTTGCATGCCGGCTGGCATGTTGTGAGACAACACGCCGATTCACTGGAAATCCGGATCGACTTTTCGAAACCGTCGGTCTTCGCGCGGCCGCAAGGGCCGCAGGATTTCTACGCGGAACAGAGGGAAGAAATTGTCGTCCGGACGCATGGTCCGCAACCCGGCATCGCGATCCTGTCCCGCATATCGAATAAAAGCGAACTGACCCGGGAAGCCCGTCCTGCCGGGGATATACCTATGGGTTCGGCGGATTTCGACAGAGACCCGGAAACCGCGGTGTTGCCCCCCCTGGAAATCATCCCGCTCCGGCGTGAAGCCGGCCGGACATTGTGGCAGATTCTCCTGCGCCCGGTCGAACCGTCTTCCGGTGGCGCACGTCTGGTCTGGACATCGCAGATGCGGATTCTGTTGACCGGGCCGGGTCTCGCCCTGAACCAAGACGCGTTGATCGACCCGGGCCGGGCCTGGGAAAAACAGGCGGGGGCATTGGCGAAGCCGGCCGGAACCGAACTTTTCGTCCCGGTTATCAAGCCCGACGCGGTAAGAAAAAAACGGCTCAAAATCTGGATCCGTGAAGAGGGCCTGTACAGGCTGACCCGCGACGCCATCCAAAATGCGGGATTGGATCTGAGATCCGTAGATCCGCGAATGCTTCGGCTCACCGGAAACAGAGGGGAAATTCCGATCCGGATCAGCGGCGAACAGGACGGCCGGTTCGACGCAGAGGATTATCTCGAATTCTGGGGCGAACCGCTCTGGGAGATTCAGCCGAACGGCGAGAAGCGTCTCGATCCGTTTGCCGATCTGAACGTGTACTTCCTTGAAACCGGTGAATCCCCCGGCCTGCGCATGGCCCAGGAGCAGGGCGTCCCCTCGTACGCCTCGCATATTCGTCCATCCGGCCGTTCCTTTCTTTATACCATCCACGATGAACGGGACCTCCTCTTCAACCGGCTGGCATGGCAGCTCGACCTCGACGAAGGGGATCACTGGTTTTATACCTCGGTGAACGGTGGCGAGAAACGGCAGATCGAGTTTGAAATCACCAACCTGGACCCCTATTCGATTCAACTCGCACAGATCCGTATTCATCTGCGCGGACAATCCGCCGCGTTCCTGCCCCAGCCGGTCGAAGTTTTTATCAATGACCGGCTGGTCATTTCGGGAAATACGATCCGGAACGAGAAAAAAACGTTACAGGGAGAGGGATTCAGCCCGCTGTTCCTCAAAGAGGGGAATAATATCCTGACGCTTGTCAACCGTTCCTCGGAAAGAGAACTATCACAGGTTTTTCTGGACTGGTTTGAAATCTCCTATCCGAGACTCTATCAGGCCGTCGACGATATTCTGAAATTCACCCCGCCTCCGTTCAGCGAGGGCCGCCTGGTCCGCTTCACGATCGAGGGATTCACGGAGAACCGGATCGATGTGTATAAAATCGGACGCAGTCATCTTTTCCGGCCCGAAATCACGGCGTATCAGGACAGTCTCGGAGAACAACGATACCGGGTCGTTTTCCAGGATGAAATCGGCACGGCCGGACAGGAGTATCTGGCCGTCGCTCATACGGTGAAACGCCATCCCGATTCGCTCCGCATGGTGGTGACCCCCGATCTGAGGACGACCGTCGCCGATGCGGATTATGTGATCATCACGCCGCATGACAGCCTCGGCGGCACCCTGCTCGCCCCGCTCCTGTCCGTCAGGAAAAAACAGGGACTGCGTTGTGCCGTGGTGACCCTCGATACCCTCTATGACAATTTTTTCGCCGGAATCCCGCATCCCGCGGCCATCGTGCGCTTCCTGAGGCATGGCTATGACACCTGGAACAAACCGCCCCGTTTCTGCCTGCTTATCGGAGACGGTTATTTCAACATGCGGCGGAGAGACGTGAAGAACAACGTCATGCCGTTTTTTCATTATCAGACGTACAAATACGGCGCCGCGGCCTCCGATCATCATTTCACGCTTCTGGACGGCGACGATGACCTCCCCGATCTGGCCGTGGGACGGCTTCCGGTGCGCAACCGGGCAGAACTGGAAGCCGTGATTGACAAAATCGTGACCTATGAAGAGAGTCCACCCGATCCCTGGAAAAACCGGTATCTCATGATCGCCTCGGACCGCCAGACGGGCACATTTGGCCAGCAATCGGAAAGTTTTGTCCGTGATGTACTTCCGAAATCGCTCGATCCGGGCCGGTTGTATTTGCAGGGCAGCCTGAGCAGCCCGTTCGTGGGCGGGACGGCCGATCTC
>DSAP01000185.1 GCA_011046415.1 bacterium | reverse complement strand
TCCGGCTGCTCATGCCCGGACCGGAATCGAATCTCTTCGTCATCGGCGATCCGGATCAGGCCATCTACGGATTCCGCGGCGCGGACGCCTCGCATATCCGCCGGTTTCAGGAGGAGTATCCGGACGCCCGTGTGTACCGTCTCCCGCTGAGTTACCGCTGCACGGAGACCGTCCTGTCGGCCTCGCGCCGCATTCTCGGCGGCGGGTCGCTGAAATCCGAAACCCTGAAAGGATTGAACCGGGGTCTCCGGATCCGTATCCGGCACGAGGCGACCGACAAGAGCGAGGCCGAATTTATCGCGCGCCGCATCGAGGAGAAGATGGGCGGGCTGCGGTTCTTCTCGATGGACAGCGCGGTCGCGACGGGGTATGAAACCGCGGATTTGAGCCTGTCCGATTTCGCCGTGCTCTGCCGCACCGGCCGCCAGACCGCGGCGATCGAGAAAGCCTTTCAGGATCACGGCATCCCGTTCCAGACCGCCGGGGAGAGGCCTTTTTTCGACCAGGAACCCGTCCGTTCCCTCGTGGCGCTGTTCCGCGCGTTGTGCCGCGCGGGCGACGGACCGCTAACCCGGCCCGTGGCGGACCGGTATGGCATCCCGGAATCCGAACGGGCGGACTGGGTGTCGCGCGTCGGCCGGGAATCCGTCCCTGCGCTCTTCCGGGACCTGATCGCGCGCGGGTCGGTCCCGATCCCCGAGAACGCGCAGCCGGCGGTCCGGCGCCTCCTCGATCTGGCCGGGGAATTCGGGGAGGACGCGGAAAAATTCCTACTCTCCACCGCGATCGGGACGGGACAGGACACCCTGCGTCCCGATACCGAGTCCGTATCCGTGCTCACGCTGCACGCGTCCAAGGGGCTCGAATTCGAATGCGTGTTCATCGCGGGCTGCGAGGAGGGACTCATTCCCTACCGCCTTTTCGGCCGGGAGTCCGATCCCGAAGAAGAGCGCCGGCTGCTCTATGTCGGCATGACGCGCGCCCGGTCCGAGCTCATCCTGACCCATGCCGGAAAACGGTTCCTCCGGGGACAACCCGTCCGCCTGCCGCGGAGCGCCTTCCTCGACGACATCGAGGAGGCGCTGGCCGCGTTCGAATCCGCCGGAAAGAGGCGGTCCCGGCGGCGCGGGGACGGACAGCTCGGGCTGTTCGGTGCGGAAAGGCCGGGGGGAAACGCGAAACGGAAATAACGGGCGGGGAACTGATATCCAGAAAGTCTCCCGCACTCTTGGACAGAATCAAGGAGGCATATCAGATGAAACACTGGGGGATCCTGTTGTGCGCAACGTGCCTGGCGGTTTTTTCCCATGCGTCCGGAAGACAGAAAATCATATTCGACTGCGACCTGGGCGGCGACATCGACGATGCGTTCGCGGTCGCCCTGATCCTTGCGAGTCCGGAATCTGCGTAAATATCCCGGGGAGGTCATCCTGGTCACGGTCGGACCGGTTCCGAACATGCGGGATGTGATCCAGAAGGATCCCGAAGCGCTGAAACTCGCCAAAAGGGTGATCGCCATGTTCGGCTCCTTTTACATGGGATATTCGACCGGTCCCGTCATCGACGCCGAATGGAACGTCCGCGCCGACATCCCGGCCGCGCAGAAATTCGTCTCCTCCGGGGCGAATCCGACCCTGGCGGGACTCGACATCACGACCTTCGTCCGCCTCGATGAGGCGAACCGGCTCCGGCTTCTCATGCGGCAGTCGCCGCTGACGAATGCACTCTGCGGCCTGTATACCCTGTGGCTGTATGAGGAGTATGCCCGGCCGGACCCGACCCTGTTCGACGTGGTGGCCGTGGGCATGGCGCTCTGGCCCGAGCTGTTCTCCACGCGTAAGGCGCATGTGCGCGTCACCGACGAGGGGTATACGGTTCTCGATGAAAGCCGGCCCCCCAATTGTGAAATCGGCATGACGATAGATACGGAGGAGTTCATCCGTCGCATCATGGAACGGTATTTGAAACAGAATCTGCGCCGGGAATGGTGAGATCAAAAGACCGCCTCGATTATTCCGGGACGGAAAAGTGGAACGGGAAACGGAGAAAATGGCTGAAACCGGATCGGGAATCTCAAATCAGGAATCAGAAATCAGGAATCAGAAATCCAAAACCCGTCCGTGAATCATGCGATGCGGGGATTGTCCGACAAACAGATTCCGTTCACATCGTGAGGGAGATATGACAGACACCACCAAGAAAGTGATGATCGGATGCGGCATCGGATGCGGTGTGATCCTGATGCTTTTCGTGCTGCTCTGCGGGACCGGATTTTTCCTGGTCAAGGATACGGTGAAATCGTTCGAAGAGACCGGGACGACCATGAGGGCGATCGAGGAGCGTTACGGGCGGATCGAGGACTATTGTCCCCCCGCGGACGGGCGCATCCCCGCGGACCGGATTGAGACTTTCCTCTCGGTGCGGGAAAACACGGCGGATTCGCGAAGCCTGATGGAAGAGGGAGTCGAAGAACTTTCTCGGGATTTCAAGGATGTCCGGGAGACCGGGTCGCCGTTCTGGAAGATCCTGGGGCTCGTCCGGAAGGGATTCGGCGCCCTGCCCGGACTGGCCGAATATTACACCCGCCGTAACGAGGCATTGCTCGATGCCGGCATGGGACCCGGGGAATATACGTACCTCTATATCACGGCGTATTATGCGTTTCTGGGATATCATCCCGGAGACGGTCCCGATTTCCCCCTGTTCGGATATCACGATACAGGGGATTTCGATTGGGACGATGCGGATCCGGAGAAAAACGAGCGGTTGCGTACGGAACGGGCGGATCAGATCATCCTCAGGGTGCGCCGCCTTTCCCTGGGATGGCTCGACTGCCAGTTGAAATCATTCAAAGCCTCCGGTCAGACCGGCACCGGATGGCAGCGCACACTCGTGCGCGAGATGGATGCACTCGAACTGGATCGCCGGCGCCTGGTCTGGGCGGACGGCCTGCCCGGGGTGATCCGGCAGTCGCTCGAGCCCTTCCGCGACCGTCTCGCGGCATCCTACAGCCCGCTGCTCAATCCGTTCGAGATCCAGACCGAGAAGGATTGAGATTCCGAAAATATGAATATGGCGCCGGAGGCCGGTGAAACCCGAAATCCCATACGAAAACAGAGAGGACGATTGCATATGACAAAAAGCGAACAGCCCTGTGCACGCTGTGAAAGACAAACGTTGTATTGGATACTCATGGTCCCGGTTTTTACGGTCATGATCCTGGTGATCATCGCTCTGTGGCGGTTCGCTCCTCTGCTTTCGCTGATCTATATCGCCATCTGGCTGGTCGCCAATCTCCTCGAGGCGTATTGCTGTGAAGACCTGAAATGCCCCCATGCCGGCAAAGGATGCCATCCCATCGGAGGCTTCATCCTCGCCCCGGTATTTTACCGTCTGTTTTTCTACAATAAAATGGAGAAAACCGGGGCCGGGCTCAACTGGTTCCTCGAATTGGGCGCCACCGCCGTCGCGGTCTCATTGATTCTCTTTCCGATTTATTGGCTGTACAAACTCCATCCGATTTACGCGATCGTTTATCCCGTTTTCAGCGTTGTATACGTGTTTACACACGTGTTCCTGATCTGTTCGGCCTGTGTCGTGACCCGGACCTGCATGATGGGGATGCTCCAGAGGAGACTGCGGAATGGAATATTTAAGACAACTGCATAAAGCCGCTCAGGACCGCGATTTTTATTCGGACTTGCGGGTCGTGGATGAGATCCCGTATCCCGAAATCGTCATCGGAGGGAAACCCTATCTCTGTCTCTGTTCGAACAATTATCTGGGTCTCGCCACGCATCCGGAAGTGAAGAAGGCCGCCGTCGAGGCCGTCGAACGGTACGGGATCGGTACCTGCGAATCGAGATGGGTCGCCGGAAACCTGAAAATCCTGGAAGAACTGGAAGCGGCGATCGCGGAGTTCAAGAAGGAGCCCGCGGCCCTGATCTTTCAGTCCGGATACGCGGCCAACATCGGCATCATTCCCGCCATCATGGACAGTTTCGAGGGACTCGGACTGCCGACGATCGACAACGACGAGAACCTGATCATCAAGGACTATTTGTCCCACATCAGCGTGGTGGACGGTTGCCGGCTCAGCCGGTCGCCGACCAAGACGTTCAAGCACAATGACATGAACCATCTGGAAATGATTCTCAAGCGGAGTCAGGCCAAACGGAAACTGATCCTCACCGACGGCGTGTTCAGCATGGACGGCGACTTCGCGCCCCTGCCGGACATCGTTTCCCTGGCCCGCCGGTACGGCGCCATGGTAATGGTCGACGATGCACACGCCACGGGAATCATCGGCGAGAACGGACGGGGGACTCCCGAATTTTTTCATGTAGAGGGGGAAATTGATTTCGAGATGGGGACGATGAGTAAGGCTCTCGGGGCCATGGGGGGATTTGTCACCGGTCCTCCGGATGTGCTCGGGACGCTCCGGATGCGGTCGCACCCCTTCATGTTCAGTTCTTCCCTGCCTCCGGAACAGGCCGCCGGCATCCTGGCCGCGCTGAGGATCATCCGGAACAATCCGGGGTTGAGAGACAATCTCTGGAAGAATGTGCACCGTTTCAAAGAGGGATTGAAACAAATCGGTTTCAGCCTGTCCAACAGTGAAACCCAGATTATTCCGATCATCATCGGGGATGTAGAGAAGACGATCCGGATGTCCAGATTGCTGTTCGAGAGGGGGATTCTCGCCTCGGCCATCTCCTGGCCGGCCGTCGCCGCGAACCAGAGCAGGATCCGGTGTACGGTGATCGCCACGCATACCTTCTCCCAGATCGACCGCGCCCTGGATATTTTCCGGGAAGTCGGAAAAGAGTCGGGAGTCATTTAACCTGAAAGATTCGCGAATGGCGTGAGGGAGGGTTTCGGGGTATCCAAAGCGATGGTCAGCGGTTGGATGCGAGCGACGAGGGGCTACCGCACTTTCACCATTTTGAGGCGGGGCGCATGAGATCACGCAGATTTAAAAATTCAATGAAGCCGTCAAAGCCGGCTTGATCATTCGACGGGGTGGCATATGTCCATATGGGCGTTTTTATCGCTGGTCCCGGGTGTTCTCCATGTCATGCTGGGGATCTATGTTTTCTTCCTGATACCGCGCAGCCTGTTGAGCCGGATTTTTGCGATGTATTCCCTGTCGCTGGCGATCTGGTGTCTCACCGAATTCGGACACCGGCTCGATGTCGGTCAGGGAACCGCATTGATCCTGATCCGGGCCGGCGGTTTCGGATGGTGTTTCATGCAGAGCCTCTGGGTCCATTTTGTCCTGGTGTTTGCGGACCGAAAAAGAATCCTTCAGAAGAATGCGACCTGTTTCATCCTCTATGGTCCCGCCGTCCTCTTCCTGATCCTGTTTTTATTCACCGATCTGATCTATTTGCCGGAACCCTATCGCATGTTTTACGGATATACTTCCCTTCCGGGGAAGGCCGTCGGCGCCTATGCCCTTTATTATCTGTTTTTATACATTTTTGCCACCTATCTGCTGATCGGAGTCATCCGGAAGAATATCCTCATCGAGAAAAAACAGGCCAGACCGCTCCTGTTCGGCAGTGCGGTTTTCTTGCTGCTGGCCACGCTGAGCAATGTGATCCTGCCCGATCCGGGTAAATCGACCCCGGAGATCGGGACCACCCTGAGCATCATCTGGACGGTCTCTGTTTTCTACGCCGTACTGAAACACAAGTTATTCATCGTGGTTCCCTCAGCCGAGAAGCCGTCGGACGTCCCATTGAAGTATTCACTTCTTCCCGGACGCTGTTATTATATCCGGGAGGTCAGGCCCGATCGGGGATATGACGTCTTTTTCGATCAGATCACCCATCGGCGTTCCGGATTGTGCATCACCAAGCTGGCACCCGATAAAATCAGAAAGCGATACCGGCTCGCGAAGACGCCGGTTTTCCACCTGACGTTCGACGGGAAACCGGATACGATTTCCCCGAAAGACCTGGACGGATTGACCGCGATCGTATCCCAGTTCGTCAGGCAAACCCAAGCGCCCATCCTGTTCGTCGATTGCATCGATCAGATCAAACTCGTCAACGGGTTAAAAAAAACCCGCGATTTGCTCTCGGATTTGACTACATTGTGTTCCGAAACGGATGCGATTGTCCTGCTGTCCATCTCTCCGGGATTGTTCGACCGTGAAGAGTGGGCGGATCTCGTCGGCGCATTGACAGGAGTCGAGTCTCCATGAATGTCCTGCGACAGCTTTTCCATCACGCGGAAGGATCGATCCGCCGGGGCCTTTTCCCTGCGCACGGTTTTAACAGAAAACGGAAACGCAAGAAATCCATTTCTCCCAAAGACGATGCGCTTCTTGCCGAAGCCTATTGCAGCCTGATCCCGCTCTACCTCAAAGAGTTCGAAGCGAATAACGTGTCGGAAGCATTCCTGGCCGAATATTTTGAACTGAATCCCATACTCTTTGAAGGATGCAGTCCGGGTCGGGGGGGCGAAGTCGATCTGGAGCCGGTGATATTGAATGTCGAAAGACTCCCCGAAACCGGGCGTATCGAAGCAATCAATATGGTTTTCTCGGACCTTTTATCCCGGCTGCATGAACTTCACTCCGTATCGGTTTCCCCGGAACGTTCGGAGGAGGCCCTGGTCCAGGGGTTTACGCAGATCCGGAACCGGTACACCGATTCTCCGCTGGCTTTCGATATACTCAGGCATTTGCCGAAAGGGATACTCGAAGAAGAGCGGATCGCGCTGTTGCCGCGGGATGAGCTGGAGATGCGCGTCCGGGAGAGGACGCGAAAACTGACCGAACTCAATCTCGCCCTTCAGAAAGAGATCGAAGAACGCATGGAGGCGGAACGGACCCTGGAACGTCAGGCGGAGGAGCTGGCCCGTACCAACGCGGAACTGGAACAATTCTTTTTTATCGCCTCCCATCAACTTCAGGAACCCATACGCAACATCGTCAGCTATTCCCAGCTGCTCAAACGGCGTCATGAAGACTATTTTAACGAAGAAGCCGACACCTTCATGACATTCATCGTCGAGGGCGGTCTTCGCATCCAGGACCTGGTCAATGATGTGCGTGTTATTTCACAGGTAAACACGCACGGCAGGCCTTTCGAACCGGTCGACTGTACAAAACTGGTCGAGACGGTCGATGTGCAGATCCGAAATAAATACAAAGAGAGAAAACCGTCTTTATCGTATGAATCCCTGCCGACGGTCATGGGCGACAGAAAACAGCTGTACCGGGTGTTTATTCATCTGGTCGACAATGCCGTCAAATTCTGTGACGCCCCGATTCCCCGGATCTATATCCGGGCGGAAACGGGCGAACAGGATTATCGGTTCCTGATCCGGGACAACGGCATCGGCATCGATCCCGAATATTTCGAAAGGATATTCCTGATTTTCAAACGTCTGCACACGGATCGGGATTATCCGGGTACCGGGGCCGGCCTGGCGTTGTGCAAGAAGATCGTGGGACGGCACGGGGGAAAAATCTGGGTGGAATCGGGCGGGGAGGGCAAAGGCAGCACTTTTTGTTTTACCCTCCGCAAAACCGAAGACGGCGGATGAGAAAGGGCGAGGATCGGTTTGCACGGTTCCTTTGAATGACAACCAATGTCCGTTTTCCCTGAATCACTGTAAAAGGGACCATGCGAAAAATCATTAAAAAGATGCTGAAACGCCTGTCCCGTCACCACCGGCTTTGCCTGCCGGCCGTATTTTTCCTGGCCGGTCTGGTCTGGCTGTTGAGGCCGATGGCCTGTCCCTTCCGCGGCGACACGGCGACGGTCGTGTTCGACCGGCACGGAGATCTCCTTCGAATCTTCCTGCCCCGGGACGAACAGCTCAGGTTTCCGGCAGAGGATATGCCGCTTCCCGACAAGTATCTCAGGGCGCTGCGGGAATGGGAAGACCGGCGTTTCTTCTCCCATCCCGGCGTGGATATCCGGGCCCTGGCCGGCGCCTTGATCACGAACATCCGCGCAGGACGGATCGTGCGCGGCGGCAGTACGATCACGATGCAGGTGGCCCGGCTCGCCGACCCCAAACCGAGGACGGTGTGGAACAAGATCCGCGAGACCGCCGCGGCGCTGCGGCTCTCCGTCCATTTCAATAAATCCGAAATCCTGCGGATGTATACCTCGAATGTCCCCATGGGCGGGAATGTCGTCGGCATCCAGGCGGCATCCTACCGCTATTACGGCAGGCCCGTCACGGAACTGACCTGGGCCGAGTCGGCGCTTTTCGTCATCCTTCCCAATGCGCCGTCCCTGATCAATCTCGATCAGGGACGCGATCTCCTCCTCATCAGGCGTAACCGCCTGCTGGAACGGCTCCGCGATACGGGCGTCCTGGATTCCGTGTCCTGCATGATCGCCCGGGACGAGCCTTTGCCCGAAGGCGGCAACCGCCTGCCCTTCCTCGCGCCGCACGCGACACTCCGCGCATCCCGGCTGTCCGACCAAAGATCCCTCCGCACCACGCTCGACCGCGCCCTCCAGGCCCGGGTCGAGTCCCTGATCCGTCCCGTCTCGCGGGATCTCCGGGAACGGGGTATCTTCAACATGGCCGTGCTCGCCGTCGAGACCCGGACGGGTCGTGTCCGGGCGTATGTGGGTTCGGAATCCTTTTTCGACGACCAATACAGCGGTCAGGTCGACGGGGTGCAGGCACCCCGTTCGACGGGCAGCCTGCTCAAACCCTTCCTTGCGGCCCTGTGTCTCGACCGTGGTCCGTACACACTCCGGTCCGTGATCCAGGATGTGCCGACCTTTTACGGCACGTTCGCGCCGCAGAATGCCGGGAAAAGCTTCCGCGGCCTGGTCACGCTCGAGGAGATGCTCCTCCATTCGCTGAACGTCCCGGCCGTTCGCCTGCTCAACGAATACGGGCTGCACGATTTTCATGCCGCATTGAAGCAGAACGGACTGAATTACCTGTTCCGTTCCGCCGACGGGTACGGCCTCTCGCTGATCCTCGGCGGGGCGGAAGCCTCCCTCTGGGAACTGACCGGACTCTACCTCGGGCTCGGCAATCTGGGAAAGCGGATACCCCTGACTTTGTTTGGAGACGATGACATTACCCCGGGACCGGAGCGGATCTGCGGCGAAGGCGCCGCCTGGCTGGTCCTGAACGCCCTGACCCGGCTGGCCAGGCCGGGTGTGGAATATTACTGGCGTCAGTTCGGGGGGCGGGTGCCGGTGGCCTGGAAGACGGGGACCAGTTACGGCCAGAAAGACGGATGGGCCGTCGGTGTGAACCGGCAATGGACGATCGGCGTCTGGGCCGGCAATTTTACCGGAGAGGGAAATGCCGAAATCGGGGGCGCGAATTCGGCGGCGCCCCTCCTCTTCATGCTCTTCAATCAACTCACGGATCCGTCCGAACCGGTCTGGTTCGAGGAGCCGCTCCATGACCTGGCCGAAATCCCATGCTGCACCGAAAGCGGATATCCGGCCGGCCCATACTGTCCCGGAACCGTGATCGATATGCGTCCCGTATGCGCATGGCGGGCCGGCGTCTGCCGGTTTCATCGGCGGTATGTGCTCGACCGGAAGACGGGGCGATCCGTCTGTTCGCTCTGCTGGACGGGGGTCGACACGGTCCGCGCGATCCGCTACATCGTGCCTGCCCAGGCCCGGGATATCCTGGGGCGCGCCGGCCGCCGCATGGACGCGATTCCTCTCCATGCCGACCGGTGTCCGGTCACGAACGACCCGGATCGTCTCGCGCTGATCTATCCGGTGAACGACCTTCGCATCCTCATCCCGCGTGATCTGGACGGACGGCATCAGCGGATCGTATTCCAGGCCCGCCACCAGCACCCGGATGCCGTCCTCTTCTGGATTCTGGACGGCACCATCATCGGAGAACCCCGGCACCGGCATGAACTCGCGGTCGACCTGTTCCCGGGCGTTCACCGCCTCACCGTGCAGGATACGGAAGGGTTCTCCCGGACGATCCGGTTTACCGCGTACCGGAGAGAATCCGGCGGTTCCTGATTTTTTTCCTGCATCCGGATAAAATCCTTTTAAATCAGATCGATTTGATCTAAATTCCGACAAGTGTCCATCGAGGAAACGGCCATGAGAATTTTTCGATACTTCGAAATCGCGGCGGTCCTGCTGTGTCTCGCCGCATGCACACGAACCATCCGCCATGCCGCCTACCCGACGCTGCGGGACGGAAAATATGATACCGAATTCCCATACCGGAACGCATCCGGGGAACTCGGAGAAATCACGCGGAGCGTGGTCCGTATCCTCTCAATGACCCGATATGACGATTATCTGTTCACGAAAGCGGATGCCCTGCCGCCCGGGCAGATCGATCCCGAGAGCCTGAAAAAAGCATACAAGATCCGTTTCTCGCAAACCACGGTAGGCGGGACGGCCACAATCCTGGCCTACACAGAGCGGAAGGTCCTGCTCCTCTCCTGCGCCCATATTTTCAGGAAACCCGATACGACCCAAACTTATTTTCGCGACGAGAAGACCGGATTGCCGTTTTACATCCAGTGCGTCTCGGTCAAGAGAGGTCAGGACATCTCGAGCACCGACCTGAAGGAGCACGGCCCCACGCGGCTTCTGGTCCGCGATGACGAGGCGGACGTGGCACTGATCGTGAAAACATTCGACCGTCCGCCGTCAGTGCCCGTGCCGGTCATCGGCTATCCGATCGGGCGGGCAGCCGATCTCGAATGGGGTTCTTTCGTCTATCTGGCCGGTTATCCCAAGGGGCGGCAGGTCATCACCAAAGGGCTCGTAAGCGGTCCCAGCCCGCGGGGAGATCAGCCTTTTCTGGTCGATGCGCTCTTTAACCGCGGATTCAGCGGCGGGCTCATCCTGGCCATCCGGGACGGTGTGCCCAACTTCGAGATCGTGGGCATGGCCACATCCAGTTATTCCGACAACGAGAATATCCTCGTTCCCGAGACGGATATCGGTTACGATGCACAGACGCCCTATGAAGGCCCGGTCTATGTGCGGTATCGGGAAAACATCAATTACGGGCTCAGCATCGCGGTCCCGGCCGAGTCGATCGTCGGAGTCCTCCGGAAACACAAGACGCTGCTCGAACGCGAAGGCTTCGATGTCGACCGGCTGACCGGAAACCGCTGAGCAAGGCGGCGGTGAGAAAATCGATGACGAATTCCGGGAAGAGAATCATCGTGGTCGGCGGCGGGGCGTCCGGTCTCCTCGCCGCCGGGCGGGCGGCACAGAGAGGGGCGGATGTCGTGCTCCTCGAAAAAATGCCCGCCTGCGGCCGCAAGCTGCGCATCTCGGGCAAGGGGCGATGTAACCTTACCAACATCTCACCGGTTCAGGCATTTCTCTCCCATTTCGGCCCGAACGCACGTTTCCTGAAGCCCGCATTCGGTGCGTTTTTCAGCGAGAAGCTCATCGATTTGCTGGATTCACTCGGCGTGGCGACCGTGACGGAACGGGGAGGCCGGGTCTTTCCCGCCAGCCAGGATGCACGGGATGTGGTGGCCGCCCTGACGCATTTCGCGGAAAAAAACGGAGTCCGGATCGTCACGAGACACCCCGTCCGGAGTCTGGTCGTGCAGGACAACCGTGCGGGGGGCGTGGTCTGCCGGGACGGAAGCGAGTGGCCGGCCGATGCGGTCATCCTGGCCGCGGGCGGATCTTCCTATCCCGCCACGGGTTCCATCGGCGACGGGATCCGGCTGGCGAAAGCCGCGGGTCACGCCTTCGTCCCCGTCCGACCCGCATTGGTTCCGCTGATCACGGACGGTGATCAGGCGCAGCGCCTCCAGGGAATCAGTCTGCGCAACGTGAACGCCTCGCTCTGGTGTGACGGAAGAAAGGCCGGACAAGCATTCGGGGAGATGCTCTTCACCCATTTCGGGCTTTCCGGGCCCATCATCCTCACGCTGAGCCGCCGGGCGGTCGATCTGCTCGATGGGGGAAAGACCCCGGAAATCGCCGTCGATTTCAAACCCGCGCTCGATGAGAAGAAATTCGATGCACGGCTGCTGCGGGAATTCGAGGCGCACGGAAAACAACACCTGAAATCTACCCTGAAATCACTGCTTCCCCAGCGGGTCGTTCCGGTCTGTCTCGATGCCGTCCGGATTGATCCGGACAAGCCGGGCAATCAGATCACCGCGGACGAACGCAAGCGACTCCGTCTCTGGCTCAAAGGTTTCCGGCTCAGGATCACGGGACACCGGGGGTGGCAGGAGGCCATCATCACGGCCGGCGGCGTGGCGCTGGACGAAATCCATTCCAGGACGCTCGAGTCCGTCATCGTGAAGGGGCTCTATTTTGCCGGCGAGGTGATGGATGTCGACGCCGACACCGGGGGATACAACCTGCAGGCCGCATTTTCGACCGGCTGGCTGGCCGGCCAGTCCGCCGCCGGATGAACCGGGCCGATCCGGTTAAGTTTGGCGGGCTCGGCGTTCCCACTCATCCCGTGACAGGTTGCCGGATCTCTTTGGCCTATCCGCCGAGATTCTCCGCCGCGAAATCCCAGTTGATCAGCTTATCCAGAACCGCTTCCACATAATCGCCGCGCCGGTTCTGATAATCGAGATAATAGGCATGCTCCCACACGTCGATCGTCAGCAACGGTATCAGCCCGGCGGTGAAGGGCACATCCGCGTTTCCGGTCCGGGTGACCCGGAGTTTCCCGCCGTCCTGAACCAGCCAGGCCCAGCCGCTTCCGAACTGTGCCGCCGCCGCGGCCGCCAGTTCCTTTCTGCACGCATCCACGGTCCCGAAGGATGCCTCAATCCTCTCTTTGAGGGCCTCGGGCGGTTCGCCCCCGCCTCCCGGACGCAGGCTGTGCCAGTAAAATGTGTGATTCCAGACCTGCGCTGCGTTGTTGAACACCGAGGCCTTATCCGCCTTTTCCGCCGTTTCCAGGATGATTTCTTTCAGAGACAATCCTTCGAGCTTCGTGCCCGCCACGAGCCGGTTCAGGTTGTCCACATATCCCCGGTGATGTCTGCCGAAATGAAATTCGAGGGTTCTCTGCGAAATCACGGGTTCGAGGGCTTCGCCGGGATACGGCAGGGGCGGGAGGAGATATGCCCGCCCGGTTTCCAATTGTTCCGGAAATCCGTCCGTGGATAACAGAAGTGCCGCGCCCGTCGAGACGGCGAGGAAGTCACGGCGGCTGAGGCGATTCGGATGTTCGTTTTCATGCGTGGTTTTCATAAGACCTCCCGGGGTTCGTTTTTAACAAAAAGCGTCAGAGCGGCCATATCCGGAGAATCATGGGGATGCCGACCGCAATGACGATGATCTCCAGAATCAGACCCAGACGCCAGTAATCGCCGAAGCGGAAACCGCCCGGGCCGAGGATGAGGGTGTTGTTCTGGTGGCCGATGGGTGTCAGGAAGGCGCATGAGGCCCCCACGGCGACGGCCATCAGAAAGCCGTCTCCGTTCACGCCGAGCCGGTGGGCGGCGCCGAGGGCGATCGGGCACATCACGGCGGCCGTGGCGGCGTTGTTCATCAGGTCTGAAAGGAACATGGTCATGACCAGCAGCAGCGTCAGCACGGCGACGGCGTGTCCACGCGCGACG
Source organism: bacterium (assembly GCA_011046415.1). Taxonomy (GTDB): domain Bacteria; phylum Zhuqueibacterota; class QNDG01; order QNDG01; family JABMRT01; genus DSAP01. The sequence goes on along the minus strand of DSAP01000185.1, from coordinate 37,788 downwards.
GTCTCGATCAGGAAGCGCGCGATCAGGTCGGCCGCGCCGGTTGTCGCCATCGCATCGGCGACCGGCAGCATCGCGCCGAGCAGGACGATCACCGGCCAGTCGATCGCCGTGTAGACGGAGCGCAGCGGGACGATGCCGAGCGCGACAAAGACGACCACCCCCGCCGTGAACGAGACGGCCGCGGGAAGCAGTCCCAGTGCGGCCGCGCCGACCGCGAGGACCATGATGAGCACCGCAGTGAGCGCCAGCCCCTTTTTCGGAATCCGGATATCGCGTGCGGCCAGCGGCAGGCATCTGTAATCGGCGGCAAAACCGGACAACGCCTCCCGTGCGCCCTGCATGAGCAAGACATCGCCGGCACGGACCGGAGTGGATTTGAGTCGTCTGACCGAGCGCCGTCCCTTGCGGGACAGGGCCAGCAGATTGATGCCATACAGGGTGCGTAATTGGATATCCGATGCGGAACGACCGGCCAGGGCCGAGTTCGGCGTTACGACCAGTTCCTGGATCGTGATCTCGTCCGACTGGGTTTTTTCCGTCGCCCTGTCCTCATCCCGGGAATGGTTTTGGTTTTTTTCCTTGTCCGTGTTTTCTTTTACGGCTTCTTCGTCGGTTTCCTCCGCGTCGGCGGGCATATCTCCTTCCAGTTTCACTCCCAGATCCGAAAGCACCGACGACAGGGATTCCGGTTCGACCTCGACGACCAGAATGTCTCCCTCCCGGAGGATCCGGGAGGGATTCGGGGCGGGTATGCGGACGTCATTTCGCACCATCGCGATGATCTGCGCATCCGCTTCGTCGAGTATTTGTTCAACCTCCCGGATCCGCTTGTCCGCCGCCCGGCTGCCTTCCACGATCCGGACTTCGCTGAGGTATGCGCCGGATTCAAACCCCCCGTCGGCGTGTTGTTTTCGCCGGGGAACCAGCCGCCATCCGATCAGACCCATGAAGAGAATGCCGATCACGGCCACGGACAGGCCGACCGGCGTGAAATCGAACATTCCGAAATGTCCCATCCCGGAGGTCGCCCGGAATCCGGAGACGATCAGGTTCGGGGGGGGTCCGATCAGCGTCGTCATGCCGCCCAGGATCGAACCGAAGGCGAGCGGCATCAGGAACTTGCCGGGAGGCAGGTCGTGTTTGCCGGCCATCTGAATGGCGATCGGCATCAGCAGCGCGAGGGCGCCCACGTTGTTCATGAAGCAGGAAAGGAGACCGGCCAGACCGCAGAGCGCCAGGATACCGGGCATAATTCCGGCCGATGCCGGGAGCAGGCGCCGCGCGAGTACATCCACCGCGCCGGTAATCCGGAGGCCGTAACCGAGTACGAGCACGCTCGCCACGGTGATCACGGCCGGATGGCCGAATCCGGAGAAAGCCGCCCTGCCCGGGACGATGCCGGACATCACGCAAATCATCAGGGCGGCCATGGCCACCAAATCATGGCGCCAGCGTCCCCACAGGAACAGGACCATCGTCGCAGTCAGCACGATAAGGATGACGATCTGATCGTTCGGCATAGACCCTCTTGTTCGGGTAAATATTTTCCTGAAAAAACCGACGTGTTGAATTCCGTGTTATATTTTGTGACTCTCAGGTGTCATTCAGGGGTGAGAGTCCAAACCGGCCACATAGGTCCTGTACGCGTCTTGTATTTCCTCCTCGGATAATCCGAGTCCGATCAACAGGCGGGATCGCGAGACGACGGTTTCCCCGGCCCCGAGATCGCGGCCGAACAGGGAGAGATAGAGGGAATAATGGCTCTCCGTCCCGTAGGGTGTGGACACGGCGAAACAATATTCGGGCGGCGACATCAAAAGGGCGGTCAGGCCGGTGATCGGATCGCGGCGGACTCCGAGCGGAAGGCAAAACGGCGGCATGACGGTCCATCCGATCGGGCTGGGCGGCCGGTTCCAGCGGCCGTCCCGTATCACGGGGATGACCGACGAATCCCGGGGAAAAATGAGCCAGTCACCGAGCATCCTGTCCGCGGCGATGAATTCTCCCTGTTTGCTGTCTCCGGGGTCGTGGAATAAACGAGCGAATGGGTGAAACCCTCCTGAAAATAGGAGGCGAGAAACACTTCGAATGCCGTGAGATCCGCTTTTGCGGTCGCGACGGTCCAAATGTCGAGGATAGCCGGACCGGCCCACCGGTAACACGTCCGCAATTCGAAGGGCCGGTCCCCGGTCGCGGGCCAGAGCGCCTCCACTCCGCCGTCCGCAAGCAGGCGCGCCTCTCCCGGCGTGTCCCGCATGCCGCGGCCGTAGCGTTCACCCGTGGTGAAAACGCGGTAATGGTTGACCAGGCCGTGGCTGCGGTCCACGGAAAGTCCGGTGGGTACATGGATCACCGCAGTCAGGCCTGCGGGCCTGCCGCCGGCACGCAGCCTGCCGCGCAGGACGCCGGTATCGAAGGCAAATTCATCCGGACCGGCCTCCCTGAAGGCTAGAGATCCGGATTCATCCTCACAAGCATGTATCATTCCGGGATCCGTCATCCAAACTTTCTGTGCGCCGGCCGTGGTCGTGATGAAGAGGACGGCCAGGACCGGCGGACTGAATAAAACCGGTAAGGCACGTTTCTTTTTTCCGGGATTTTTAGACATACCGGGTCATCCGGGTTTCCCGGTCCGCAACTGCCCGAACCGTTCGAGGATGGGGAGCCGCTGGGTGCAAACCTCCTCGCACAGCCGGCACTGCGTGCACCGGTCCAGTTCGTCGATCTTCTTGTCCCAGTGCCATTTCAGCCGGTCAAAGGGCGTATCGGACGCCCGGATCATGAAGTAATTCGCGGCCTCCATGTATTTCCAGACCTCGATGCCTTCGGGACAGTCCCGGCAATACGTGCACACGGTGCACAGCCGGTCGAAATGGTCCCTGAGCTTCCGGCGCAGACTTTCCATGTGACCGGCGGGATAGGGGGCGTCCTGTCCGACGGCCCGGACCGCATCGTCCACGTCGGCCCGGTTCCGGAATCCCGCGATCAGGGTCGAGATTCCGGGTTGGGCTTTCAGGAATTGCAATCCGGCCTCGACCATGGATTGATCCGGATTTGTCTTGATGAAGGAGAATGTTTCTTCATTCTGCGGGATGATCCCGCCGCCCAGCGGATTCATGACCGTCACCCCGAGGCCGCGATCGGCCGCGGCCCGGATGCCCGCTTCCCGGTAGATGAAATTGATCGCCGAATATCCGAGCGTCACCCCTTCGAAATAGCCGTCTTCCAGGAGATGATGGATCTCCGGTCCCGGCAGATGCGTGGAGACGACCGAATGGCGGATCAGCCCTTCGTCCCGGGCCTTGAGGATTTCCCGGACCGCCCCGCCGCTCAGGCGGTTCCGCCAGTCCTCCAGGGTCATCACACACCAGCAATGATAGAAGTCGATCGTCTCGAGACCCAGCCGCCTGAGCGATGTCTCCAGATCCCTTCGGACGTCCCCCGCTGTTTTGCCGCCGGATTTGGTGGAGACATAGAAGGGCCTGCCGCTCTTTATCATTTCGACGACGGCGCGTCCGATGATGATTTCGGATTGGTCTTCACAATACCCGGGCGCCGTGTCGAAATAGTTCACGCCCTTCTCGAAGGCATGGAGTACCGTGGCGGCCGAATCCTCCGTGTCTTCGGGATGTGCGAACCGCATCGCGCCGAATCCCAGCACCGAGACTTTCGCGTCTGTTTTTCCGTAAGGTCTGTATTCCATGAAATGTGTCTCATCCCGGAAATCCGGAGGAATCCCCGGGATTATCCTTTCTCTCGGGTTGAACCGGTTCGGCCTATTCTGTTTCCCTAAAGCGCCTTGAGAAGTTCTCACGATCCGGTTTTTGCGCACCGGCGATTGTCTCAATAACTCATCATGGATTCCATCAGGCAGCCGGCATAGACATAGGCGGATTCATCGTGAATCGTGATGTCGTCTCGGAACGTTTCCCAGTCGTGAATGAGCCTGAGAAGTTGCTCCCGGGCCTCTTCGATCCGTTCCGGATCGAAAAAACAGAAGGGACAATAGGCGAGTCCCGTCGCACGGTTCGTCACCATGAGCTCGAAGACGCCGAGACCCCCGAACAGGGGCCGGGGATGACCGAGCGTGTCGCCGGGTGCGATCCGGTCTCCCGTTTCGACCCGCAGTCCGACCAGGTGGTCGTAGATCACCTCGAAATCGGGATCGTTCGATGACCGGACGATGATCTCCCAGTCCCGCGCACCCTCCTGATAAAAGATACGGTCCACCCGTCCCTCCGCCGCGGCGAGGACGGGCGCATCCTCCCGGACGACGAAGTCGATCGTGGGCAGCCGTTTCGTCGACCCGTCATGGGCGACCACTTCGGTGCCGAATTCGGATACGATTTTCGGGATACTGCCGATATCCCGGAAGAGAAAATCTCCGGCCCGGCCGGTTTCCCTGTTCCAGGGCCCGAAGACGACACCCAGATTCTCGATCACGAAAGGGTCGCTTTCGGGTTCCGGGCCGGCCGCCCTGTCCCGGCAGGATAAAAAGCCGCACGACATCAGGATCAGTATGGCAAGTTTTAAGATCATGTTCCCCGTCGTTAACGGGATGCGGTTCATATGCCTCATTCGGCACCCTTGTTCCTGTGCCGGGTTGGACGCCCGAAATCCGGTTCGTATCCTGTCGCCCGGACGTCTTTTGTATGTCCAAAGGATAATCAATGCCCGTGAAAAATGCAAGCGGAAAACGGAAGGAGGGTGTCATCCGGATTATCTGAGCACGATCTCGGCGAACACGGGATAATGGTCCGAGGGGAGCCGTCCTTCCTCGAAATGGGGGAGGGCGGCGTGCTTCAGCACCGCGATGCCCGCGGAAACGAAAATGTAATCGATATTGAAGGTCATGACGCGGATCGGGGCGGGGGGTGTTCCGCCGCAGGAAGAATCCCCGGGATAAACATCAGGAAAAGCGCAGTGTGTTTCATAGTCAGGTTCCGCTTGGTTCGCAGAGGGTGTCTGCAGTCCAGGCAGAGTATCGGGCTGATCCAGGGCCGGGATCAGCCCGTAGCCGGACCCGTGAGACGGATTGCGAGGCGACCCGATTCGGGGGACCGGATATTTCCGGATCCGGGCGGCCCCTTGATTGATCATTTGCAAACCACTGGCTTTGCCAGTGGTTCACGATCTTAAACAGGTCGGCACTGAACGTGCCTTCTTTTACTCGCGGCCTTTGGCCGCAATCAAAAGCCGCCGGCTATGCCGGTGGTCGTTTATTCCGACCTCTCTCTTTCCCCGATAAAAATTCCCTAAAACACCTTTCGTAAAACGGTTCTTGCCGCGTCATATCCTGTTTCTATCAACGCATCCGCCTGGCCGATATCGACCATGTTGAATGCGGACAAATCCGGCTGGATGAGTATATGTGCTTTTTCCTTTTGCGATTCCGTTGCGGACATCAAAGTAAAAACAAAAGATCTCAACAGAATATCGACAATATTCTCGGGTTTCTTCCGGGAATACTCGGCATTCAAATCCACGCCGATGATGAAATCCGCCCCCATCTCTTTTAAAGGCGAGACCGGGACATTCTCGACCAGTCCGCCGTCGACCAGCAATCTGTCGTCCATTTCCACCGGAATAAAGATTCCGGGAATACACGTACTCGCCATGACGGCCGTAATCACATCGCCTTCTTTGAAAACAATTTTTTCGCCGCTGGTGATGTCCGTGGCGATCATGGCAAGGGGAATATCTGCCTGGTCAAAGGTCACATCACCGATCGTTTCCTTGATGCGTTCTCCCAATTTTTTATTCGACAGCAGCCCGAGTTTCGAAAGCGATAAGCCGGAAACGTCCAGCCAGTTTAACTCTTTGGCGATTTCCTCAATCTCTTTCCATCGCTTGCCGAACGCATAAAAAATGGATATAAAGGCTCCGATGCTCGTCCCTGAAATATACCGGATGGGGATGTCATATTCCTCGAGCGCCTTCAGGACGCCGATATGGGCGGCGCCGAGCACGGCGCCGCCCCCGAGTGCCAATCCGATCTTCTTTTTTGGCGTCTTTCTTTTGATGAATTTCATTTCCGGGTTATCCTTTGAATTTTTCGAAAGCATTCCTGACGGAATCTCCCAGGATTTTCCAGCTTTGCTCGGCGCCTTCTTTCAGATCCTCCCAGGCCTCCTCGCCGGCTTCCCGGATTTCTTCGAGTTTTTGCCGCGCCTCCTCTTTCCTGCCGCGCAGTTCATCGATTTGCCGGAGATATCCGGCCTTGGCGTCTGCCTTGACGGTATCCGCTTTCGCCTCGAGTTTCCGGATTTCCGCGTCCCATTCTTTCAGTTTCGCGGACATCTTGTCGATGAAAATTTTTCTGTCTTCCATTTCCGGTCTCCTTTTTTTTGAATTACTGAATATAATAGGGAATTATTGCCTTATTTACTACACGATGATTCAGGATTCCGAGTTTTGTTCCTGGGGAATATATCATGGCATCATTATCATCCGGATATTCAAGCATGAAATTTTTTTTTCAGTTCGGACCTGTGTAATCCATACCGCTTTTGAATAAAGAGAAAAGCTGCGGAAAACGTAAGAATACAGGCGAAAATGATCAGAGACCAGCTGATGAATATTTTATCGAAAATAAACCTGTTGAGGATCATTTCCAGAAGCAGGAGAAAAAGCCCCATGCTGATCATCCCGGTCACCACAATCCCCGTAATCGCCAGTTTGAATTTGCGGACGATGAACAGCGTCAAACCGATAAAAAACACTCACCAGAATATACAGAGGAATAACCAGTGAAAAAAACCAGGGCGTGATGGGTGTCAATGAATTTAAAATCCACAAATACAGCCCGAGATTGATTGTTTCAAACAGAAGCAGAGAATAAATGTGTTTTCTCAGGTAGATAAAAAGGGAGACTGTCAGCCACAGGTATGCAATCGATATCAACGGATATCTGGACCAGGTGATCGACATGCCGTAAGCCAGATCAACGGCTGATACAATGGCTCCCCCTCCCAGACCCAACAAGGTGATCAAGCCCCAAAACCAGCTTTTTTGATGGGCTGCCGTTTCCGGCAAGGGAGTCCGGATGTTCTGTTCGCCGACAGGATCTCCTCCATGGATCGAAGAACGGCACAGAGGACAACAAGGCAGATCTTCTTCGATCTCGACACCGCAATGTTTACAGACCGGCATGACTCACGACTCCTTGATGTGTACAGAAATACCGTATTCAACGAGGTGTGTAAAAAACAGTCTCTCCAGATTCCGGCTCTCCACCAGGCTGCAGAAGTTGATATGTATATCGTTTTGATAACCGATAACCGTACAGCTTGTTTTCATCATCCGATTGGGGCTCAGCACAACATGAATGGATTGAACCGAGGATTCCATTTCCGCCGGGAGAGAGATCTTGCCCAGATTCGAAAGCACCCCGGAATAGAGCCGTTCTCCCATTCTTGAATGAATCCAGTTTACAAAACGGTCTTTTATGAAAAGAGGTAAAAAACGGATCAACGGATTGAACTCGGCACCCACATTACGGGAAATCTGCCTGCTGAGTTCTTTCCGATTGATCTGGATCCGCATGCTGTGATGGACGTGCTTCAACAGTTCTTCAAAATCGTACGGCCCCAGTTTCATGTCAATCTCCGGGGATACGTAAAGAGAAAAATTCCTCATGGTGCCCGAGGGATAAAAGGACCTTAAATTGACAGGCACCTCAAGCCGGATGATGGACCTTCGATGTTTTTTCCCTTGGTCGACTTCCTCCTGGTAAATCCGGGCCAGGCAATATATCATCAACGCCGCAAGATATTCGGTCAGAGTCACGCCCTCTTTTCTTGTTCGATCCAGCATCTGGTCGACGGAGATTCTACCTGTGATTGTCCGGAAACGGCCGGCCTGAGCGGGTCTTCCCGGGATATGATAGGCGGGAGAATAGTGTCCCGGACCCGGAGCCCCCTTTATGAAGTATCTTTTGTATGCATCTTCATATTCTTCTGGATGGGGCGGATCTTGAGGATGCAAAAAATTTTCATGCGACCCGATCGGCATGCCACATAACCTGAGATATTCCGCGATCAATGAGATCAGAAACCGGATTCCGCCGTTCCCGTCGGTCAGGATATGCGAGAAATCAACGGCGATGATGTTCCTGCCGGCACTGACATGGAGTAAATGCGAGGATCCGGCGCGGACAGGTATTCGGGATACGGGTGTCGGTTCCAGTGGCCGTATCCGGGGTATGTGATGGTGCCTTTGAAGATAATACCAAAACCATCCCCGCCTCAGATAGACCTGAAAATACGGAAAGCGGGGCATGACTGCTTCGATCGCTTGCTGTAAGATCCAAGATTTAACAGGTTCTTTCAGTGTCACGAAAAGTCTGAACACAGCCGGAGAATGTTCAGAGGCGGTCGACGGATAAATCTTGGCCGCATTGTCCAGGGTATACCAGTCGTATGCGGGATTTCCGGCATCGCGGGAATGGATCTTTGTCATCACTCCCTTACCGACAATTTTTCAGGTGAGTCTGATGGAACCGGTACATCCGCACCCAAGTTAAGATGAAAACCGATTTAAAACCAGCGAAATGGCGTCCCGCCTGTTGAAAAAACAGGAGATCAGGATCCGGATATCCTGAATCCTGAAAGAGCAGAATCGGGATCAATTCCGCAACCGCACCGTAATCGCGCTCCATGTATCACACTCATAATATCCCGTGCCGATCCTGGATCCGACGAGGGATTCGCCGCGGTAGTCGAGACTCTCAAAGAAAATGCCGGTGATCACGGAACAGGTTCCCTCCTCCCCGATATGGTAGGTATGGGGATCATCGAAGTCTCTCGGCTGTGCGGGATATTCGCGGCGGTGAAATGTCTTGTCGTATGGGTGGTGGTCCCGTCCTTGTTCAGTATCGTTCCGATGCCCGTATAATCAAGACTTAAAATACTCTGAAAGTCCGAGCCGAGCGTCAGGGCGACCGAATCGGTCCAGGTTCCGCTCTCGGCGAAGAATCCCCCCGTGATGTCATAGGTCCGGCTTCCTTCGAATCGGTTGTTTGAGAAAGTTCCGGCCATCGAGACGGCGTCCGAGATGTTGAGTGTGGTCATGATGGTGTTTCGTCCGTCATAGGTATTCCAGTCCTCCCTTTCCATCAGAATATTCAGATATACATCGCACTGGACGAAACCCGGGACCTCATCGGGTGCTTTCTCATGCCGCAGGGTCAGTTCGATATGCGTCGAACCCGTGTATGTTTCATTCCGGTTGCTGTTCACGACCGCGACGAGATACCGGCGGATCCCGGCGTCATATTTCGCCTTCATGCCGGTCAGCCGGAGTCCGGCAGAAGCCGCGTGTTCCATGCCCAGGAAGTCCAGTTTGTTTCCATTGACCGCAAAAATCATCGCCGTCAGCCCCTGTCCGGCCACGGTGCCCGACACGTCGACGATGAGACGATCGCCGTCGTGAATATCCGGGTTCTGGACATCCACCAGGAAGAGTTCGGCCGACATGTCGGGATAATCGGAGGCAAAGGTCGTCTGCTCATCCTCTTCCGACGCGAGGATCCAGGTGCCGGAGGCGTTTTCCGTGAACACGGACGGCGGGACGCCGTAGATCTCTCCGCCGATATAGGATTTGAAGAAATCGGGCCACCATTCCGCGGGCAGCGCGTCGATGCTTCGGAGCAGGGCGGCGTTGTGGTTCTCCCGTCCGTCCAGGAGTCTGTCATAGGTTCTCCGGAGTCCCTCTTTTCCGAAAAGGGAGGGCCGGTCCACCAGGTATTTGATCACCGCCGCCATCCCGAGGCTGTGTCCGTGGCGGTTTACCCGATCGCCTGAAAAACCGGCCTCCATGCCCCGGAACGGGGCCATCTGATTATTCCCCTGAACGGATCCGGCCTCGGTATCCGGATCGGAAAAGAATTCTCCAGACCAGGCGATCACCGCGAGATTCAACCAGATGTACGGCGGGTGATACGTGTTGAGGGACAACGCCAGAACGGCCGGACCCAGACACCGGACTACGTCCGCGGATCGTTGTATGCCGAGCAGGGTTTCATCGATGTTGAGCACAGGAAAAAAAGGGGGGAAAGCATTGTATAGGATGATCTCGTAACGAAGGTTTACAATCTGCTCTGGTCGCGACAGCGCGACAATACGGATCGGGAATTCCCAGGATTGATAAGGCAAGTGATACAATATATAAGGATCCCACCGGTCGGGCGTATTTTGAAAGGGCAGATTCAGTTCGCCGGTGACAATCATCCACACCCGGTCCAGCTCCTCCGTGAATCGCGAGGGATCCAGCATGCCGCAGTAGGTGATGTTCCAGACATCATATTCCAGTGTTTTCTTCCCGATGCCGAGGACATTGAGGGCGTCCTTCACGGAGGATTTCCCGGGCGAGGCCGGCATTCTCTTGCCGGCTTTTGCCGGATCGTCCGTCCGGCTGACCAGATACCCGGCCGAATCTCCCGCGGCGTGGACGCTGTAGACGGTGACGGGTTCTCCGGTCAGGAAGGCCTCTCCCGGGAGGCCGTATGCGATGCCGCCTTCGTCAACCTCCGCTCCATCCCGGATCCTCAGACGGATGTGAAGGGGTTTACCCAGGTTATCCGGCAGGCCCCCGATCAGGAACAGGCCGGTCACACCCGCCTCTCCGAACGGGTTTTCCGCATCCGACTCCGAAACGGTAAGCGTCGTGTTCTGATCCAGGGTCCCGGCCGGGATGTGGACCGATATTCCTTCCATTTCCAGGACGCCTCCGGACGGGCCGATCGTGACCGTGGCGGACGGTTTTTCCCCGTCCGAGGGATCCAGAATCTGATCGGATTTCTTCGAGCATCCGACGGTCAGCAGGCCGCAGAGAAAAAGGATGACTGCGAGGGGATAGCCGTTTGACGCATTCACGACAGAACCTTTTTCTTTGAATGGCGCACCGCCTGCCTGCCGGGCGGCGGTTCTTTTCAGAAGGCCGGACGGGTCTTGCCATGAATTTATTATGTTCCGGGAATATGTAATCTGAAAAACGATCGTGAATCCCTTTCCTTGGCTCCTGGTAAAAAAGGCCGGGATTCTGAAAAACAGGTACATTCCAAATCGTTAATCACTGAACGTTACAGATTTGAAACATCATTGTCAAGGGGAAACGGCTTTTTCCGTTCCGAATTGATACAGATTGACGAGTATGGACTTTCCTGACGAGATTCATAATGAGTGTGATTCCGGTATGGATAAAATGGGAAAAGGAGGACGATGACAGAATCAGGAATCAGAAATCCTGAACATCCCATTTTTTTCCGATTTCCCTTTTTTTTCTTGACTTTCACGTGTTTAAACCTTAATTTCCCTTAGCATCCCTGAATATTCCTTAAGAGGGGTGCGGGGAATTTCGTATCCTGAGCGTAACGGAGAGCGTCGTGCCGGTCTTCAGCGGACAATTCAAATACACATTCGATGCGAAGGGACGGGTGAACATTCCCGCGCCGTTCCGGATACAGCTTCAGGAAAAACGCGAGGACGGATCCGATTCGCACGACAATCTTTTTTTTCACATCACATACGGCACCGAACCCTGTCTGTACGTCTATCCGAGGTCGGAATTCAAGGTGGAAATGGATAAAATGGGGTCGATCAGTAATCCGCTTATGGGCAACGTAGACGAAGATCAACTCAAGCTTTCAAGGCGCGTGATGTCATTCGCCCAGCCGGTACGATGTGACCAGCAGGGCCGTATCGTCGTTCCTAAAGAACACATTGAGCATGCGGGTATCGAGAACGAGGTGCTGATCGTCGGCATGGGAAACCGGATCGAACTCTGGAATCCCGAGACGTTTAAAAAATATATTTAGCCGGAAAAATCGGCCATGAAATCTTGGGGCAGGGGAAACAGCAAGGGGAAGCCGGTCCGACCGCAGGCGGGTCGCCGGGATGCGGTATGGATTTCCGGGTTGAAAGATTGTTCAGTCCTCTCCTGTCCGGCCGAACGGATCGGGTGCGTGTCATGAGCATCACGCAGAATATTCCGGAAAACGAATATCATGTTCCTGTTCTCCGGGAGGAAGCCGTCGGCTGTGTGGTCAACGACACGTCCGGTGTCTATGTGGACGGGACGCTCGGGGGGGGCGGACACAGCGAGGCCCTGCTCGAAAGGCTGTCGGAGGACGGGCGGGTCATCGGCATCGACCGGGACGCGGAGGCCATCGATTCCGCGCGAAAACGGCTTTCCCGTTTCGGGGACCGCCTGTGCTGTATCCATGACCGGTTCGGACGGATCGACGCCGTCCTCGACACACTTTCCATTCGCCGCATCGACGGACTCCTGCTCGATCTCGGTGTCTCTTCCCGTCAAATCGATGCGGCCCGGCGGGGATTCAGTTATTCCAAAGAGGGGCCGCTCGACATGCGTATGGATGGGCGGAGCGGCCTGACCGCGGCGGATATCGTGAACGGCTGGCCGGAAAAGAAGTTGTCCGATTTATTTTTTGTATTCGGAGAAGAGAAAAAATCACGTCAAATCGCCAGACGGATCGTGTATATGCGGGAAAAAACGCCACTGGAATCCACGACCGATCTCGCGGATGCGGTCAGGGCATGCACTCCTGCACGTTGGCACATCAAATCGCTTTCGCGGATATTTCAGGCGCTCCGCATCGCCGTAAACGGGGAAATGGAGGAGCTCGCAGACTGTCTCGTCAAAATCTATCCCTCTCTTAAAACCGGCGGACGCGTGGCGGTGATCATGTATCACGGGCTCGAATCCCGAGTCGTCAAACGGTATTTCCGGGGCGAAGAACCGTCTTTTACCCGGTCGGAACTCGCTTTCGGACAAAAACGGTTCGATTTCAGGAGTTTGACACCCCGGGGCATCCGTGCTTCGGAATCCGAAATCCGAAAGAATCCGCGTGCGCGAAGCGCCGTCCTGCGCGCCGCCGAGAAAAGGGGAGGGTGAATCCGATGCGCCGGCAGAAGAGAACACCCGTTCGGCGCAAAGCCGTTTCGCCGCGTAAAAACGCAGGGAACGGAGCCGTCATCCTGCTGACCCTCTCGGGATTTGTACTGGTCGTCCTGCATCTGGGGGCAAGGGTCCAGATCGAAGAAGTGTTGCGTGAGACGGACCGTCTCAGGCAGGAGAAAATTTTCCTGGAGCAAAAGACCGGTGATTTGAGGATTCAACTGAACGGACTGAGGAGTTATGAACGCATATCACGACTCGCCCGGAATCAGGGGCTTGTCTCCGTACGCAGCCGCGACATCGGCGAACTGCCCGTCGATCTCTCCGGATTGTCTGTTTATACGGTGATGTCACGTTCCGGATGGCATCAGGCCGGGTTTCAGCCGTTGCGTCTCGATCATTGATTTTGACCCTCCCGATGCGTCGTGAGGGAATCACAGTTTAACCCGGGGAACCCGTCATGGAGTACCGACACACGCGCCGCAGAACGTTACGGCACGTTTCCGTGGGACGATTGCATCAGCTCGTCGCGGTCTTCTTCCTGGGTATTCTGATGATTCTGTTCCGGTCCTTTACCATTCAAGTCATCGACCGCAGTCCCTGGATCGAGAAAGCGGCACAGCAACATCAGAAAAGGATTCCGATGCCGGCCGAACGCGGACAGATCTATGATCGGAATCTGGATGTCCTTGCCATGGACCAAACGGTTTACCATCTCGCTTTCGATCAGAGGTTGATTGCGGATGTGAATGCGGCGGCCGATGTCCTGGCCGACATACTCGGCGGTAGCCCAAAACAGTATCTTGACCTCATCCAAAAATCGGACGGCAAACGGTTTGTCTATGTGAAACGGGGATTGACGGATCTCGAACTCCGCAGGCTTACCGAAGAGAAGATCGAGGGTTTGATCCTGGAGAAAGAACCGAGACGGATCCGTCCTTACGGCACATTGGCGCGACAGGTGATCGGGGTGATCGATTCGCGTCAGAAATCCATCGGCGGAGTCGAACAGGCTTGCGACCGGTACCTCCGCGGCGCGGACGGATGGGCCTTCTATCAGCGGGACGCCCATAATCAGAGTTTCTCTTCTCTCGAATTGCCCTCTGAACCGCCGACCGACGGTCATCATCTCGTGCTGACGCTCGATCATGCCTGCCAATCGATCCTCGAGGAAGAACTCCAGAACGGGATCAAGACCTATAAGGCGCAGAACGGATGCGCCGTGATGATGGATCCCTATACGGGAGAAATCATCGCCATGGCGACCGTCTGGGCGAATCGTCCGGATACAGACAAACTGAGTTATGAGGAGTATGTCGAGAATCGGGCCGTACAATGGGATTTCGAACCGGGTTCTACGTTCAAGATTGTGGCGGCGGCCGCGGCGCTCGAGGAGAGACTTTTCGAATCGAACGCCCTGATTTATTGCGAGAAAGGGGTGTACCGGGTCGGCTCCCATACCATCCATGACCGCAACGAAAGGTACGAATGGCTCACTTTCTCGGAAGTCATGGAGCTGTCCTCCAATATCGGCATGGTGAAGATTGCCAAAAAAATGGGGAAGGAGAAACTGTGCCAGTACGTGCGCAATTTCGGATTCGGCACGCGGACCGGAATCGATCTCCCGCGTGAAGTGCCCGGCATTTTGGCCCCGGTGTACCGTTGGGATGATTTCGGCACGGCGACCATCGCTTTCGGCCAGGGACTGTCGGTGTCCGCCCTGCAGATGGCATGTATGACGGCCGTTGTGGCCAATGGCGGCGAACTGGTCAAGCCTTATCTGATACGTTCCATACTCAGGACCGACGGAAGCGTTCATCTGACCGGCCGGCCGAAGGTTATCCGCCGGGTCATTTCAGAGAAAACCTCCGCCGAACTCCGGGTCATCCTCGAGAAGACGGTCAGCCGGGGCCTCGGGAGACTCGCCGCCGTGGATGGGGTGTCGGTCGCGGGGAAGACGGGAACCGCCGAGAAGTCATCTCCCGGGGTCAGGGGATACACGCCGGGCATCCATGTCAGTTCATTTGTCGGGTTCTGGCCGGCCGATGTCCCCCAATATGTGCTGGTCGTGGTGCTGGATGAACCCCGGGAACAGTACTGGGCGTCCCGGTCGGCGGCGCCGATTTTCTCACGAATGGTCGACCGGATCGTGAGTCTCCCTGTCCGACCCCGTTATCACGAAAGTGAACCCGTTCGCAAACGCCGCGACAGGTTGTTTGCATTCACGTCCGCGCCGGTTTCCGGTTCCGGAACCCGGTCGCCGGAGGCCGGCGGATATTATCCCGCGGCATTGGAGAGCCGCGCCGTCTCTGAATATCACGTTCCGAATCTGATCGGCATGAGCCTGAGAGAGGCCATGAAACTGTGCGGCAGCGGCGGAATCGCCGTCGAGGCGGAAGGCAGCGGACGGGTGATATCCCAGGAACCCAGGGCCGGCACCCGGATTAATCCGGGTCTGGTTTGCCGGATCCGGTGTGGTCCATGACACGGGGATACGAAAATGGGATGGAACAGGGTTACGGTGAAAGGAAAAACAATCCGGTATGTCCTGTCCAAACCATAAAGGTATTGGCTGTCTGAGATAGGGTGAAAATAAAATAAACGGCCGGCATGAAGACGTTACGCAAATTGTTTGAAGGATTGATACCGCTCGACGGTTCCGTGAACTGGGATGCCGAAGTTACGGATGTTGTTTCCGATTCACGGCAGGCCGGACCCGGCATACTGTTCATCGCGATTCCGGGATTCGAGACGGACGGCCATGATTACATTCCCGACGCCCTCGAAAGGGGCGCTTCCGTCATCGTATCCGAGAAACAGGCGGTCGGTCCGGGCGCCCTCTTCATCCGCGTGCCGGATACGCGCGGGATTCAGGCGCTGATCGCGGCGCGGTTCTTCGATTTTCCAGCGGAACGGCTCGGCGTACACGGCATCACGGGCACCAACGGCAAGACGACCTCCGCCTATCTCATGGAGTCCGTGCTCCGTCATTGCGGCTTCGAGCCGGGACTGATCGGCACGGTCCGGTACCGCTGGAAAGGTCATGAAGAAACCGCGGTCCGGACGACTCCGGACGCGATCGACATCCAGAGGCTGTTCGACCGCATGGCCCGGGAAGGGGTCCGGACGGTCGCCATGGAGGTCTCCTCGCACGCACTGGATCTGCGGCGTGTCGACGGGATTCCGTTCCGAACGGCCATCTTCACGAACCTGACGCACGATCATCTGGATTATCACGGCACGATCGAGGCCTATGCCGAGGCGAAATCCAGGCTTTTCGGCATGATCCGAAACGGAATCGGGGTGGTAAACGGTGACGATCCCGGGTCGGAGACCATGATCCGTTCCGCAAACGGGCCGGTCGTCCGGTTTGGAATCGCCTGTGAAGAGGCGGAGTATCGGATCCGAAACATCCGCGAGAGTGAAGCCGGATCGGGATTTTCCCTCGGGACGCCGTCCGGACCCTTTCCGTTCTTCACGCCGCTCTGGGGGCGCTTTAACGTGTATAACGCCGCAGGCGTGGCCGCGGCCGCCCTGGCGCACGGATACGATCCCCGATGCGTGGCCGAAGGCATCCGGGCCGTCGGAAGGATTCCGGGTCGGATGGAAGGATGGACCGCCCCGGCCGGATTCCGCATCGTGGTCGATTACGCACACACACCCGATGCGCTCGAGAACGTCCTGAAGACGGCGCGGGCCTTCACGGCCGGACGGCTCATCATGGTCTTCGGGTGCGGAGGCGACCGGGACCGGGGCAAACGCCCGGTCATGGGCCGCATCGCTTCGGAATTGTCCGACCGGGTTTTCGTGACCTCCGATAATCCGCGCACCGAAGATCCGGAGGCGATTCTCCGGGATATTATTAAAGGCATGACCGGTCCGGTTTCCCGTACGGTGGTCCCTGACCGGCGTGCGGCGATTCACGCCGCGCTGGATGCGGCGCGGGGGGGGGATACGGTGATCATCGCGGGGAAGGGACATGAATCCTATCAGGAGATCGGCGGGGTGCGGTATCTCTTCGATGATCGTGAGGTGGCCGAAGCGTATTTGTCCTGAAACAGTCAAAACCGGCGCGGGGAAAATTGAAGACAGGATCACGGAACGGTCGGTGTGAATACGGTTTGAGGCGACGTGTCCGTCTCTATGTTGAGGCGGACAGAAAGAGACAACGTGCAGATATGCAACAATCTGGACAGACAGGATGGATTCGATATGGAATTGATTTCCGGGACGGTTCATCATCGACAGGTCTTGTTTGAGACCGGGTACGCCGCGCGGCAGGCGGCGATCAACATGGGACTGTATCATTCTTTCCTTCTGAGACGGAGGGATCGCATGGGTGTCAATTCATCCGTCAAACATTCTAACAACGGTCAGACGCGGTGGACGCTTCAGGAAGCGGCCCGGATTCTGGGTAGCCGGTCCGGCATGCCCGATCATCCCATTGCCGGCGTGTCCATCGATACGCGGACACTGAAAGCGGGTGATCTTTTCGTCGCGCTGAAAGGGGAACGGTCCGACGGCCATGAATTCGTCCCCCTGGCCTTCAAAAAGCATGCGGCGGCGGCCCTTGTCCGGTCTGACTACCAACCTTCAGAGGCCGGCGGGCCGGTCATCCGGACCCATGATCCGCTGTCCGCGTTCCAGACACTCGCGGCGGCGTACCGGGACCGGTTCCGGATTCCCGTGATCGGGATCACCGGGTCGAACGGCAAGACCACGACCAAAGAAATGATGGCCGACATCCTCTCCATCGCCTTCCGCACGGCCCGGTCTTTCGGCAACCTGAACAACCATATCGGCGTGCCGCTTTCCATTCTCAACTGGCCGGAGGATTCACAGATTGCCGTGGTCGAGATGGGCACCAACCATTTCGGAGAGATCGCCCGGCTCTGCGAAATCGCCCGGCCGACACACGGCCTGATCACGAATATCGGAAAGGGACACATCGGATTCTTAGAATCGCTCGACGGGGTACTGCGCGCGAAAACCGAGCTGATCGAAGGATTGACGAGGGACCGCGTGGCGTTCCTGAACGGCGACGATCCCCTGCTCCGTCCCCTGCACGAGAAGCGGGATCACACGATACTCTACGGGTTTTCCGAAGGCTGCGACGTCCAGGCCGAATTCGCGGGACTCGACGATTCGGGATGTCCGGCGTTCCGTCTCGGCGACGAGACCGTCCGGCTTCGGATTCCGGGACGCCACCAGGCCGCCAATGCGCTGGCCGCGGCCGCCGTGGGCCGCTATTTCGGGATTCCGGACGTCCGGATCAGGGAAATCCTCGAAAGTCATGCCGCGTTCGACCGGCGGATGCAAGTCCAGGCCGTTCACGGGATCACCTTGCTGAACGATGCCTACAACGCCAATCCCACTTCGGTAGAGGCCGCCCTGGAAACCCTGGCCGGCATGCCGTCGCTCAAAAGGCGATTCGTCGTCCTGGGCGACATGCTCGAACTGGGCGATTCCGCCGGAACGGAACACCGGAGGCTGGGGGAGCGGATCGCCGGACTGTCTTTCGACGGATTCTTCGCCTATGGTCCCCTGATGCGCGAAGCGGTGTCCCGGGCCAGGGAGAAAGGCCTGCGACGGGCCGGCCATTTCAGGAGCCATGCGGATATCGCGGAACTGCTGGCCGAAGAGATCCGTCCGGGTGACGGGATCCTGGTGAAGGGCAGCCGGGGGATGCGGATGGAAAGGGTGATCGTGCTATTCGGCAAAATCCTGGCACAAACAGAATCGGGGTGAGGGATGCTCTATCATCTGCTGTACCCCCTGCGGGTCTATTTCTTCGGGTTCAATCTGTTCGGCTACATCACCTTCCGGGCGGCCTCGGCCGCAATCGCGGCGCTGCTCTTCACCTTCCTCATCGGGCCCGCCATTCTGCGATGGCTGCGGCGGCGCGAGATCGGGGAGGAGATCCGCGAAGACGGACCCCAAACGCATCGGCTGAAGGCGGGCACGCCCACCATGGGCGGCCTGATCATCCTGCCCGCGATTCTGATTCCCGTGCTTCTTTTCGCCAGGCTGAACAACATCTATATCCTGCTCATGACCGGGGCGACGCTCTGGATGGGGGGGGTCGGGTTCCTCGATGACTGGCTCAAGGCGGTGAAGAAATATCCGAAAGGGCTGGTCGGCCGGTACAAGCTGGCGGGACAGATTACCTGGGGACTCATCGTCGGGCTGACCGTGACCCTGTCCGGTGATTTCAGCCCGCTGTGCTGGTCCACGGCCGTCCCTTTCTTCAAGGATCTGATGATCAATTTCGGCTGGTTCTACATCCCCATGGTGATTTTCGTGATCACGGCCACGTCGAACGCCGTGAATCTGACCGACGGGCTCGACGGACTGGCGATCGGACTCGTCGCGATCGCGACGCTCGCCTGGGCCGGAATCAGTTATGTCAGCGGACACGCCACGCTGAGTCACTACCTGCAGATCCAGTATTTCCGCGGTTCCGGAGAGCTGACCGTTTATTGTGCGGCGCTCATCGGAGCCGCCCTCGGTTTTTTGTGGTACAACAGCCATCCGGCCTCGGTCTTCATGGGCGATACGGGCGCGCTGGCCCTCGGCGGCGCGATGGGCACGATGGCCGTCCTTCTCAAGAAAGAGCTGCTGCTACCGGTGGTCTGCGGCGTGTTCATGGCCGAGGCCCTTTCCGTCATCGTGCAGGTCTGGTCTTTCAAACTGCGCGGCAAACGGGTTTTTAAAATGGCGCCGATCCATCACCATTATGAACTGCTTGGCTGGCCCGAGGAAAAAGTGGTGACCCGCTTCTGGATCGTGGGTATCCTCTTCGCCCTGATTACGCTGGCCACATTCAAGGTCAGATGATGCATCCGTCTCCGAAAGAAATCAAGGGATTGCGGGTCACGGTGCTCGGCGCGGGGCTGAGCGGCCGGGGGGCGGCGGGACTGTTTGCGGCGAAGGGCGCCGAGGTTTTCCTGAGCGATTCCGGCATCATCGACCGGGATGCAGGGGAAATCCGGGATCTGATAAAGAAGGGCATTTATGTCGAATCCGGCGGTCATTCCGACCGGGTGTTCCAGGCGGATTTCTGGGTGGTCAGTCCGGGCATTCCGGTCGACAGCCCGATCCTGAAGGAAGCACAAAGCCGGGGCATTCCCCTGTACGGCGAACTGGAGGCGGCGAGCTGGTTCAACCGGGCACGGATGATCGCCGTCACCGGGTCGAACGGCAAATCGACCACCACGGCCCTGGTCGGAGAAATCTTCAGGCAGTCCGGCAGGCCGACCGTGGTGGCGGGGAACATCGGCCATTCCTTTTCCGGTTCCGTCCTCGACACGCGGGAAGACGGGGTGTCCGTCCTCGAGGTCAGCAATTTTCAACTCGAGACCGTGGAGAGCTTTCATCCGGAAATCGCCGTTTTTCTCAACCTCACGGCCGATCATCTCGACCGTCACGGCAGCATGGAGGTATACGGCGGGCTCAAGGCCCGGATTTTCCAAAACCAGGCCGCTTCGGACTGGCTGATCCATTCTGCCGAAGATCCCCGGGTCATCCAACTGTGCGCCTCCGCGAAAAGCAGGAAGGCGGCTTTCGGGTTCGATCCTTCCGGAAGTACCTGCGGTTTCGTCCGGGACGGCATGCTCACGCTCTCCATCCACGGTGTGGAGGAGTCCCTGATACCGGTTTCCGAAACAGGCATCCGCGGTCCGCACAATCACCTCAACGCCCTGGCGGCCTCGCTGGCTGCTCGGCTCATGGAGGTCCCCGCCGAGATCCTCCGGCAGGTGCTGCGATCCTTCCGGGGATTGCCTCACCGGCTGGAACTCGTCCGGGAGCGGAACGGCGTGCGCTGGATCAATGATTCCAAGGCCACCAATGTGGATTCCGTGTGGCATGCGCTCGGCAGCTTCACGAATCCGGTCATCTGGATCGCGGGCGGCCGGGATAAGGATTCCGATTTCAGCATCCTCGAACCACGTATCCGGGAACGGGTGAAGACGATCATTCTGATCGGTGAAGCGGCGCGGAAGATGGAACGGGCGTTCGCAGGTCTCCGTCCGATCCGCATCGCCGGGACCCTGGAAGAATCCATCCGTCTGGCCGAACGGGAGGCGGAGCCGGGAGATGTGGTGCTGCTTTCACCGGCCTGCGCGAGTTTCGACATGTTCAGGAATTATGAAGACCGGGGAGACCGGTTCAGGGAGGCGGTGCGGCGATTATGAGAGCATCCAGCCCAAAAAGGCAGGGCGACCGGATCCTGCTTTCCGCGATCATCCTCCTTCTGATGATCGGCATCCTGATGGTGTACAGTTCCAGCGCGTTCTGGGGGGGCGAGAAGTACGACAATGCGACGCTCTATCTCCGCAACCATTTCATCCGCGTCGTTCTGGGCGCCTTCCTGCTGGTTCTCTTTTCACGGATCGATTACCATCTTTTCCGGCCGCTGACGCCCGTCCTTTTTCTCGCGGCATCCGGGCTGCTGGTCGCGGTGCTGTTCACCCCGGAATTTCACGGGGCCCGGCGGTCTCTCGAAATTTTTGGCAAACGGTTTCAACCGTCCGAATTCATGAAGCCTGTGATGATTTTTTTCCTGGCCGCGATCTTCTCGAGGGATTCGGAAACAGAAATGCCCGATTCCAGATCCATCTATATTCATTACGGCCTGCTCATCGCGACGGTCGCGCTGGTTTTCATCGAGCCGGATCTGGGATCGGCTCTGATCCTCTTCTTTCTCGGGTTTTCGATTTTTTTCTTATCCGGGGTGCCTTGGGGGCAGATGGCTCGGATGGTCGGGGGAATAGCGCCGATGGTCCTGCTGGGCCTGGCGCTGTTCCCCTACCAAAAAAAGCGGATCTCGGATTATATTCAATCTGCGTTTCAGGGCGGCCGGATGAGTCATCAGGTGGAGCAGTCGATCATCGGCCTGGCGCGCGGGGGACTGGCGGGTGTCGGATACGGTGAGGGGAAACAAAAATTCCTGTTCCTCCCGGAGCCGTTTTCGGATTTCATACTCGCCCATGCGGGCGAGGAGCTCGGTTTCCTCGGGCTGGCCTTCATCATGATCCTGTTCTGTGTGGTGCTCTGGCGCGGGATGCGGATCGCCCTCCATGCGCCGGACCGGTACGGGTTCCTCCTGGCCGGCGGCATCACGGCCATGATCCTGTTCAACGCCCTGATCAATGCGGGGGTGGTGGTCAATCTGCTGCCCACAACCGGACTGCCCTTTCCTTTCATCAGTTACGGCGGTTCGAATTTGATTGTGATGATGATGGGGGGGGGCATCCTGATCAATATCTCGAGGCAGGTGGATGTGACGTTTTCCGAATTTACCCGCGCCCGCAGCAGGCGGGCATATGTGATACCCGGAGGCTGATCGTGCGACTCATCCTGACGGGCGGCGGCACGGGCGGACATCTGTATCCGGCCCTGGCTATTCTCGAGGCGCTTCGTGAACAGACAGAGGTGGAGGCGCTCTTCGCGGGGACACGCCGCGGCATCGAGGCCGGCGTGATTCCCCGGGAGGGCATTCCGTTCACACCGGTCTGGATCAGCGGCATCAGCCGGGGGCGTCTGTGGGGTAATTTGCTTTTCCCCGTCAAGATGGGGGTTTCTCTGATCCAGTCTCTCAGTATGATCCTCCGTTTCAGGCCGGACGCCGTGATCGGCACGGGCGGATACGTGAGCTGGCCGGTTCTCCGAGCCGGTCAGATACTCGGTAAACCGACCTTCCTGCAGGAGCAGAACCGGCTTCCCGGACTCGTGACCCGGATCCTGTCGAAAAGGGTACGGCGGCTGTATCTGAGTTTCGAGGGGAGCCGTTCCGTGTTCAAAAGGCAGGACAATCTGTGCGTGACGGGCAATCCGACCCGGGAAGCGATTCAGGAAACGGACCGTAAGACGGCGATTCAAATGTTCCGGTTGGACCCGGGACGGAAGACACTCCTGATTTTCGGGGGCAGCCAGGGGGCGCGGGGTTTGAACCGGGCGATGGTGTCCGTCCTGCCCGCCCTGATGCAGGCGGACGACTGGCAGGTGCTCTGGGCAGCGGGACCACGGTGGGAAAACGAGATCCGCGACGCCTGCCTGGACTGGGGTAAACGGATCCGCGTGTTGTCATATATCGAAGCGATGGGCGCGGCCTATGCCGCGGCCGACCTCGTGATCTGCCGTGCGGGCGCGACCACGGTCTCGGAAGTGACACGGCTCGGGCTCTGCGTGCTCTTCATTCCCTTTCCCGCAGCGGCCGAAGGACATCAGGAGGCCAATGCCCGGGTCCTCGTAGATGCCGGGGCGGCCGAGATGGTGTGTGAATCCGAGGTTCAGGGGCGGCTGTTGAGCCGTCTGTTCGGGTTGATGGATAATCCGGATTTGCGCCGCGGGATGGGCGAGAAAGCCAAAACGTTCGGAAGGCCGCAAGCGGCCCGGGATATCGCGGCCGACATCCTCACGCAATTGCAGCGAACCGGTTCAGACGGAAGGAAGGCGTCATGAAAGCCAACGGGCTGCTGGGCCGCACCCGACGGATCCATTTCGTCGGCATCGGCGGCATCGGAATGAGCGGGATCGCCGAGGTGCTCCTGAATCTCGGATTCGAGGTGACCGGATCCGACAAACAGCTTACCCCGGTCACCGACCATTTGGCCGGACAGGGCGCCGTGATCCATGAAGGACATTCCGCCGTACAGGTTACCGGCGCGGACGTGGTGGTCATCTCCTCCGCCGTGAACCGCCAGAATCCCGAAGTCGAATCTGCTCTAGAACAAAAAATTCCCGTCATCCGGCGCGCCGCGATGCTCGGCGAACTGATGCGCATGAAACAGGGCGTGGCCGTGGCCGGGACGCACGGCAAGACGACCACGAGTTCGATGGTCGGGCTCGTCCTGGAGGACGGCGGTTATGATCCCACCCTGATCATCGGGGGGAAGATCCGTCATCTCAAGACCAACGCACGGCTGGGTGCGGGCGACTATCTCGTGGCCGAGGCCGATGAATTCGACCGGTCCTTCCTCACGCTCACGCCGACCCTCGCCGTGATCACCAATATCGAGACCGAACATCTGGACTGTTACGACGATCTCGATGCCATCAAGGACGCCTTCGTGACCTTTGCGAACAAGGTGCCCTTTTACGGCACGGTCATCCTCTGTCTCGACGAAGACTCTCTTCAGGGTATCATGCCCCGCCTCGAGCGGCGGATCGTGACCTACGGGCTGACACCCCAGGCCGAAGTCCGTGCCGTTCATCCGGAGTTTCGCGAAGCGCAGAGCGAATACACGGCGTTTTGGCGCGGCCGTGAGCTCGGGAAGGTGTCGCTGCAGCTTCCCGGTCACCATAACGTGAAGAACAGCCTGGCCGCGCTGGCGGTGGGGCTCGAACTGGAGATTCCCTTCGATACCATCCGGAAATCCCTGTCCAGGTTTTCCGGGGTTCATCGCCGATTCGAGATCAAGGCCCATATCCAGGATGTGATGGTGGTGGACGATTACGCACATCATCCGACCGAGATCGTCGCCACGCTCCAGGCGGCCCGCGGCGGATGGAATCGGCGCATCGTCGCGGTTTTTCAGCCGCACCTGTACAGCCGGACGCGTGATTTCTGTCAGGATTTCGGGCAATCGTTTTTCGACGCGGATGTGCTCGTGGTCACGGATATCTATCCGGCCCGTGAGACGCCGGTTCCAGATGTCTCGGGGCAACTGGTGGCCGAGTCGGCGCGTGATTTCGGGCACCGGCACGTCGTTTACATTCCCGAGAAATCCGAACTGCCGTCGCGTCTCGAAAAAATCGTCTGTGCAGGCGACATCGTCATTACCCTCGGTGCAGGCGATATCTGGAAATACGGAGAGCAGTTTGTCCGGTTGCTCGAGGAAAGAAACAGGTCGGCGACCGGTAAATCATGAATGGACGATCAGAGACGTTATGATGGACAAGATCCGGATTATCCAGAAAATCAAACAGCGTTTCAAAGGATCGCTCCTGGCCGATGAACCGCTTTCCGGTCACACGTCTTACCGGATCGGCGGACCGGCGGATCTTTTCGCCCTGCCCGGCGATCTCGATGATGTGCGTCTGCTTCTCGATATCTGTCATGCCGAGTCACTCGACTGGTTCGTGATCGGACGCGGGAGCAACCTGCTGGTGAGCGATACGGGGTTTCGCGGCATCGTGATCGACGTCTCGGATGCATTCAACCACATCAGTTCCAGGGGGACCGTCGTGACGGCCGGAGCCGGTGTGCTGCTCTGGGATCTGCTCCGGTATTGTACCGAATTCGGCCTGTCCGGTCTGGAAGAGCTGTCGGGTGTTCCGGGCAGTCTGGGCGGAGCGGTCAGGCTCAACGCAGGCGCGTTCGGAGAGGAGATTTTCAACACGATCAGCCGGATTAAATTCCTCGATCCGACCGGCATCGTAGAGAAACGCGAGCGGGCGGAAATTCGTGCCGGATACAGGCAGACAGATCTGCCCCGGAGAATCGTCGTCATCGAAGCGGAACTGACTTTGCACGACGGGAATCCGACCGAGATGCAGGCGGTCCAGGATAATATCCTCAAACGCCGGAGGGAGCGGCAACCGCTCTCCTTGCCGTCGGCCGGTTCCGTGTTCAAGCGTCCTGAAGGCGATTATGCCGGCCGTCTGATTGAGGAGGCGGGGCTGAAAGGGCTGCGCATCGGCGATGCCATGGTCTCGAAAAAACATGCGAATTTCATCGTGAATGTACATGTGGCCAGTGCACGGGATGTGCTGCACCTGATCCGCGAGGTGCAGGAACGCGTTTTCGAACGGTTCGGTGTCCGGTTGGAGCCCGAGATCCATTTTGTGGGATTCGAGGAAACGGTTCCATGATCCTGTGCGTGAGAGGTCGGGAAATCAGTCCTTGCGGGCAGAGGGAAGAAAATTGAGGATTCGAGACTCAAAATTCAAAAAAAACAAGGAACACGGTAACCGGTTGGGAAAAGGCCGAGGGGAATGCGATCGAAAATTCCGTGTTGAAGTATTTTCATCAGGAATCGGGTGTTCAAAAGTATGTTCCAGGTTATGAAAAAAATTTTTATGATTTGCATGGCGGCGTTTATGTCCGTACTCGTGATGCGCGGGTATGCACGCTGGCTCCGGAATGCCGATGTCTTTCAAATCCGGCGCATCGAAATCAGGGGAAATGATCTGATCGACGACGCTGAGATCAGAAAGCTGGCCGGTGTGGATGATGCCGGATCGATCTGGAGCGTGTGTCTGGAGAGAGCCGAACAGGGTATCCGGTCTAACCCGTTTGTCGCATCGGCGCGGATCTCCCGGCGTTTCCCGGACATTCTCGACATCCGGATCCAGGAAAAACAGGCGCTGGCACTCCTGAAATCCAAAAAAATATTTTACGCCGTGGATGACAGCGGCCTGGTTCTGCCCACCCGGCCGGGCAGGCTGTACGACATGCCGGTGATTTCCTGCCCCCTGCCCGGAGAACCCCGTCTTGGAAAACACATTGACAGCGAGCAGGTTCAGGCCGGACTCGATTTTCTCAAACTGGTTAAGAGCGATCGGGAATATCTTTATAAAGAGATCTCTGAGGTGCTTCCCGGCAAAGCAGAAGGCATTGTCCTGTACACGAGCCGGTCCGGACTTCGCGTACTCGTGGGTGAAAAACAGCATGCAACCAAAATTCGTTGTCTCGAGGCGGTGCTTGGAGAGGTTGCCTCGCAGGGGGGCGATATCCGGTATGTCGATCTGCGTTATCAGGGACAGGTCATTATAGGCATAAGGACATAATTCATGGTACTCCCACATCAATTCGGAAGATCGTCCGGGCAACAAATCATCGCGAGTCTCGATATCGGGACACACAAGATCGGGATGGTAATCGGTGAGGTCGGGCCGGACGGCAAACCACTGATACTGGGCGTGGGTCTCGCCCCTTCCCAGGGTCTGCGGCATGGGGTGGTCATCAATTTTGACCAGGCCATCCAGTCCATCCGGAAGGCGGTTCAGGAAGCCCAGCTTACGGCGGGTATCCAGATTCAGGATGTGATCGTCGGTATCGCGGGAGAACATGTACACAGCGTAAACAGCCGGGGCGTGGTGGGTGTCTCAAGGCCGGATCATGAAATCATCGACCAGGATGTCGATCGTGTGCTCGAGGCGGCCAGGGCGATCGCCCTGCCGCAGGACAGGGAGGTTTTGCATGTCATCCCCCAGGAGTTTGTCGTCGATAACCAGGGCGGTATCAAGAATCCTGTCGGCATCTCGGGAGTCCGCCTCGAGGCCGAGGTCCATATCGTCACGGGCGCCGCGGCATCCACCCAGAATATCATCCGCAGCGTGAGCAGGGCGGGGCTGAATGTGGTCGGGTTGGTGCTGGAACCCCTGGCTTCGAGTTGTGCGGTGCTCGACGAAAACGAGAAAGAACTGGGGGTGGCGCTGATCGATATCGGTGGCGGCACGACGGACCTGGCCATCTTCTATGACGGCACGATCCGGCATACGGCCGTGATTACCCTGGGCGGCCAGAATGTCACCAACGACATCGCGCTCGGACTGAAAACACCGGTCGAGAGTGCAGAGGCCATCAAACGCAACTACGGGTGCGCCCATCAGGATGCGCTCAAACAGGCCGGGTCGTTCTGGGTCAAGGGAATCGGCGGCCGTGAATCCCGTGAGGTGTCTTTCCAGGCTCTCGTGGCGATCATCCAGCCGCGAATGGAAGAAATCTTCAGCCTCGTATCGAAAGAAATCAAGCGTTCCGATTTCGGCGACAGGCTGGCGGCCGGCATCGTTCTCACAGGGGGCGGTGCGCTCCTTTCCGGAAGTGAAAAGCTGGCCGATCAGGTGTTCGGACATGAATCGAAACTCGGCATTCCCCAGGGATTCGGCGGGCTGATCGAATCGGTACAGAGTCCGATGATGGCCACGGGTGTCGGACTCGTTTTATTCGGAATCAAAAATACCTGCCCGTCGCAGATTGCGGATGCCGGACGTCGGAGTCTCTGGCCCAGACAATGGATCGACAAAGCGATGAATTATATTAGGAAGAATTTCAAATAAAAACAAGGAGGCCGAAAATGGTGGGAGATCGAAATCGGAAACAGGACAAGGGGAATCTGCTGGCTTTTGATTTCGTCGAGCAGTCGCGGCAGATCGCGACAATCCGTGTTGTCGGTGTCGGGGGCGCCGGGGGAAACGCCGTCAACCGGATGATCGAAGATGGGGTGACCGGGGTTGAGTTCTATGTGATGAATACCGATCTGCAGGCGCTTGATCAGAGCAAGGCACCCTACCGAATCCAGATCGGGAAGAATCTGACCAAAGGCCTGGGGGCCGGCGGAAACCCCGAGATGGGACGGAAGGCAATCGAGGAAAACAAGGATGCGGTTATCGATGCACTTTCAGATTCGGACATGGTGTTCATCACCTGCGGCATGGGGGGCGGCACGGGAACGGGAGCCGCACCGGTGGTGGCCGAGATCGCGCGCGATCTCGGCGCCCTGACAGTGGGTATCGTCACCCGACCCTTTGAATTCGAGGGGGCTATCCGCAAGAACAAGGCCGAAAAGGGTTTAAATGAGTTAAAGGAGGTCGTGGACACACTGATCGTCGTGCCCAATCAGAAACTGCTTTCCCTGGTTCCCCGGAACACACCCCTGGATGATGCCTTTCGTATCGCCGACGAGATTCTGATGCATGCCGCTAAGGGGATTTCGGACGTCATCAACAAGCCCGGTCTGGTCAACGTCGATTTTGCGGATGTCCGGACCGTGATGAGTCAGATGGGTGATGCGCTCATGGGATCCGGTATTGCTTCGGGCGAGAACCGCGCACAGGAAGCGGCCGAAAAGGCCATTGCCAATCCGATGATTGAAGACATTTCCATCTCCGGGGCGCTCGGCGTACTGGTCAACATCACCGGGGGCAGCGATCTGACTCTCAATGACATCAGCGAGGCGACCACGGTCATCCAGAACAGCGCAGGTGAGAATGCCAACATTATTTTCGGCGCGGTCAAGGATCCCTCGATGAACGGAGAGCTCCGTGTGACGGTGATCGCCACGGGTTTTCAGAAAGGAAAAGGCAACCGGTTTGGAACGGGCGTATCGGCCCGGGAATTCGACTTGAAAAGCAACGGAGATATCCCCCTCGTCGAACGACTCAAATCCGAGCCGCTCGCAGAGGTCTGGGGTGAGATTCTGGGCAATGACGGTACCGTAGACTTTGAGTCGGAGAGTGATTTGAACATCCCGGCTTATATGCGGAGAAACATCGTGCGTTAAATTTGCACCCGGCCTTTCCCTCTAAGGCAATGATTCGGAGTTGTGGCGACGACTCGAATTTTCGGGTGCGGCCCTCCCCTTTCCGGGAATGCTGACTTGATGACCGGAGGGGGGAGGTTTTTTTATTCAGGACTCAAAAGCGGTTGAACCGGTGATTGTTTTGTTGTATATTAACAAAATTTGATTTGAACTTGTGGAGCACGCATGGGAAAACAGAAAACCGACTCCGTCATACCGAACGGAAGGATGCAATACCCCCCCAGGTATCATTCACCGCTATTCCTGATCGACACCGAAGAAGGCATCGTCCTGGTCAAGGAGCAATTTCAGAAGAATCTTTCGGAAGCCCTCCATCTGAGACGGGTCTCGGCGCCCTTGGTGGTCCTCGGCCGGACGGGTATCAATGATTATCTCGACGGAACGGGAGAACCGGTCGGATTCCCGATCCCATTCATGAACGGGGAACGCGGCGAGGTGGTCCAGTCACTCGCGAAATGGAAACGGAATGCCCTGGGTGAATACGGATTCAAGCCGGGCGAAGGGCTGTATACGGACATGAACGCTTTGCGTCCCAATGAGGCGCTGGATAATCTGCATTCCATCTATGTCGATCAATGGGATTGGGAACGGATCATGCATCGGGATGAACGCAATCTTGATTTCCTGAAAACGATCGTCCGCAGGATCTATGAGGCGTTAAAGCTGACCGAGGCCGCAATCTGCATGCATTTCCCCAGGATTGAGGCGCCTTTCCTGCCCGACAAGATCACCTTCATCCATGCCGAAGAACTGGAAGAAATGTATCCCGGACTCACCCCGAAAGAAAGGGAAGATGCCGTCTGTCGTGAAAAAGGCGCGGTCTTCATCATCGGCATCGGCGCCGCACTCAGGAGCGGCACACCCCATGACTCCCGGGCCGCCGATTATGACGACTGGATTACGGAGACGATCAACGGCTACCGGGGATTGAACGGCGATATCCTGGTCTGGTATCCCATACTCGAACGGGCCGTCGAGCTCAGTTCGATGGGGATCCGTGTGAATAAGGAATCATTGTACAAACAGCTCGAAATCCGGAATGAGCTTCACAAGGCCGGACAGCCTTTCCATCAACGTGTCCTGAAAGATGCGTTGCCGCAGACCATCGGCGGTGGAATCGGGCAGTCCCGGTTGTGTATGATCTTTTTACGTAAGGCGCATATCGGCGAGGTCCAGTCCGCGATCTGGCCGGAAGAGATGGTGGCGGCATGTAAAAAACACAGGATCCAACTATTGTGAGACGACACCGGAATCCGGATAGGCGCCCCCGGCCGGCAGTGCGATGAGCGGATGCGGTGAGGGAAAGCGCGTCGGAGTAGTTTTCAGGCAGGATGTTATCCTGTCTTTTTTTGAAATTCCCGGTTTGAGGACCTGAAGTCCTGAGCCGACTCGCCATTTGGATCGGCATCCCGGTCTGCCAACAGATCATATCATGGCTTCGGTTCGATATTCTTTTACACTTTTTGACGGATCGATGACACATCGGAGTCATTTCCCAGATATCTTTTGATAGATCAACGTGGAGTCGTTATATGGTTCATCGATTCAATCTGTCATCCGGTGTTTTGTTTTTCAATCTGTTGTGGTCGTCCGTTTCATTTCTCCATGCCGGAAACCGAATTTCCCTGACACTCGAGAATGCCGTCGAGATCGCCATGAGCCACAGTTATCAAATCAGACGGCTCGAACTCGGCATCGAACGCAGCACATCCTGGCTTCAGGCCCGGAAGGCGGGTCTGAAATCTCATGTTTCTGTGGATCTCAGGTCGCCCGACCTCAAACAGATTTCAGATACACGGTGGAATTCGGCGCTCTACCGCGACGAGATTGTCCGGCTTAATAGCCAGTTATGGCAGTCTCAGCTTTCCATCCGGCAGCCGGTCATTCTGTTCGGATATCCGACAAACGGATTCATTTCCCTGAATTACAATCTGTACAGATATGCCCAGCAGGAAGCAAGCGGTTACGATATTGATTATTACAACAGGCTGTTTATCAAGTTTGAACAACCTTTCTTCCTGCCCAATAAACTGAAAAATGACCTGGAAGTCGCAGAGGCGAATCTGAAAGACGTACGGCTCAATTATCTCTCTGAACGCATGGTCATCATGAATGATATCGCCAGCGATTATTATGACGCATTTGAATATGCTTATCTCAACATCATTTTCAATCGTCAAATTGGCATTTTGGATTCCGTCCATGAAGTTGTCTTCCGGGTTGCGGAAGTAACAAACAACCGGCGCAGAGACCCGATCCAGTTGCGGCTGGAAATCGCCCATATGCGGGAGAATCTGCTCGAAAACCAGGGCAGGCTTCGCATGAAACTCGCAAATCTGAAGCAGAAACTGAATCTGGATATCCGGGATTCACTCTATATCAATCCTGTGCTGACCGTTCAACCCGCATCGATCGATCTGGATCAGGCCATCCATTACGGATTTACCCTCAATCCCTGGCTCAGGCGGCTTGCGATATGGAAACGGAAATCCGAGATTGATCTTGAGAACATCCGGGGCCATGACGCCTTTCATATGCGGCTGGAGATGACATACGGACTCGAGAAATCCAATCACAGTTTCTCGAATATATGGATGGGTTATGATAACAGCAACTCCGTTACCCTGAAAGCGTATTTACCCGTTTGGGACTGGGGGAGACGTCGCTATCAGATCGATGCCGAACGCCGGGGTTTAGAACAGCGGATGATTGATATCGAAGAGCGGGAAGACATCATCCGGAAAAGCGTCATCAATGCCTATACCAATTTGATGGAATACAGCGCCCGCTTTTACAATATGCAGGAAAGTCTCGAATTGGCGGAAGAAGTTACAGTGATCGGTCTCGACGATTACCGCAGGGGAGAGACCTCTTTTCAGGAGTTGCTCCAGATGATCACACGACGCAAAGAAACCGAGACGAAACTGCTGGAGGCCTATCTGGGATACAAACGGGCTTGTCTGGAGTTGACGGTCCAGACGTATTACGATTTTGAAAAAGGAATGACGATTCAGGAGGCGCTCGACTTTTAAAATTCAGCCACGATCATTTTTATTCATTTCCCGTCTCTTTAAATACAGTCAAGATATGCAGTTGATATGTACCGCCGGGAGGTTCGGAACCAACCGGTGGTTTATGTGTCTAAGGTCCGGAAAATCATTTTCAATTTGATTGCCCTGATTATTTTCTGTATCTTACTTTCAGGTTCTTTAATATGAATCGGGATATCGATTCACTTCCGGGGGGTGAACTTCCAGGAGTTTGAAAATACAGAAGATTTTTGAGGGTTTCCATGGAATTCCACATTTCCCGCAAGGCGCGTGATTATTACCGGTTCGACGAAATCCTGTATGCCTTGAACGGCAATGTCATTTTCGCCAATTTCCTGGGCGTCCGGAAATTCGTCCAGAACATGAATGCCCGGCGCGATCTGATCCGCTTTCCCGAACTCGCCGTGCGTGCGGGTGACATCCATGCGATGGGGTTGATCGACGAGATCCTCCATCTGGTCGTCCGCTTGTATTGCGAGCAGATCAATCCCGTGGCGATGGTCAATGCGCTCAGGGTCGCAGAGGTAAAAATCGGGGAGGAAAGGACGGCCGAGGCAATCCGCCATTTCACGGACCAGTTTCCGCCCGTGGCCGTTTATCGCGGGGAAATCTCCATCGAAAACTACCTGGGTGGCGATACGGACGGCATACCAAATGCGGCCGGCGCGCTCGAAGAAATGCTGATGCTCTGGCTGGCGAACCTCAATCCCGCATTTTCACCCTATCTGGAATTGTTCGACGATGCCGGACTCGAGAAGATGACCGCTTACCGCGAGATCATGCCCGTCCTCGACACATTTTTCGAATCACAGCCCCATTTCGGGCCGGAAGACCGGTCCCTGCTAACGATGCTGCGCAGCCCGGCGATTGCTGAACCGTTCTCGCTAGAAGGTCAACTCGAATATATTCGAAGGCATTGGGGCAAACTGCTCGGCAAATACCTGTACCGGCTGCTCCGCGGACTGGATCTGATACAGGAAGAACGCAAGACGGGTTTCACCGGGCCGGGGCCGTCCGATGTGCACGACTTTTCCGCCCTCACGACCGACACGGAACGATTCAGCCGGGACGCCGAGTGGATGCCCCGCGTCGTCATGATGGCGAAGAACACGTATGTGTGGCTGGATCAGTTGTCCAAAAAATACCGGCGCGAAATCCGCCGTCTCGACCAGATTCCCGATGAGGAACTGGATTTGCTGTCCCGGTGGGGATTCACGGCACTCTGGCTGATCGGACTCTGGGAGCGGAGCGAAGCCTCCCGTCGCATCAAGCAGATGTGCGGCAATCCGGAGGCCGAGGCCTCCGCCTATTCCCTGAAGGATTATGTAATCTCCGCGGATCTCGGCGGCGAAGCATCCTTCCTGAACCTCAAGGAGCGCGTCTGGAAGCGGGGCATCCGCATGTCCGGCGACATGGTGCCCAATCATGTCGGCATCGACGGCCGCTGGGTGATCGAACATCCAGGCCGGTTTCTTTCACTCCAGGATTCCCCCTTTCCGTCCTATTCCTTCAACGGACCCGATCTTTCCTCCGATCACCGCGTCGGTATTTATCTCGAAGACCACTATTACACCCGGACTGATGCGGCCGTGGTGTTCAAACGTGTCGATCACTGGACCGGGGATGTCAAATACATCTATCACGGCAACGACGGCACGAGTATGCCCTGGAACGACACGGCTCAGCTCGATTATCTGAATCCCGAGACCCGCGAGGCGGTCATCCAGAACATACTCCACGTCGCGCGGCAGTTTCCCGTCATCCGGTTCGATGCGGCCATGACCCTGGCCAAGAAGCATATTCAGCGGCTCTGGTTTCCCGAGCCGGGCACGGGTGGCGCCATCCCTTCCCGTGCCGAGCACGGCCTGTCCGGAACCGATTTCGACAGGGCCATTCCCGAAGAATTCTGGCGGGAGGTCGTCGACCGTGTCGCCCGGGAAGCACCCGATACCCTCCTTTTGGCCGAGGCGTTCTGGCTGTTGGAAGGCTATTTCGTGCGTACCCTCGGGATGCACCGGGTATACAACAGCGCGTTTATGAACATGCTCAAGAACGAAGAGAACGCGAAATACCGAAGCGTCATCAAGAATACACTCGCCTTCGACCCCGAAATACTCAAGCGGTATGTCAATTTCATGAACAATCCGGACGAGGATGCCGCGGTCGTTCAGTTCGGCAAGGAGGATAAATATTTCGGTGTCTGTATTATGCTGGCCACCCTGCCGGGACTCCCCATGTTCGGACACGGACAGATCGAGGGGCTGTCTGAAAAATACGGCATGGAATTTCGCCGCGCCTACTGGGACGAACAGCCCGATCCCTGGCTGATCCAGCGGCATGAACGGGAAATTTTCCCGATCCTGCGTAACCGCCTCCTCTTTTCCGAAGTCCGGCATTTTTTGTTTTATGATTTCTTCACGGACGGGGGATCGGTCAATGAGAATGTATTCGCCTATTCGAACCGCGCAGGAGAAGAACGGGCCCTGGTCGTATACAACAACGCCTACGCCGGAACCGCGGGCTGGATCAGGGTGTCGGCGGGATATATCGAAAAGGGAAAGTCCCGCAGGATAGTTCACCAAAACCTCAGCCAGGGGCTCGCCCTGCCTGCCGACCCGGACGCCTATGTGGTGTTCCGCGACCGGATATCCGGCCTGGAATACCTCCGCAACACCCGGGCCCTTCACGATCAGGGCCTCTTCATCGAACTGAACGGGTATCGTTATCAGGTTTTCATGGATTTCCGGATCGTACAGGTCCGGGAAGACCGGCCCTATCATCAGCTGGCCGATTATCTCGGCGGACGCGGTGTTCCGAGCATTGCCGAGGCCCTGACTGAAATTTTCCTGCAGCCCGTGCACGGCGTCTTCAAATCTCTGGTCAACGTGGTCACATTCCACGCCGTAACCGGCGCCATCACGGACTTACGAAAACCGCTCAACCGGGCATTGCTCGATGATTTCGAACAGAGCATGGATCAGATCGGCGCCGGGATTTCCGGATTCATCCGGGTCACTCCGCCTGAAACCGGGTTGGGAAGAGCCGCGCGGGATGAACTGGCCGTACTCCTCGGATTGCCGGCACACGCGACCCATTTTCCCCTTCTCACAGAGGCGAAGGCGCCGGTTATCCAGGAAGCGATTCAATCCCTTTACGATGAGCCGGTCCGGGCCGCAGGCGTCCTGTTTCCCTGGATCGTCCTGCACCGGCTCGGTTCCGTTCAGACTCCTCACGAAGCCGCCGCCGTCAGCAGGAGCTGGATCGACGAGTGGCTGCTCGGCAAGATCGTCGCCGATGTCCTGTCGGAAATTCATCCAGATTCGGAACGGGTCTGGGAAGCCGGACTGCTCATACGGATCCTGACCACGCATCAGGACTTCATGTCCGGTCGGTCCGAGGAGGTCACGGCTTATGCATTCCTTGAGGAGTTGCTCCGCGATCCGGACGCCCGCCGGTTCGTGCGAATCCATCGCCATCAGGAGGCGGTCTGGTTCCATAAGGAATCCTTTGAGGATCTCATGCGCTGGCTGATCGTGTCCGGGGTCATCCTTGTTCTTGCGGATTCAGAATGCCCGAAACCGCGCAAGCGGAAACGGTTGAAACGAATCGACGCCCTTTTTTCAGCCATCGGGAAGGCGGAATCCCTGTCGGATTACCGGGTGGACAGGCTTCTCGACGGCATCAGAGAGACATTGTGACATGATTGAGGATAAGATAAAGACACGCGATGAGCTCGGGACGCTCTGCGAACATCTCCGGGCATCGGGGAAAAAGATCGGATTCACCTCGGGCGCCTTCGATATCGTTCACGCGGGGCACGCGGACTATCTGGAGAAGGCGAAGGGAATCTGCGACGTGCTGATCGTCGGCGTGAATTCCGATCGTTCCGTCCAATCCTACAAGGGTCCGGGCCGTCCCGTGGTTCCCGACGCGCACCGCGTGCGCGTGGTTGCGGCGCTGGAATCCGTCGATTATGTGTTTCTGTTCGACGAACGGCGGAACCGGGAAAATATCGGGACACTGCGACCCCATTATTATATCAAGGCAGGAGACTATTCCCATGAGGACCTGACATCCCGGTCCACCGCGGAAGAATACGGCGGAGAGGTTCGCCTGATCC
This sequence comes from bacterium, assembly GCA_011046415.1. GTDB lineage: Bacteria > Zhuqueibacterota > QNDG01 > QNDG01 > JABMRT01 > DSAP01. The sequence continues at coordinate 1,432 of DSAP01000185.1, read as the reverse complement.
CCGTCACCCAATCCATTTCGACGACACGGATCATCGAAAAAATACGTGACGGAGGGGACGAAACAAGTTCCCGGGTCCTCGATGAAGACGGCGCAACGCATATTACGCAACGTCCCGCACGAAAGGCGCCCGCCGTATTTTTCGACCGGGACGGTACGATCAACGAGGAGGTGCTCTACCTGCATGAACCGGAAAAATTCCGGCTGCTGCCCAATGCGGCGGCCGGGATACGCATGTTTCAGGACATGGGCTACCGGATCGTGATCGTCTCCAACCAGCCGGGCATCGGCATGGGTTACTTCGGCAAGGAAGATTTTTATGCGGTGAACCGGGAAATGTTGAGGCAGCTGTCGGATGTCGGCGTCCTCGTCGATAAGATCTATTTCTGCCCCCATTCCAAATCCGAACAATGCGACTGCCGCAAACCGGGCCAGGCCCTGATCCGGCGTGCGGAAAAGGATTTGAATATCGATTTGACCCGGAGTGTTTTTGTAGGCGATAAGACTTCAGACATGGAAACCGGCCGGCGTGCAGGCATGAAAATCATCCTGGTTAATACCGGTTTTCGTGGGGAAGACGGGGAATTTCAGGGAGAACCCGATGCCCGGGCCGAAGATCTTCTCGATGCGGCCTCTCAGGTGTTGGCCTGGGAACGCGATAAAGCGCCGCGCGTATAAAAAATGCAAGTTCTCCGATAAACAGCGATGAAATAGCTTGACTTTTCTTATTGAATTATGTATACTGATACGCCTCGAAGACGAGGGTTGCTTTTAAGATGAAGAAAACATCAATAATTAAAAAAAGCTTGACTTCGGGAAAATAAAGATTTATATTTATGAACGCCTTTAGAAAGGCGAAATTAATCCAAAGTCATTTTGTTCTCTGAAATTTTCGCGTGCACGGCTCTCGATCTTGATGGATTCGACTTTCCGTTTGTTAGAAAATGATTCGACAACGGAGAGTTTGATCCTGGCTCAGGACGAACGCTGGCGGCGTGCTTAACACATGCAAGTCGAGGAGAACGGGAATCTTCGGAATCCCTATTAAACTGGCGCACGGGTGCGTAACACGTAGGCAACCTACCCCCGAGTGGGGAATAACCCGTCGAAAGGCGGGCTAATACCTCATGACGTTCCGATATCGCATGGCATCGGAATTAAAGATTTATCGCTCGGGGATGGGCCTGCGACCTATTAGCTTGTTGGTAGGGTAAAGGCCTACCAAGGCAACGATGGGTAGCTGGTCTGAGAGGATGATCAGCCACACTGGCACTGAGACACGGGCCAGACTCCTACGGGAGGCAGCAGTGAGGAATATTGGGCAATGGGCGCAAGCCTGACCCAGCAACGCCGCGTGGGTGATGAAGCTCTGAGGAGCGTAAAGCCCTGTTAGGAGGGAAGAACGTCCGCCTAAGGCGGAGTGACGGTACCTC
>DSAP01000029.1 GCA_011046415.1 bacterium | reverse complement strand
TCACGATCAAACATCATTCCAGTTCGGACTGGGGCGAGCGCGACGTGACCCTGGTTTTTAACAAGAAGGAGAAGCCCGAATGAAAAATCGTACCCTCATGACTCTGATCAGCATGCTGCTGCTTTTATCCGGACTCTGCCCGGCGCAGGAACTCTCGCCCATTCCGCTTCCCCCCGCACGGATAGAGGGCGGACGCCCGCTGATGCAGGTCCTTCAGGACCGGCAATCCCGGCGCAGCTACAGCCTCGAGAAACTGCCGATGCAGACCCTGTCCGATCTGCTGTGGGCGGCATTCGGCGTCAACCGTCCCGAATCGGGCCGGCGCACCGCGCCCTCGGCGCGGAACTGGCAGGAGATCGACGTGTATGCGGCGCTGGCCGAGGGGCTTTTTTTGTATGACGCGGCCACGCATTCCCTGCAGCCGGTCGTCGCGGAGGATCTCCGCGCCGCCACAGGCGGGCAGCATTTCGTGGCCTCCGCGCCGCTCAACCTCGTCTTCGTCGCCGATTATGCGCGGATGGGAGACGCGCCGGAGGAGGCCAAACTGACCCTGTCCTACGCGGACGCCGGATTCATCTCCCAGAACGTGTATCTGTACTGCGCGTCCGAGGGGCTGGCCACGGTCGTGCGCGCCATGGTGGACCGGGCTTCTTTGTCCGAGAAGATGCGGCTCCGTCCGGAACAAAAGATCATCATGGCCCAGACCGTGGGGTTTCCGGAGACGGCCACGGAGGAGTGAAGAGTTTAGAGTTACGAGTTAAGAGTTACGGGTTAAGAGTGAAAAGTTGCGTGTTCCGGGTTGATTTACGAATGATGAATCATGATTTACGATTTCCGAAGGCGGGAATGGACATTGAACATTGAACATTGAACATTGAGCATTAACACTGAGTATTCGACAAAAGTAGGAATGAGATTCCGTCCTGATACGTACGGGATCTGTTGTGAAGGAGGATAGGTATGGGAAAGAACAGGATTTGGATTCGGGCCGTCCCTGCGGTGTTCTGTCTGGGAGCGCTGCTGAGTTCTTGCGGCCGGGAGACGTCTCATCACGTGGTGCGCAGTCCGGACGGACAATTGGCCGTCACGTTCCGGGTCGCGGAGGACGGCACGGCATGGTACCGCCTGTCCCTCGGGGATTCGGTGATCCTGCGGGATTCCCGGCTCGGTCTCGTCCGCGAAGACGAGGACTTTTCCAGGAATCTGTCCCTCGCCTCCGTTTCCCGGAGCAAGAAGGGCGAGGAGACCTATACGCTGTCCCACGGAAAACAACGCCATCACACCTACCGGTACAACCGGAGGGTCTTCTCCCTCGAGAACGGATCCGGCCGGCCGATGGACGTGGTGTTCCAGGTCTCCGATGACGGCGCGGCGTTCCGCTATGCGTTCCCGGATTCTTCCCGGGACATGAAAAAGATCGTCCGCGAAAACAGCGAGTTCGCCTTCCTGCCCGGGACGAAAGCCTTCATCCAGCACATCGCCCCGGCGAAGACGGGGTGGTCCGGGACCAATCCGTCCTACGAGGAACACTACGAGCCGGGCATTCCGGTCGAATCCCTCCGGGTTCACGCAACGGGCTGGGCGTTCCCCGCGCTCTTCCAGTCCGGAGAATTCTGGGTGCTGCTCTCCGAGACCGCGCCGGACCGGGATTACTGCGGCTGCCGCCTGGCCCAGGACACGCTCGCCGGCTCTTTCTTCATCCGTTTCCCCGAGGAGGGCGAGGCCTTTCCCGGAGGCGCACTGAATCCCGAATCCACGCTGCCCTGGAAGACGCCCTGGCGCATCCTCGCCGCATCCCGGGGGCTGAGGGGAATCGCCGAGTCGACCCTGGGCACGGATCTGGCCGCTCCTTCCCGGCTCGAGGATCTTTCTTTTATCCGGCCGGGCCGGTCGTCCTGGAGCTGGGTGCTGCTCAAGGACGATTCCACGGTCTACGACGTCCAGAAACGGTTCATCGATTACGCCGCGCACATGACCTGGGAATACTGCCTGGTCGACGCGGACTGGGACCGGAAAATCGGCTATGACGGCCTGGCCCGTCTGGCGGAATACGCCCGCACGAAGGATGTGGGCATCCTCGTCTGGTACAATTCGAGCGGGGACTGGAATACGACGCCCTATACGCCGAAAAGCAAATTGCTGACCCGCGAAGACCGCGTCCGCGAATTTTCCAGCCTCCGCGACATGGGGGTGAAGGGCGTCAAGGTCGATTTCTTCGCCGGGGACGGGCAGTCCATGATGGCCTATTATCAGGACATCTTCGAAGACGCGGCCGCATTCGGGCTGATGGTCAACTGCCACGGCGCCACGCTGCCCAGGGGCCGGCACCGGACCTATCCGAATCTCGTCACGGTCGAGGCCGTCCGCGGATTCGAATTCTATACGTTCGATCAGACCAATGCGGACATGGCTCCGACGCATTCCTGTTTCCAGCCCTTCACACGGAACGTTTTCGATCCCATGGATTACACGCCGGTCTGTTTTTCAGAAATTCCGTCCATGGAACGGGTGACGACCCAGGGATTCGAGCTGGCCACTTCGGTGATTTTCTGGTCCGGGATCCAGCATTTCGCCGAGACGCCCAAAGGCATGGCACGCGTCCCGGAGGTTGTCCGCGATTTCATGCGCCGGGTTCCGGCCGCCTGGGATGAGATGCGCTTCATCGACGGATTCCCCGGAGAATGGGTGGCGCTGGCCCGGCGATCCGGAGACATCTGGTACGTGGCCGGGATCCACGGCGGGGAGACCGAGAGGGAGATGAGACTCGATCTGTCCTTCCTGTCCGGGAAAAAGACGGGGACGCTCATCACGGACGGCGCGGACGACCGCTCCTTCTCCTCTCGGAAGGTGTCTCTCCCGTCCGAACTTCCTTTCGAAATCCGCCTCCGTCCGCGCGGCGGTTTCGTCATGGTTTTCTGAGCATTTTTGTCCTCCAAACCAAGGAGAGAGACGATGAAAAAGACCCTACTCATACTGCTGATCCTCTGCGCCGGATCCGCGTCCGGCCAGAAATTCGAAGGGCTGGCGCTCACTCCGCCCATGGGGTGGAACAGCTGGAATCATTTCGCCTGCGATGTCAATGAACAGCTGATCCGCGAGACCGCGGACGCGATGGTCGCGACCGGCATGAAAGATGCCGGCTACCGGTATATCGTGATCGATGATTGCTGGCACGGCGAACGCGACAGCCTGGGATTCATCCATCCCCATCCCGGACACTTTCCCTCGGGCATGAAGGCCCTGGCGGATTACATCCACTCTCTGGGGCTTAAGTTCGGGATCTACTCCGATGCGGGATGGAAGACCTGCGCGGGCCGGCCGGGCAGCCGCGGGCGCGAATATCAGGACGCCATGCAGTACGCGGCCTGGGGCGTGGATTACCTTAAATACGACTGGTGCTATACCGAAGGACTGAATGCGGAAGGCGCCTATCTCACCATGCGGGACGCCCTGTACGAAGCCGGCCGTCCCATCGTCTTCAGCCTGTGCGAATGGGGGAACCACGAACCCTGGAAATGGGGCAGGGATATCGGCCATCTCTGGCGCACCACGGGCGACATCGCGGTGCTGTTCGACGGATATGTGGATCACGGGGCCTGGAAATCATGGGGCGTGCTTCAGATTATCGACATGCGGGAAGGCATCCGCCAGTATGCCGGACCGGACCACTGGAACGATCCCGACATGCTGGAGGTGGGAAACGGCATGTCCGTCAACGAAGACCGGGCCCATTTCTCCATGTGGTGCATGCTCGCCGCGCCCCTCATGGCGGGGAATGACCTGAGACGCATGAGCAGGGAGACCCTCGAAATCCTCACCAACAAGGAGGCGATCGCGGTCGACCAGGATTCGCTCGGCATCCAGGGATTCAGGGCCTACGTGATCGACAGCGTCGACGTCTGGGCCAAGCCGCTCATGGGCGGCGACCTGGCCGTCTGTTTCCTCAATCGCGGCAAGAAACCGAAAAGGATCGCATTCGACTGGAAGAAACACCCCATCGTGGATGATTTTGCGGAGAAGGAATTCCGGTTCGACCAGACGGAATACAGACTCCGGGATCTATGGAAGAAGAAAAACATCGGGACCACGGGGAAGGTGTTACGGTTCGAGATACCGTCCCATGACGTCCTGATGCTGCGGCTGACGCCGTAGAAATTCCCTGTCTCCTGGAGATCAGGATGCTTACCGGGCCCCTTCCATACGATGCCGGACAGAATGTATCACGGGTCCGGGAATCCGGTGCGAACAGGCGGTTTGGCACGGATGAATCTCAATCCGTCCGGTAACGGGTGTTCTCGACGAAAAGGAGCAAACGATGCTCAAAGGCATTTCACCGGTCGTGGGGCCGGAACTCCTGTCCGCACTCTGCCGGATGGGCCACGGCGACGAGATCGTGCTGGCGGATGCGCATTTTCCCGCGGAGTCGCTCGGTCCTCCCGTGATCCGCATGGACGGTGTGGGCATCGACGCGATTCTGGACGGGGTGATGTCCCTGATCGTCCTCGATCAGTACGATGAGGAGGCGGTCGTGATGATGGAGACGGTTCCGGGAGACACGGCCGATCCGGAACTTGAGAAGGGTTATTCCGGGATTATTCAGCGGCACGAAAAGAAATCCTGGCCGGTCACGAAGATCGGGCGGTTCGCCTTCTATGAAAGGGCCGGAAACGCCTTCGCCGTCGTGGTCAGCGGCGATGTGCGGAAGTATGCGAATGTGATTCTGAAGAAGGGTGTGATAATTCATTAGAAGGTAACCTTCTTCGAGAAGGTTACCTTCTAAGACATTTGTGTAAGTCATTTTTGTGATTGGAAGTAAGAAAACTCGAAGAAAAGCTATTTGTAAATCGTTATGTGTTTAAAAATTCAGGAGGCCCCATGTTCATCCGAAAACGAAACTTTGTATGGATCATGATTCTATCCTGTCTCGCCTTCTTGAACGCCCGGGCCGGTTCGCCGCTTTCCTTCGATTCCGCGGTGATCACGGGAGAGTACAAAATCCCCGACTGCCCGGAGTATCTGCACACGGCCGTATTCTATCAGATCTATCCCCAGACGTTCTATGATACCGACGGCGACGGCATCGGCGATCTGGAAGGCATCATCCGGAAACTCGATTATGTCCAGAGCCTCGGCGTGGACGGCTTCTGGATCAACCCGTTCTTCGAATCGCCCTTTTACGACGCGGGCTACGACGTGTCCGACTATTACAGGGTCGCGCCCCGTTACGGTACGAACGACGACGCGCGGCGTATGTTCGAGGAGGCCGGGAAACGCGGCCTCAGGATCCTGTTCGATTATGTGATCAGCTATTCCAGCATCGAGCATCCCTGGTTCCAGGAATCCGCGAAACAGGAACAAAACAAATACTCCAACTGGTACATCTGGACGGACAACACCTGGATCAATCCGCCGGAGGCGTACCGCGATTCCTTCATCAAGGGTTACAGCCGGAGAAACGGCCAGTTCATGCGGAATTTTTACTGGAGCCAGCCGGCCCTCAATTACGGATTCGCGAAGCCCGAGGAATCCTGGATGCTGCCCATCGATCATCCGGACATCCTCGCGCTGCAGGACGAACTGGTCCGCATCCTGCGTTTCTGGATGGACATGGGCGCAAAAGGATTCCGCGCGGACATGGCCGGGGCGCTGGTCAAGAACGCCAACATCACGGGGAACGACCAGTTCTTCAGCATGCGCGACGAGGGCACCAAGCTGTTCTGGAACAAGATCCGCGCGATCATGGATTCCGAGTATCCCGGCTCGTTCATGGTCGCCGAATGGTCGCATCCCGAATCGGCCCTGTGCGGCGGCGGATTCCATTCGGATTTCTTCCACTGGTTCCCGGCGTACAACGACATCCTGCAGAAGGAAAGCTGGCGCATCCTGAACGGCTATTCGGAGGGGCACAGCTATTTCGACAAGGAGGGCAAGGGGAACATCACGGATTTCCTCGAGACCTATCTCGATCAGCATCACAAGACCATCGGCGGCGGATACATCAACCTGCCGCTCGGCAATCATGACCTGTCCCGTCTCAATATCGAAAGGACCGTCGACGATCTCGAAATCATCTACGCCTTCTCCCTGACCATGCCCGGAATCCCTTTCATCTTCTACGGGAACGAGATCGGCATGCGCCAGCTCCATGATCTGCCTCATGTCGAGGGGGCGTACAAACCGCGCGCGGGCGGACGTACCCCCATGCAATGGACCTCCGGCCCCAACAAGGGGTTCTCCACGGCCGATCCGGAGAAACTGTATCTTTACGTGGATCCCGATCCGGATGCGCCCAATGTGGCGGATCAGGAGAAAGATCCCGACTCCCTCCTGAACCGCGTCCGGAGTCTGATCCGGCTGCGGAAACAGGAACCGGCGCTCGCGGCCTATGCCGAATTCGTCCCCGTCTATGCGAAGGAGAACGCCTATCCGTTCGTGTATGCCCGGGCCAGGGGCGACGAGGCAGTGCTGGTGATTCTCAATCCGTCCGGCAGGAAAGCCGAGGCGAAATTCGAACTCAAACCCGCGGCGGCGGCCCATCGGTTGCTGGCCGGTTCGGAGGTGGACATGACATATCGTCAGGGCCGTTATGAGATCACCGTGCCGGCCCGTACCTACGCGATTTACAGGCTGGAGCGGGGAGAGTAAATCCGGATCCTTCCGGGTTCCCGGGGTCGAGACCAGGAATCCCGTCCCGCATTACGCGGGTCGGGATTTTCTTTGTCCGGATCCGGATTCCAAAGGCGGTTTTTCCACGGGATGGGAGGCGGATTCCCGTCTCCGGCGCAGATAAAGGACGAGTTCCAGAAACCCGATTCCGGCCAGCCAGACGGGGATCCACGGGATCAGGTCGCCGGGATCGACCCAATTCAGGCCGCAATCGGCCCATGAAAAGGGAAAAAGCCAGAAAAACACGGGGGTGCTGGAGGTCTGAAACGTGTCCAGTAAGAAGTGGAGGAACGCGCCAGCGGTCAGGTTCCCGAATGCGCGCTTCCTCATTCCCGGCTCGAAAAGCAGGGCCAGGATGCCGATCAGGACCAAGGCGCCGGCCGGGGTGTGGAGGGCCAGCGTCCATTTCATCGAGGAGGGAAAAGCGATGTTGACGGCGCGGCTCGTGACGTCCGGCAGGATCGTCCCGAGATAGAACAGGACCCGGTATCTCCGGTTTTCCGCATCCCTTCCGGACCGTTCGAAGGGGCGCCTGATCAGGTGGGCGGCCGCCACGTGGGTGATGAGATCAGGCATCACGCGCCTCGAACTGCATTTTTCGGAAGTTAAACCGGAAGGTGCGCATGAAAAGGAATCCGACCACGGCGACGGGGAAGAGCGAGAGGAACACCTTGTAGCGGCGCCGCTCCGAGACCGACGCCTCCAGCGCCACGAGATATCCCTCTTTCCGGAAGACGGCGTTCAGCCCCACATATTCTCCCGCCCGGAGCCCCGCGGGGTCTCCGTATACACGGATCGGATGTCCGTTCGCCTCCCGGATGTCGAATCCGTCCGCGTGGATGCGTTCGATCTTCGGAAAAACGAAGAGATTGATCACGCGGCCGTCGTATTCGTCCGGCCGGGCGAGGGCCTCATGAAGCATCACCCAGGGATTTCCGGCCGCGCCGTAATAGAGAAGTCCGGTCAGCCCGGCGGCGAGCAGCATCACGGCGATCCAGCGATTCATGTGCGGCAATTCCTCCTTCCCACGTCCCAATATACAAAATATTCTCCTTGAATCTTAGGCGGATCTTTCTTATCATAAAAAGCCTGCAAAACAAATAAAATACCGGACTGGTGATGACCGATTCACAACAAGCGTCTCTCGAATTTGTATCTCCCGGACCCGAAGGCGATTCGTCCTTCACGCTGCTTTCACTCATGAAACCTCTCGTGTTTTTCGATCTCGAAACCACCGGGCTGGATCTGCAGCATGACCGGATCGTCCAGTTCGCCTTCATCAAGATCCATCCCGACGGCCGGGAGGAGGAATGGGAGTCGCTGGTCAATCCCGGGATCCCGATTCCCGGGGAAGCCTCGCATATTCACGGCATCACCGACCGGAAGGTGAAAGACATCCCCGGGTTCGGCCATTTCGCGCCCCGGATCGCCGGGTACCTGTCCGGATGTGATCTCGGCGGGTTCAATGCGATCCGTTTCGATGTGCCGATGCTCCAGGCCGAGATGACACGGCACGATCATCCCCTCAAACTCGAAAAGGTGAAACTGGTCGACCCCCAGGTCATTTTTCACAAGCGGGAGCCGCGCGACCTCGCCGCGGCCTGCCGGTTCTATTGTTCCAGGACCCTCGAAGGCGCACACGACGCGCTGGCAGACATCCGAGCGACGCTGGACGTCTTCAAGGCGCAGGTCGCGCGATACGGGGACCTGCCGCGGGACATGGAGGGACTGCACGACTATTGCAATGAAAAGGACGACCGGTTCGTCACGGGAGACCGGCGTTTATACTGGCGGAACAACGAGGCGGTCCTCGCCTTCGGGAAACACAAGAGCCGCAGCCTCAAATGGCTGAGGGAGAACGATCCAAATTACCTGTTCTGGATCGTCAACGGCGAGTTTTCGGACGAGACCAAAGATATCGTACGCAAGGCGATCAACGGCGTATACCCCGAAAAACCCAAGGACGATTCATAGAGGCGGCCGATGTCCCGTAAGACCTTTCTCATCGATGCCCATGTGCATTTGTATCCCCAATACGACCTGGCGCGCGCGTACCGGCTCGGCACGCAGAATCTGTTGAACGCCTTCCGGAAATGTCATCATGCCGAACCGGAACAGGCCGTGCTCTTCTGGCTTCTGACCGAACGGGCAGATTGCGACATCCGCGGGGCGCTGCTGACCGACCCGGATCGTCTGGGAGAAGATGTGCTGATCCATGCAACGGGGAAGGGGGGCGCCGTCCGGGTGAAACAGGACGGCACGCCGGATCTGTATATCCTCCCAGGCAGGCAGGCCGTGAGCAGCGAGGGACTCGAAATCCTCGCCCTGTGTACCGACGCCCGTTTCCGTGACCGCGTTCTCTGTACCTCGGACCTGATCATCGCGGTCCGGGAGGCCGGAGGCATCCCCGTTCTGAACTGGGCGCCGGGGAAGTGGTTTTCATCGCGCGGCCGGATCGTCCAAAATCTGATCGACGAGACGGACGGTCCTCCCGGGTTCCTGGTCGGAGACACGCCGCTCCGCCATGTCCTGTGGCCGCGGCCGGCGCTGATGCGGGCGGCCCTGAAGAAAGGATTTCGCGTGATCGCGGGATCGGACCCCCTCCCTTTCCCCGGAGAAGAACGGATGATCGGCAGTTACGGCGTGGCGGCGGAGGGAATGTTCGATGCTTCCGAACCGGCCGCCAGTCTGAAAACGCTGCTGTTCAGGGATCCCGGTCCGCCTCCCCGAGTCATCGGATGGCGGAACGATCCGCTCACCTTCGCCTGGCGGGAATGGCGCATATTGAAGGCGAAATAAAGGACTTCGTCGTACCCGTCCCGCATGATAACCCACGGCCGATCAAGGCCGGTTTTTCAATGCTTCCAGGTCTTTCAATACCTGATCCGGGTGTGAGGCGGGCTCCACGTTCTCGTAGATTTTCGTCACCGTCCCGTCGGGCGCGATCAAAAAGGACGTCCGCCGGGCCATCTTGAGTCCCGGCATCTTCACACCGTACAGGCCGATCACCCGGGCCTCCGTATCGGCCAGCAGGGTGAAAGGCAGGTTGTATTTCTCCGCGAAGGCCTTGTGGCTTTCCACGTCATCTGCCGAGATGCCGATTACCGTAGCCCCGATTTTTCCGAAATCCTCGAAGCCGTCCCGGAGGCCGCAGGCCTGCGCCGTACAACCCGGGGTGTCGTCTTTCGGGTAGAAATAGAGCAGCACCCATTGATCCCGATAGTCCGAGAGTGTGTGCGTGACGCTGTCCTGATCCGCCAGTTCGAAATCGGGGGCGGGTTTCCCGATTTCCGGCTTACCGGAACCGGCCCAGGCCAGGCCTGTCGCCAGCAAGAGTAAACCGGCGATCCATCCCATGTCCAACGCGTTCATCAGGAACCTCCCTGTTTTAATATACTCGATTCATGGTTTGAACAGATTCACCATCAACATGTTCCCGTTTTTCTACATCATGGAAAATCACGACCCGGTCCGGTCTTTCTCTTCATCGGACCGGTTTTTGGATTGATAGAGTCCTGCGGCTTTTTCGGCCGATGTGGTGATACCCTTGATCAGGGCCGAGCTGAATCCGGCGTGTTCCATCCGGTTGAGCCCGGAGATGGTGCATCCGCGGGGCGTTGTGACACGGTCGATCTCGTATTCCGGATGGTTCTCCATGTTCAGTACCAGGCTCGCTGCGCCGCGGGCGGTCTGAGCCGCGATCAGGAGGGCGTCTTCGGCATGGAATCCGATTTCGATGCCGCCCTGGGAGGCGGCGCGGATGGCGCGCAGGAAGAAGGCGATGCCGCAGGCGCACAGCGCCGTGGCTGCGGTCATCTGCTCTTCGTCGATGACGAGCGTCGATCCGAGTGTGCCGAAAATGGATTCGGCGGTCTCCAGACCTTTGCAGTCCTCATCCCCGGCGGCCAGGCAGGTCATCGAGTCCCGGATGGCGGCGGCGGTGTTGGGCATCACACGCACCACGGTGTGCTGCGCCCCGATGATGGACTTGATCTGCCGGATGCGCACATTCGAGACCACCGACATCAGGAGGTGTCTTCCCTGGACGAGTTCCGATTTGATTTCGTGAAGCACGCCGTCGATCTGCTGCGGTTCGACCGCGATCAGGACCAGATCTGCATTTCGTACGGCATGCAGATTGTCGTGTCCGATCAGGAATCCTTCCTCATCCTGCGGTTCGGTCAGGTCGGCCTTCCGCCGGGTGAGAAAAAGCCGGTCCTTTGAAAACCGTCCCGATTCGACCAGTCCGACGGCGATCGCGGTGCCGATGTTGCCCGCGCCGATGATGGCGAGAGATTGCGTATTCAACAGAGACTCCTTTCTTGTGTCGTTCACATCAAGGCATATGCCGGTCAGTCACAGGATTTTCGAAGCAGGCATTCACAGCCCATGGACAGAATTTCCCGCAAGACCGGGATGTCCCCCATGCGCCGCGGTCTGAAACCGTAACGGGTTTGGAACGCGGGACGGATCAGGAACAACTCCTTCCGCACCGGGACGAATCCGAACCGCTTCATCAGACGCTCGAATGCGCCGATGCTTAATCCGATCCGGTAATTTTCGATCACCGCCGATATCACCGCCGGATCTTCCCCGAACCATTTTCCCAGCGTCCGCAGTCCTCCCGCCGGAATCAGATGCAGGTAGGGGGTCCTGCCGAGCAGGGTGCGCCCGTGCTGTTGATGGCCCGCGAACGGGGAGAAGCGCGGCGGAAAGGTAATGTAGAGCAACCCTTTCGCGGAAAGCAGGCGTGACAGGCTCCGGAATGCGGCCTCGCGGTCCGGTATATGTTCGATCACATCGCGCATGATGATCAGGCCGAAGCGGCCGTCCATCTCACGGAGCACACACGGTTCGGCGATGTCCCCGGTCCGGATATCCAGCGCGGGATTGGTCCGAATGGCGAGGGCCGCGCGTTCGGCTTTGAGTTCCAGTCCGGTGACGGTACAGCCGGCCGTCCGGAGCACATCGACGCACCCCCCTTCGGCGCATCCCACCTCCAAAACACGCCGGGAGGTGAAGTCCGGTGCGGCCGCCTCGAAATAGGGGACGAGGTAATCACGCGCGTGTTTCTGCTGTTCGAGGAAATGTTCTTTCGCCATCGGCATCCTTTCCGGGGTTATCGGGATTCCGGGACCCGGACCGCGAAAAACAGGGTCCCGGCCGGCGCCGTGATCCAAAATTTACCGAGCGAGGCGGGAATCAGGACGGATGACCCGCGGCCGAAGGTCTCCGATCCGGGTATGCCTTCCGCGTCCCAGGACAGCTCCAGCGCGCCTTCCGTGACCAAAATCATCCGGATGGATGCCACGGCCCCGATACAGGACGCCTCTCCGGCTTCGAGACGGCGGCGCGACAGGCTGAATTCGGAGACCGGTGGCGCGTACAGTATCTCCCGCTCCGACGAATCGGGCCGGAAAAGGACGGGCCGCGTCGTGTCGTAGTCCAGGATTTCCACGAGTGTTTCGGCGTCCCGGAATTTCGGTGTGAGCCCCGCCCGCACGACATTGTCCGAATTGGCCATGCATTCCACGATGTTGCCCCGGATGTAGGCATGGGGGATGCCGGGTCCCAGGAACAGGCCTTCCCCCGGTCCGAGGTGAATCAGGTTCAGGAGGAAGAGCGAAAAGAGCCCCGCGTCGGCGTCCGGGTACCGGTCCCGTAAAGTGAGGAACAGGGCCTCGGTCTCCGACCGCCGGGTTTTTTGGAGGATCCGCGTCTTCAGGCGTTCCACCGCGTCGATCAGCCTGTCCGGTTCGGACTGCGACCGGCGCATCAGGTGTGTGAAGAACGCCTTCCTCCCCCGGGCATCCCGGTTAACGGCGGCGGATTCCATTCCGGCGAATTCCGCGATCTCGGGGCAGGCGTTCAGCGCTTCGGCCATCTCGCGGGGCGGTTTGAAACCGGCCAGCGCGGTCAGGCCGTCGAGCGCGACCGCGATTTCAGGCTTGTAATTGCCGTCCGGATAATGCGCCGGATCGCGGGCATGCAGGATCCGGGCCCGTCGTTTGTCCGGATGCGCCTGGATCGACAGGGGCTCTCCCGCGGAAAGCACCTTGAGAAGGAAGGGGAGCGTCGGCCCGAACCTGCGGACGACGGATTCCCCCAGGATGCTTTCCGGATCGGAGGCGATTGCCCGGTCGAGGGGGATCCGGCCTTCTTCCGTCACCAGATGCGAGGGGGCCGCGGGATGCGCACCGATCCACAATTCCGCATAGGGGGTGTCCGGTTCGGCTTGCTTCCCGATCAGGCGCGGGATGAAAGCGTCCCGGTTCCGCGTGCCCCAGGCGTAATGCCGGATCGCATTCTCGAGTCTGTAGGGTCGGGCCGCAAAACGCACGGTTTTCTTCTCCACGATCATCCCGGCTCCGGACGGTTCAATGCACGGATGCGTTCGAGCACGGGCGGATGCGAATGGTTCAGGAATACATAAAACGGATGCGGCGTCAGGTTCGACAGGTTGTGTGCCGAAAGTTTCTTGAGCGCCGAGACGAGGGATTCCGGATCGCAGGTGGTCAGGGCCGAGAACCGGTCGGCCGCGAATTCGTGTCGCCGGGAGACCGCATGCATGCCGATCGAAAGCAGCAGTTCCACGGGCGCGTACAGCATCCCGAAAAAGAGCATCCCCGCATACACGGACCGGTGATCCATGAAGAACGCATCGAAGAGTCCCTGCCGGGTCAAAAAGAGGGACAGCAGGAAAAAGAGCACGCCCGTGTGGACGATGCCCACGGCCGTGCCGATGAGGATGTGTTTTTTTCGGTCATGTCCGATCTCGTGGGCGAGCACGGCGACGAGTTCCTGTGGAGACTGTTTTTCGATCAGGGTGTCGAACAGGGCGATGCGTTTGTTTTTCCCGAATCCGGTGAAGAAGGCGTTGGATTTGCCCGACCGTTTCGATCCGTCCATCACGACGATTCCGGACAGTTTGTAACGGACTTTCGCCGCGTAATCCAGGATCCGTTTCTTCAGCTCTCCTTCCTCAAGCGGCGTGAACTTGTTGAACAGCGGCATGATCCAGGTCGGCGCGACATACCGGAGAAAGAGGCTGAAGAGGGCCGTCACGATCCAGCACCAGAGCCACGCCCAACGTCCGGCATACTCGAAGAAGGCCAGCACTCCGGCGAGCAACGGACCGCCGATCAGGACGGAGAGGAAGAGCGCCTTGACGAGATCCAGGACGAATGTTTTCGGGGTGGTCCTGTTGAAACCGAACCGTTCCTCGATGACGAAGGTGTCATAGACGCCGAAGGGGAGTGAGAGGAGCGACCTGCCCAGGATGAGGATGCCGATGAAGAAAAGCCCGTTCCAGACCGGATGGAGCCCCCATCCCCGGATCCAGCTGTCGAGGGCGTTGAATCCCCCGGAAAACCAGAAGGCGAGCGTGACCGCGAGGCCGAAGGCCGAGGTAATCCAGCCGAAATGCGTGTTGACCCGGGTATAGGCCTGGGTTTTTCCGTACCTTTCCGCGTCGAACACGTCCTGAAATTCCCGGGGGAGATCGGTGGAAAGGTGTTTGAGGTTCAGGATGTCCGCGGCCAGATTCAGGATGAACTCAGCGGCCAGGGCCGAAAGAATGATGACGGCATAGATGTTCATGATACGGTAAAACCTCCGGAAATTTCAACAACCCGGACGGGGTTGATCGGAAAATCAGGACTGCCAGTCCCTGCGCGCACGGATGAGATAGAGTTTGTCGTTCCGGCGCACCCTGTCGGGCACGCGCAGGGTGACACGGGTCCCCTTGTCGGCGTGATCGACCGGTTGGTCGTTCATGAAAATGCTGTCGATCGTGAATCCCAGCGCACCGGTCGTGGGACCGATGACCACGGCGCGATCCCCGGTCGTCAATCCTTCATGCCGGACATCCAGCTCGGCGACCCGGATCCGGGGAAAATAGTTGACGACGGGCCCGCAGAGGAATTTCTGATGGGTCGCCACCGATCCGTATGCGCCGCTCCACATCTCCATCGGTTTTCCGAGATAATAACCGCCCTGCCGGAAGCCGCGGTTGAATACGCTCTCGAGCCGCCGCGTCCAATCCCCGATTCGTTTCGCCGTGTAGGTTTTCTTCCACACGGCGTCCAGCGCCTCGCGGTAGACCTCCGTGACCGTCGCGACGTAATCGGGCGCGCGTCCCCGTCCCTCGATCTTGAAGAGGGAGGCGCCTGACTCCGTCAGCTTGTCCAGGATCCCGATCGTGCACAGGTCCCTGGGCGACAGGATATACGGATTATCCACGACCATCTCGTCGCCGGTCTCCTCGTCCACGACGCGGAACTTCCTGCGGCAGATCTGAAAACAGTCACCCCGGTTCGCGGAATGGCCGGTCTGTGCCAGGCTCATCGCGCATTTTCCCGCGACGGCGAGGCAGAGCGCCCCGTGCACGAAGAGTTCGATCCGCACGGGATTCCCGGAAGGCCCCCTGATTCCCTGCCGCCGGATCTGCGCCGAGATCTCCTCGATCTGTTTCAGGGTGAGTTCGCGCGCCAGCACGACGACATCCGCCCAGCGGCTGTAAAACCGCACCGCCTCACTATTCGAGATGTTGGCCTGGGTCGAGAGATGCACTTCCATACCCAGTTCACGAGCGTAGAGCATGGCCGCCGGATCGCTGGCGATCACGGCCGAGAGTCCCTGTTCTTTCGCGTCCAGACAGAGGGCGCGCATGCGCTCCAGGTCTTCGTCGTACACGATCGTGTTGAGCGCCAGATAGGTTTTTGTGCCGGTCTTTTTGCATACGCGGAGGATCTCGGGCAGATCTTCACGGGTGAAGGGTTCCGCCGCACGCGCCCGCATGTTGAGGTCTCCGACACCGAAATAGACCGAATCGGCTCCGGCCCGGACGGCCGCCCGAAGCGCGGCGAACGAGCCGGCCGGGGCCATGAGTTCGGGGGGGGCTGTCTGTTTTTTTTGCATCTGGGGCGTCCTTTTCCGATCGACGGAATAAGATAAACATTTTTTGGGTGAAATGCAGGGAAAAAACGAGGCGGCCGGGGAAAGGGAAGGCTGAAAAAAACCACGAAAACCACGGGAAAAAAGCTAAAAAGAATATCCCACGAAAGACACGGAAAACACGAAAGAAGACTGGATGGAATGAATAAATAAAAGGCTGACGCCTGAGCGCCATAATCAGATCCAGTGAAACCGGGCAGGGGGGATCAAAGAATCAGATGGGGCTGATCCTTGAGCAGGGGGAGGAGTTCGGGGGGCATGCCGATGAAATCGTCGTAGAATCCGTTCAGGGCGTCCAGCGTTCGATTCGACAGGAGTCCGGCGATCTCGTCCATGGCCTCGGCGCTGACCAGATAGGGCGCGAAGGTGAGCAGCATCCGGTCACCGAGGCATTCGCACATAATCTGGTATTCGGATGTCTCGCACCGGTCCACGCCTTTGATCAGACACCGGGAGAGCCATCGGTCCATGTCCGGCGTGGCGGTCTCTCCGAGCAGGCGGATGCGCGCGAGCATGTTGACGTTCCGGAGAAAATATGCGTCGATCCGTTCCCTGGATTCTTCCGACAGGGACTTGTGTACCTCCATGTAGCAGTCGAAGCAGATGGCGTACTCGAAAATAGTGTCGGTGGTCCGGTGGCGGCTGTAATTCCGCACCGCCTTTTCGATGAAATAATGGACGGAGGGGTCACGCAGGTCCCTGCCGCAGCTCACGCAACGGTCGAACGGTTCCCCGGTGGCGTCGGAATGGAATTCTTTCGGGATTTCGATGAGTTTCATGGCGTTTCCATGTCTCGTGTTCCGGGTTTTGCGTTTCGTGTTTTGAGTCTATGTCCCACTGCCAACTGCCTACTGCTTCTTGCCAACTTCAATCGGCGCGGGAGAGAGTTTCATGTTCCGGAAAAGCCCGAGCAGTTCCGGGAGCGCCTCCAGCATGACCGGCGTGTTCGGATGGCCGTCGTGCAGCAGCAAGACCGCGCCCGCATGGATGCGGCGACTCACGCGGTCGACCAATGCCGCGGCGCTGGTTTCGCTGAAATCGCAGGTGACCAGGCTCCATAACACCAGGCGGTGGCCGGTGTGATCCATCCACTTCCTGAACCGGGGATCGAACCGGCCGTAGGGCGGGCGGAAAGGCACGGGGCTCCGTCCCGTGATCCGGCGGACGGCCTCATCCGTCCTTTCGATCTCGGAGAGCACGGTTTCCCGTTTCCCGAACGCGAGGGAGGTGTGGGAGAATCCATGATTGCCGACAACATGCCCTTCCCGCGCGATGCGGGCGACGAGTCCCGGATGGCGGAGGGCCTTCTCCCCGGTCACAAAGAAAGTCGCCTTTACCTCTCCGGCACCCAGGATGTCCAGCACCCGCGGCGTGTATTCCGGATCGGGGCCGTCGTCGAACGTGAGATGCACATTCCGCGACCGGGCGTCTCCCTTCCACAAAATCCACGGGAAGAAAAACCGGGCGGGGCTGGGATTGATGATGATCATGGTTTCGGGATATACAGATACCGTTTTACCTTATTCGTGGGCGTCTTCTCGAACGGTTCGGGATACTCGATGATCTTCTGGACGCGCGAGAAGGCCGGCAGCTTCTGGTTGAGTTCCTTCCGGGCGTCTTCCAGAGATTCGGTGATGCGCCGCTGTTTCTCGGACTCGGTCAGCTCCTGTCCGGCGAACAGTTCGTCGAACTGGTCGAAATTGGGATACACCTTGGCCGTCACGCGTCCGTCTTCCTGATAGACCACGATCTCCTGGATGAAGGTGTTCTGCATGAAGACCTGCTCGATGATTTCCGGATAGATGTTCTCCCCGGACGGGCCGAGGATCAGGTTCTTGGATCGGCCCTTGATATACAGATAGTTGTCTCCGTCGAAAAGCCCGAGGTCTCCCGTGCGGAGCCATCCGTCTCCGAGAAAGGCCTGGTCCGTGGCCTCCGGATTGTTGTAATAACCCTGCATGACGATGGGACCGCGCACGATGATTTCACCGACGCCCGTGTCGGGATCCGGCTCGTGGATTCCGACTTCGATACCCGGGATGGGCTGGCCGCAGGATCCCGGCCGGACCTTCCCGAAGGGGTTGATGGTGATGATGGGCGATGTCTCGGTCATGCCGTATCCGGTCGCATAGCTGATGCCTGCGTCCCTCAGGAACTGCTCCACATCCTCGTTCAGGGCCGCGCCGCCGAACATGAAGAACCGGAGCGCGCCGCCGAACGTCTCGTGCAGTTTCGCACCTGCCTTGCGGTTGATGAGCCGGCGGCCGGCCGGGACCCGGTACATCAGGGACAGGACTTTTTTCTTCCGGATTTCGGGGAGCACGCGTTTCCTGTAAATCTTGTCCATCACGAGCGGCACGGTGAGGACTCCCGTCGGACGGACGGATTTCATCGACGCGAGGAGTTTCTGGGGCGTGGGCAATCCCTCGATGTAGGTGATAAAGACGCCGACGGCCAGCGGGCAGAGCATGCCGCCCGTGGCCTCGAAGGTGTGGGAGAGCGGGAGGATCGACAAAAACCGATCGTTCCGGTCGATCGGGAACTGTTCGATGGAGAGCATGACGTCCATGATGATGTTGCGGTGTGTCAGCATCACGCCTTTCGAGTGGCCGGTCGTCCCGGAGGTGTAGATGATCACGGCCAGGTCGTCCGGCGCGGGTGCGTCGAATCCCTCCAGCAATTTGTCCGCCGGGACGCTCGCTACGGTCACCGGTTTCCCGGGTTTGAGGGGGCGGATCACGATGTCCTCCAGTTCGGCCACGGCGTCGCGTTGTTTTTCGCCGACGAAGATCATCCGTGCGCCGGAGTCGCGCAGGATGTGGCGCACATCCGCGTCGGGGAAGCCGGGCAGGATCGGCACGGCCACCGCGCCGAGCGAGGTGACGGTGAGGTAGGTGACGACCCAGTCCGGGCAGTTGTCTCCGAGTATGGCGATGCGGTCGCCGGGCCGGATGCCTTTTTCACGCAGATCCGCGGCCAGGACGTTGATTCCGGCCGCGAGCCCGGCGTAGGTGACGGGCTGCTCGTCCACGAGCGCGAGCGCGGGCAGGCCGGCATACAGATTGACGCTGCTCTGGATGAGGGTGCGTAGAGTCGGGGGGTCGAGCTGCAGTTTCATATGAACTCCTGAGTGTTGTTGGGTGTCCTCATCAATCTAAACATTATTTCGACAAAATCAATTTGAAATCCATGCGCATTTTTAGTACATTGAACTTTCTAAAAACAGGCCGTTTCGGAGGTGTTTTCAAGATGGAAATCTTCAAGGGGGATAAGCAGTTTCAAATCAAAGTCGGATTGGCCGAGATGCTCAAGGGCGGCGTGATCATGGATGTCACCAACGCCGAACAAGCCAAGATCGCCGAGGACGCCGGTGCGGTCGCGGTCATGGCGCTCGAGCGTATCCCGGCGGACATCCGGGCGCACGGCGGCGTGGCGCGGATGTCGAATCCCAAAGTCATCCGCGAGATCATGGATACGGTATCGATTCCCGTGATGGCCAAGTGCCGGATCGGTCATTTCGCCGAGGCCCAGGTGCTCGAGGCGCTCGGCGTCGATTTCATAGACGAGAGCGAGGTGCTGACACCCGCGGATGAACGCTATCATGTGGACAAATGGAAATTCAAGGCGCCCTTCGTGTGCGGCTGCCGCGAACTGGGCGAGGCCCTGCGCCGGATCGCCGAAGGCGCGGCCATGATCCGCACCAAGGGCGAGGCCGGCACCGGGAACATCATCGAGGCGGTCCGCCACATGCGCACGGTGATCTCCGAGATGAAGCGCGTCCGCACGCTCGCGGAAGAGGAGCTGATCATCACGGCCAAGGAGATGGGCGTTCCCGTGGACCTGCTGGTCTTCATCCGGAAGAAGGGGAAGCTGCCCGTGCCGAATTTCGCGGCCGGCGGTATCGCCACGCCCGCGGACGCCTCGCTGATGATGCAGCTCGGGGCCGAATCGGTGTTCGTGGGTTCCGGAATCTTCAAGTCCGAAGACCCGGCCGAACGCGCCGGGGCCATTGTGACGGCCGTGACCCATTACGACAATCCCGACATCGTGGCGAAGGCCTCCGAGAAACTGCGCGAGGCCATGCCCGGGCTGGAAATCTCCCAGATCCCGGAAGGACAGCTCATCCAGGGCCGCGGGTGGTAGATGGCCCGGACCGTCGGCGTACTCGGACTGCAGGGTGACTTCGCGCGCCATCTCGCGGCGCTCAGACGCATCCATTGCCCGTCCCGGCTCGTACGCCGTCCCGAAGACCTGAAAACCTGCGACGCCCTCATCCTGCCGGGCGGCGAATCCACGACCTTCATGAATCTGATGGAGCGGACCGGACTCGCCGAGGCCGTTCCCGAATTTGCGCGCAACCATTTCCTGTTCGGGACCTGCGCGGGTCTCATCGTGCTCGCGACGGAGATCGAGGGCGGCTGCCGGTTCCGACCCCTGGGACTGATCGATCTCGCGGTCCGGCGCAATGCGTACGGCCGTCAGGTCGATTCCTTCTCCGAACGGATCCGGATTCCCCTGTTTCCCGAAAATCCCGCATTCGAGGCGGTCTTCATCCGTGCGCCGAAGATCGTCCGTCTGGGCGGGTCGACCGAGCCGCTCGGATTTCACCGGGACGAGGTCGTCCTCGCCCGGAACGCGAATGTCCTGGCCGCGGCCTTTCATCCCGAGCTGACGCGCGATTCACGCATCCATGACTATTTCGTCCGACAGCTGATCGGATAGAGCGGGAAGCAGTCGGCAGTTCGCGGCAGGCGGTAAACAGCAGGCAAGGGGGCCATCGACAGGCTCAGGACAGGCGAGAGGCGGAAATGCCGCCCCCTGTTTCGTAAAAACGATATGGCGTCAAGTTTCGAGATTCTTTTGATCGATCGTTTTGTTAAATTTGTCTCCGTCACTTAAAAAATGGTTTATAATCGGATCGGGGTGTGTCGTATGAAAAATTTTATTTTCTATAATCCCACGAAAATTGTCTTCGGAAAAGGCCAGATCGCCAGACTTCCTGAACTGATCCTTAAAAATCAGAAGATCATGATGACCGCCGGCGGCGGCTCCATCCAAAAAAACGGCGTTTATGATCAGGTGATGCGGGCGCTTGAAGGATATGATATCGTCGAGTTTTGGGGTTTCCAACCCAATCCCGAATACGAGACCTGCATGGAGGCGATCCGAAAGGCGAAGGAAGAGAAGGTCGGTTTTTTCCTCTCCGTCGGCGGGGGATCGGTGCTCGACGCCACCAAGTTCATCGCCGCGTCTCTGTGTTTCGATGGGGAGGATCCCTGGGACATTTTGTCCAAAGGCGCGCCGGTTCAATCCGCCGTGCCGCTGGGATGCATCCTGACGCTGCCGGCGACCGGATCCGAATCCAACGGGAACGCCGTGATCTCACGCCGGGAGCGGAATCAGAAACTCGCTTTTTCCTCTCCGGAGGTGATGCCCCGGTTCTCCATCATCGATCCCGAAACGACGGTCACGCTCGATGCGCGCCAGACGTCCAACGGCATCGTGGACGCCTTCGTCCACGTCATGGAGCAGTATCTGACGTACGACGTGAACACGCCGCTTCAGGACCGGCAGGCCGAGGCTATCCTCCAGACGCTGATCGAAGTGGCGCCCCAAGTCAAGGCCGATCCAAAGGATTATGACGCGCGTGCCAATATCATGTGGTGCGCGACCCAGGCGCTCAACACGCTGATCGGCTGCGGCGTGGTGCAGGACTGGACGACCCACATGATCGGCCATGAACTGACCGTGCTCTTCGGTCTCGACCACGCCCGGACACTGGCCATCGTCCTTCCGGCGGTGATGCGGCATCAGCGTGTCCAGAAACGGGACAAGCTCATCCAGTACGGCCGCCGGGTGTGGGGCATTCAGGATGCCGATCCGGAGAAAGTGATCGACGCGGCCATCGAGAAAACCATCCGGTTTTTCGAATCCGCGGGAAATCCCACGAAACTGAGCGCCTATGACATTCCCGTCGCGGATTGTCTGATTGCGGCGGAGCGGTTGTCCGGCCGCGAGGGAAAGATCGGAGAAAGACAGGACATCGGGCGGGAGGAGATCGAGGCGATCCTGCGGCTGGGGGCGTGAATAAGGATGACCGTTTTCAGCGAACACCCGGCCAAGAGGGTGAGGAAAGAGGGGAGTTCCGGATTCAACCTGAATGACAGGTTGCAGGATTCCCAACCATTCTTTCCGAATCCCCCTGTATTCTTCGATTAATTCCGTCGGCGATTCATGAAACGTTTAATGGCATCGATACCGGTCAGGGCGGCCCTCCGCGGAAATTATTTCTTTTATACCTTTGCGCTCGGAAGCATGGCCCCGTTCCTGATCGTCTACTTCAAGGATGATCTGGGATTCCATGACGGCCGGCTGGGACTCATGATGATGATACGGCCGGCTGTGGCCCTGATCGCCCAGCCATTCTGGAGCATCCTGGCCGACACCGGGGGTCACAGGGGGCGTCTGGCATTCGTCTTGGCCGTCACGGCCGGATGTCTTTTTCCCATCCTGATGGCGGCCAGGGGACTGGCCTTCCTGATCGGACTGCTCCTGATCTGGTCCTTTTTCAACGCCCCCCTGAACACGCTGAACGATGCGATCGTATTTCAGTATCTGGGGGTTCACAAACGGATCCGTTTCGCCCAATTCCGGATCTTCGCCAGCCTGGGATGGATCGTCTCGATGCTGGTGATCGGCAGGCTGTTCGACCGTTTCGGAGTCCACTGGCTGTTTTTCGTTTATTCATTCGGCGTTTTCGGTGCCGCTTTCTTCCTGTGGCGCATCCCTCCGGATGAGAAGGCGACCTGGCGGAAGGGTTTCCTGGCCGTACGCGTTCTGCTCGCGAAGCGCAATGTTATTTTCTTCTTGATCGCGGTCTTCCTGTTCGAATTTGCCAATCACATGGGGTACACGTTTCTGAGTGTATACGGCATGTCGCTCGGTGCCAACCACGTCCAGGTGGGGTGGATCTGGGCCGTCGCCACGGCGGCGGAGGTGGTGACCATGATGGCCTTTCCCCGCATCGTCCGGAAGATCAGCATCAAGACCGTCCTGCTGCTGGGTATGCTCTTCACGGTCGTACGCTGGCTGCCTTTCGGTTTCATGCGTGTCTGGTGGCAGATTCTGCCCCTGCAGCTTCTCCACGCATTCACGCTCACGTTTGGATACATCGGTGCGGCGACATTCATGGACATGGAGAGTCCCCGGGAAATCCGATTTTCGGCCCAGGCCTTTTACAGCACCTTTATCCTGAACAGCGCGGCGATCACGGGTGCGTTCTTCGGGGGGCAGATCAGCCATCGGTGGGGATATTCGTGGCTTTATCTGACTGCGGGATTATTTACCCTGTTCGCGGCGTTTTGGCTGGCCTTTCTGGTGAAGACGCCGCATTATCCGGCACATGAATGATCCCGATACCCGGGATGTCCTTTATACGTTGAATCTGAAATTGATGATGTCGCCGTCTTTCACGGGGTAGGTTTTCCCTTCGAGCCGGACGGTTCCCTTCTTCCGGGCTTCGGCATGGGAACCGGCCTCCATGAGGTCCGCATAGGAGACGACTTCGGCGCGGATGAATCCTTTCCGAATGTCCGAATGGATGACGTCGGCGGCGTCGACCGCCGCGGTACCCGCCGGGATCGGCCAGGCCCTGACCTCATCCTCTCCCACCGTAAAGAACGAGATCAGGCCCATCACCCGGAAGCTTTCCCGCAGCACGCGGAAGGTTGCGGGTTCCGCGATATGGTATTCCTTCAGGAAATCCACGGCATCCTCCGGGGACATGCGGGAGATTTCGTGTTCGATCCGGCCCCGGATGGCGACACAGGTTTTTCCTTCCGGAATACTTCCGGGTTCGGGCGGATTCTCGTCATCGTCCTCGTTGTTGACGAGGACCAGCACGGGTTTGGCCGAGAGGAAGGTATAACCGCGCAGTTTGGGGGCCGCAGCCAGTTCGCCGTCCCGCCTGAGCGGGGTGTCCGACTCCAGGAGGGTTTTGCAGCGATCAAGCAGGTCGTGTTCTTCCCTGTCGGTGTCCCGGCCGCGTTTTCTTTCCGCCTCGAGCCGCTCCAGGCGTTTCTCCACCACGACCAGGTCCGAGAAGGTGAGTTCCTCGTCCAGTTTTCTGAAATCCCGGCCCGGGTCCGGATAGGCCGCGCCCGGCAGGCTGAAATTCCGCACCCCATGGATCAGGGCGTCGCAGGCGCGCACGGCGTTCCACGGCGACTCCCCGCCGGACCGGGACTCCTTCCCGCCCGACGTGCCGGGCAGGAAATATTCCACCCGCGCATGGATGGTTTTCCTGGGATTGTACATCCGGCTCAGGACGTCGATCCGTTCGTCCGGCACTTCGACGGTCGCGATGCGGTTCTCGGCTTTCTTCGCCGGATCCGGGGGCGTCCGCGTCAGGGCTTCGAACAGGGTCGTCTTTCCGGATAGCGGGAGGCCGATGATGCCGAGTTTCATGCGTGTTTTCTCCGTGTCCGTCCCGCCCCGATCCCGGGCGCCTTCCCGGCGGCGGCGCGGGAAACCCCGAAGCTTCCCGGCATGCGGTTCATTCCGTACCGTCCCGGTTTGACGGGCCGGATTCGCGAGACGGCGACTTTCGATGCGGGTATGTGATTCCGTTTCGTGATTTTATCCGAAATCTCCCAAAACGCCATTAAAATAACAAACCCGGAAGAGAAATGCAACGGGAGAAAACGATTTCCGGAAACATTGGAGTTTTTCGTCATTCCACGGTCGGGATGCGCAGGATATGCCGCGTGACCCCGATCGCGATCAGGACAGGCACCGGACGCAGCCAGGCCAGGGGGATGAACACGAAGGCCGAGATCAGGATGGTGATCCAAAGCAATGCCAACGTGGTGATCTTATGCCGGCGCGTGATGCCCCCTTTCTCCCGGTAATTACGGATATAGGTTCCCAGATAACGATGGCGGATCAGCCGGAGATAGAACCGTTCGGAACTGCGGATGAAACAAGCCGCGGCCAGGAGAAGGAAGGGGGTCGTGGGTAAGAGCGGGATGAAGATGCCCAGCGTCCCGATCGCGACACTGGCGATGCCTGCGGCGATCAGCAGGATGCGTTTCCATGCAGGCGCCGGCTTTTTATCCGAACCGGTCATCGGCCATGTCCGGACAGGATGCGTTCGTACAGGGCATCCAGTTCCGGATCGACGACCCGGCGCACCGGATCGGCGTCGTGCCACGCCATGATCTCCTCCGCGCCCTGGTGAAACGGGATGACCGGATGGAAATCCGGCACCGCACGCCGGATCTTGGTGTTGTCGAAGATCATGCTGTGCGACTTGTCCCCAAGCAGATTGGCGCCCCAGTCCGGATTATGGGACGCGAGGGTCCCGGAGTCGATGTGCGCCAGCCGCGGTTCGGCCACGCCGGCCGCCTGTGCGACGGTCCGGTAAATTTGGTTCCAAGTCAGGATCTCGTCCGACGTGATGTGGAAGGCCTCGCCGATCGCATGCGGGTTTCCGAGCAGCCCCACCAGGCCCACGGCGAAGTCCCGGTGATGGGTCAGCGTCCACAGGCTCGTGCCGTCGCCGTGCACGATGACGGGTTTGCCGCGACGCATCCGGTCGACCACGGTGTAGCGTCCCGTGAAGGGCAGCAGGGTCCGGTCGTAGGTGTGCGAGGGACGCACGATCGTGACCGGGAATTTCTCTTCACGGTACGCCCGGATGAGCCGGTCTTCACAGGCGATCTTGTCGCGCGAATAGGCCCAGAACGGATTGTCCAGCGGCGTGGACTCGGTCACGGGGAGGAGGGCCGGCGGGGTCTGATACGCGGATGCGGAACCGATGAAGAGATACTGTCCCGTCCTGCCGCGGAACAGGGACAGGTCGCGTTCGGCCTGATCGGGTGTGAAGACGATCCAGTCCACGACGGCGTCGAAGGTCCGGTCCGCCAAAGCGTCCCGTACTTGTTTCGCGTCGCCGATGTCGGCCCGGAGGATTTCAGCGCCCTCCGGCACGGGACGGATGCCGGTTCCGCGGTTGAGCAGGGTGAGGGCGATGCCCCGCCGGAGGGCCAGTTCGGAACAGGCGGAACTGATGACGCCGGTACCGCCGATAAAGAGCACTTTCATGTCATCTCCTTCCCCGGCAGGGCCGGTGATTCCCCGATGAAAAGGGGACATGTCAGGGTTCAAGAGCCAGCAGATCGCGCCGGGCCGCCTCCATGAGGATGAAAAACGCCTGACCCTCGGCCGCGGTTCCGGGCCGGTCGAAATAGGGGGATCCGCAGACGTCCCGGACGAGTCCGTATCCGTCCACCTTGTCCCGGGCCGCGCGGCGCATCCGGTCCGCCGTCCCGAGATACGCGCCGTCGAGCCATCCCATGGCGATTCCGCGGTACAGGGTATAGGCGAGCATCTGGGGCAGGTTGGTTTCCACAAAAGATTCTGAATCATCCACGATGTCATGGAACAGGCCGTCCTCCCTCAGGTGGACGAGACAGCCGTCCACGACGTCCCGGACATATCCGGTCAGACGCAAAAGTTCCGTCTCCATCTCCGGGGGGAGGTGCCGGATCACGCGCGTGATCCCGGCCGCGGCCCATCCGTTGCCCACGCCCCAGGCCACCCGCCGCGGGAAAGTCTGTTTCTCGTCGTCCCACTGATGCAAGAAGAGCCGTTTTTCCCCGTCCCACAGGATGCTGCGCATGCCGTCCACCTGCCGGACGGCTTCGTCATAACGGCCGGCCGCGGCCAGGAAAGGCGGGGCCATGTACAGCGAATCGACCCAGACCTGCCGGCTGTTCATGAAATGGCAAAGCACGCCTTCCCGCGTTCTCGGGGCCCGGTTCATCAGGTAATCCAACATCCGGTCAGACGCGTCCCAGTACAGCGTGTCGCCCGTAATCCCGCCGGCCGCGAGTACGGGTTCCCCGTTGGACGCCGGGTCATTCGATCCCTGCATGCCGTAGATCACGCCGAGACGGCCTTCTTCGGTCTGGCGGACGACGGCGGCATGGGCCATGAGGATCACGGTGTCCGGGTCGCCCCATTCGAGCAGGGCCTGGGCGGTCACGCCCTGCTCCCAGGATGCGCGCTGCATGGCCAGCATGGCCCGGATCACCCGGTCCGTGAGTTCGTCCTTCTCCGGACGGTTTCCGCCGCATCCGCTCAGGGCCACTCCCGCCGTCCCCGCGGCCATCCCGCTTTTGAGAAAATCGCGTCTGTCCATCGATTATCCCTTGGTTTGAGGATCCGCATCGGAGGTCTTCCCGCTCCTGTAGAAACGGATATCCACACTCTCGACCGTGGCCAGGCCTTCTTCGACGGCGCCGTCTATCACGGGAAGGAAAGCCTCGATCTTCCTCCGGGTATCCACGATCTCGACGAGGATGGGGAGATCCTCCGAGAGCCTGAGGATCTGTGCGTGATGGATCCGGCTGCATGCGCCGAATCCTTCCATGCCCCGCAGGACGGTCGCGCCGGCCAGTCCGGTCTCCCGGGCCTTGCGGACGATCCATTCATACAGGGGTTTCCCTTCGTAGCGGTCGCTTTCACCGATGTAAATCCGGAGCAGTTGTCCTTTCTTGGGAAGAATCATGACGCCTCCCTTATACGATCCGGGACAGGTTCCATCCAACCCAGACCAGCGTGAGTCCGAGGATACAGGAAACCCCGACGTTGCACAGGGCCGCGAAGAATTGTCCCGTGCGGATCAGGCCGAATGTCTCGTATCCGAAGGTCGAGAACGTGGTGAAGCCGCCCAGGAAGCCGATCAGGATCAGCAGGCGGAATTGCGGATTCCAGAATTGGCGGAATTCGCCCAGGCCGCCGAGGAAGCCGATGGCCAGGCATCCGAGCAGGTTGCAGGCCAGCGTACCCCAGGGCAGCCAGGGATCGGAGAGCAGACGGTAGACCAGGCCGCCCAGGGCGTAACGCGAGAGTGTGCCGAGAAAACCGCCGGTACCGATGAGCAAGAGTCTGGTCATGGGATGTCCTTCTCCTAAGACTGAAATTCACACGATGTGTTTGTCTTGTTCCGTCCGGCCCGTCCGATATCTAGACGGCCATCGGATCCGGCCGCTGAGTCATTCGAGTTCCCTGAGCCGCCCCAGGACCAGAGAGGTCAGGACGAGGCCGGCCGTCTCGGCCCGGAGCCGCCGCGGACCGAGCGTGACCGGGAGGAATCCGTTTTCCCGGGCGAGAGAGAGTTCCGCATCGGTGAATCCGCCTTCGGGGCCGACGAGGAGCAGGGCCTTCGGGGAACCGCCCTTTCCGGATCCGTTTCCGGTCCCGACCGGGACGCTGCCTTCTCCCGCGTCCGCGATCAGACGGAAGGCGCAGTCCACGCCGAGCGCCGCGACTTTTGGCAAGGGCATCGGTTCGGTGACCTCCGGGAGCACGCAGCGGCCGCTCTGCTTCATGGCGGAGAGCGCGATGCGCCGCCAGCGGGCCGTTTTTTGCGTTCCCGGTCGTGTTACGGTATTTTCGGACAGCACCGGGATGATCCGATGCACCCCGATCTCGACGGCCTTCTCGACCAGCCAGTCGAACCGTTCGCCCTTGAGGACGCCCTGCGCGAGGGTGACCTGCGCGAGCGGCTCCCCGATCCTTCTCCGGGTTCCCAAAATGCGGCACCGGGCCTCGCGTCCGGTGATTTCCACGATCTCGGCCTCGTAGGCCGTGCCCTTTCCGTCCACGACCCGGACGCGGTCGCCGGGCTGCTTTCGTTTTACCCGGCCGAGATGATGGAGTTCATCGCCCCGGATCCGGAGCTCCTCTCCCGAGACCTGTGCCGGATCGACATAATAACTGTCCCAGTGCATGCGTGATGGATTCTCCTTATTTACATCAGACGGATTTTCCCGTCCGGGACTCATACGCCGTCCTGTCCAATTGATCTTTTTTGCAATCTCTGTTCCCGGAAGATGCGGCCATTCGTCCCTCCGCCATCGCGATCAGATATCCACGTTCAAATCCGCGATCCATTGCCGCCGGCCCGATTCGTCCCAGGCCGATTCGAGACGGACGAGGACATGATAGGGCAGGAACAGGTGGATGCCCGCGCCGAATCCGGAACGGAGTTTCCTGTGCGTCAGGGATTCGGTCCGGTTCCAGATCATCCCGGTGTCGGCGAAGAACCCGCCGCCCACGCCGAAACGCAGGTCGCTTAATTCCGCTTCCGGCGCCATGTCCCAGTACCGGATTCCGAGGAGGGGGAACCGGAGGGCCAGCGAACCCAGGATCCGGTTCTCGCCCCCGTACTTTTCGTAAAAATGTCCCCGGATGCGCTCGCCGTATCCCAGATAGACCCGGCTGTAGACCGGGATTTCCCCCCGCGAGAGGGTGGATGCCGCACGCGCGGCGAGGGTGAGTCCGCCGGACACCGGCAGGTAACCCCTCACGTCCGCCGTGGCGCGCGACCAGTCGATGCGGTTGCCCGGAATGCCTTTCTTCTGGAGATTTCCCCGCAACAGCCATCCGGAACGGGGATATTCCTTCAGGTCGCGGCGGTCCCATTCGAACTGCAGCGCCGCTTCGGGCATCCGGTCCGTGCCGCCGGGCGACAGGGTCCTTCCCTCAACCGCGGGCGAGAGAGAGACGCTGCGGTATCCCAGTTCCAGGCGCACGGCCGTGTGGTATCCGAACCGTCTCCCGAGTGCGCCGCGCAGGGTGTAATGATGCTCGTCCACACTCAGGTCCCGATAATGCTTGTTGCGGATCCGGTGCCAGGCGGTCTCGAAGCCTCCCGTCCACGTTCTGTCTCCGGTCAGCCAGGGATTATGATAACCGAACGCGAAAGAGGGATCGTACCCCAGTTTGAGGAGTGCCGTGAGGGTTTCCGCGCGTCCCCTGAAATTGATGTGGTGCAGTCCGGCTCCATAGGTCACCTTCCCCCAGTCCCTGTCGTTGATGTAGAGGATGGGGAAGGGGATGAGGTACCACTGCTCCGTGACCCGCACGGTGACGACGACCTCCCTGCTATCCGGATGGGCGAAGACCATGACGCGGTTGAACAGCATCAGATTCTGGATGCGCTTGCGGTCTTCCTCGGCCCGTGCGGGATCGAAACGGTCGCCGACCCGCTGCTTCATCTCCCGGTGAAAGACGAAGGACCGGGTCTTGGCATTGCCCAGGATCCGGATTTCCGCGATCCGGCGTCCCGTCAGGGACGAGTCCGCCAGGGTCTGCGCGCGGGCCGCCGTGGACGTCCCCATAACGATGAGCAGGTAGAGTACCGTCCTCCACCGCATGGTCAGAACCTCACATCCGTTCCCGCAGTCAGGAAACCCCGGCCGCCGCGGTTGACGCCGTATTCGGCCCGGAGTACCCATCGCTGCCACACGGCATGGATTCCGAATCCCGCCGCGCCGTGAAGCCGCTTCCATCCGGACCTGTCGGACTGGAGCCAGGCGGCCCCCGCGTCCGCGAAGAAGACGGCGAGGGTTCCGGCATGGAGATTCGCTGAAGGATTGCGTTCATAGTGCAGGGGGAGGCGGTATTCCAGCGAGGCGGTCAGGCTGTTCTCTCCCCAGAAAGAACCGGTCCGATACCCGCGTAGCGCCCCGTCGTTGAAATGCACGCGCCGGCAGACCGGGACCGGGCCGTCCGCGATGTGGACGACGGTCTGAAAAGCCAGGATGTGATCCGCCCGCAGGGTCAGATAGCCGCGGAGGTCCGCGTCGGTTTCCCGGAGAATACGGCCGTCCGGAAGCCGGGTCCGGGCGACGGCGGCCTTCGCATAGACGCCGCGTCCGGGATAGAAAGGCCAGTCCCGCGTGTCCCATTCCCCCGTTAGTCCCAGTTCGGCCATCGTATCCCGGCCGCCGCGCGAGACCAGGGCGTCCGGGTCGTCCGCGACCACCCGGTCCCATCCACCCCGAAAACCGATCCGGACGCGTCGGCCGAAGCGGCGGCCCAGGGTCCAGCGGAACCGGTACACTTCCTGAAAGAAATCCGGTTCGAAGTCGTCGTACAGATACCGGAAACCGGTATACCCCAGGTCCAGTTCGGTGAAGAGGCGGAGCGATCCGGCCATCCAGGGATTCGACCAGAGAAGCCGGCCTTCCCGGATCCCGCCGAACCGGGCGCGGATTCTCAGGGTTTCCCGCCGGCCGGACAGGTTGTCCGAGGCCAGCATGACGCCCGCGCTGATGCCGAAGAGCGCGTCCCAGCCCGCGGAGGGATAGAACGTGAAACGGGGTTTCTCGGAGACCACGATCATCAGCGTGCGCCGGTCCGGGTCCGAAACGGCGCGGGTCAGGAAATCGATGCGGCGGAGGAAATCGAGCCGGACGAGCCAGTCCCGTTCCGTATTCAACAGGGACGGATCGAGCGGCATGCCGGGCTTCAGACGCAGTTCGCGCAGGATGACGGAGGCAGGCGTCCTCACCTGGCCGTAGAGGCGGATGTCTTCCAGCGCGAATTCCTGTCCGCACAGTATCGCGGGGATCAGGAGGATCCAGCTTATGCGGAGAAACAACATTTCCCGGCATCCTCCGGTTCGGATTCTCCCGGATGGGATGGACGTTTTCCGGAACCCTGCCGGACGGCGGGTCTGTGCGTTCCCCGGATCAGGCCCCTCCTTCACGCCGGCTTCCGCCGTTTTCGACGATCGCCGCATCAGATTTTCCTGCCCATCAGGAGGAGATCGTCGAAAACGGCGTCGATCCTGCGCGCCCGGATCCGCACGCCTTCCCTCCGGAATCCCGCTTTCCCGTAGAATGCGATCGCGGCGGTGTTGGTTTGAAAGACCTCGAGTTCCACTTTCTCGATTCCGTTGATCTCTTTCGCGTAAACTGGAAACCTCCTGGCCATCCCGGGGATCCTGCGGGCCGCGGGAGTCCGAACCGGGATGGATTTCCCGCGGATGCGATATCGAAACCGCATGCGGGGCCGCGATGGATTTTACAGGGTTCGGACCGGAAAATCCGGAATCCAAGCGGTCCGGCGCCAAGAATTCTCCGCCCCTGTCCGAACGCCGGGCTACTCATCGAAGCGTTTTCTTTTCTTCCGGGTCAGGGACAACCCCCCGAATCCCCCGATGATCGCGATGTAGAAACCGAAATCATACCACCATCCTGAATTGTTGATTTCATACACCCGGATGTTGCCGTCGAAGATTCCGACGATCAGGGTGACCGGGGCGATCCATCCGTGCCAGATGCCGGATAAGAAGCCCGCCGGTCTGTCCTTCCGGTACCGTCCGCCGCCCGGAGCGCAGGACGCCAAAAGCAATCCGAGGGCGAGGATGATCACCCATGTGGTTTTTCGCATGATGTTCTCCTGTCGATCGGTTATGGGATCTTCGGGTCAGTTTCCACCCGGCATCCAGTCGTCCGTCCTGAAAGGGGAGGCCGGTAGGCCTTCCCGGTTGTACAGATTCGCCCCGTCCGGATTGTCCGCCCACGCGTACCGCACGGCCACGGGATTCGGGACTTCATCGCTCCACACAATCAACCGCTCCCCGTCGATGACCGCCTTGGCCCAGACGAAGCGTCTGTCCTCTCCGGCGACCGCGAAATGTTTCAGTTCTCCATTCCCCTTCGCGATCAATCCGCTCCCGACACCGGAAAAGGTCAGGATCAGCCGGTTTCCCTCGATTTCCATGGAACGGAACCGAGGGCCCGATCCGACGACGCCGGATTCGTGATACACGATTTCCCGGGCCGCGAGCGCGAGCCGTTTCGACACATCCTTCTTGTTGAGCGGGTGGATGTCGTTCCACTCACCCAGGTCGATCGCCACCGCCATGCCCGTGTTCGGCAGGGCGAGGGCCCCGGCCTGGGCTTCCCGCGTGAGGGCCCAGTTACTCTCGGTCGGATGGTCATGGCTTTCCATGTAATTATGGAGCTGGACAAACAGGAAGGGGAAGTCGCCCCGGCCCCATTCTTCTCTCCAGTTCCGGATCAGCGCCGGAAACAGCGTCCTGTATTCCAAGGGCCTGCCCGTGTTCGACTCGCCCTGATACCAGATCACGCCCTTGATGGCGTAACGGGTCAGCGGGGCGATCATCCCATTAAAGAGGCCGACGGGCTTGAACCGGACGAACGTCTGGGAGCGAAGCGGTTCCATCTTTGCGCCCACCCGGAAGCGCCATTTTCCTTCCAGGCCGATCCGGAGGTCTTCCACGATGAGTTCGTACGGTTTGTCCGGGACGAATCCGCCTTTTCCGCCGTAACTGATCAGCCGGATCACGATCGTATTTTCACCCTTCCTGAGCAGATCCGGAGGCACATCGTATCTTCTCGGTGGATACTGGTAACCGGTTGAACCGACATAGACGCCGTTCACGAACACGGAATCGGCGTCCACGATCCGTCCGAGAAGGAGCTTCGCCGGTTTCCCGGACAGGCTTTCGGGAAGGGTGATGTCTTTCCGGAACCAGAGAACGCCATTGATCCTGCCCGGATCGCCGTCCGCCCAGTAGCCCGGGATTTCCATCACGTCCCAGCCGGTCGTGCCGGCTTCCGGTCTGTGCCAGGGCAAGCCGGGATCCCGGTATCCCTCATCCGTCCGGTTCATCCGATGATGCCATTCGTCGGATCGCCGTCTGTCCGCCCGTTCGAGGCTGTCGATCAGGACGGTGTTCTTAAACCGCTGCGCCTCGGCGTGATGCACGGGGAATTCACGGAGTGCATCCCCGCTGATCCAGGCTTCTGCGGGGGATCCTCCCAGGCTCGAACGGATGATGCCGACCGGAACCCGGTACCGGGCGAACAATTCGTCGGCGAAGAAATAGGCGACCGCGGAAATGCCGAGGATGTTGTCCGGACGCACCGCCACCCATTCGCCGCCGGACAGGTCCTCCCGGGGTTGCCGGAAGTCGTATGCCGTCGGGACCGAAAAGTAACGGATCATGGGGTTGCCCGCGGAGCGGATCTCGTCAGGATACAGGGGGCTCACCCGATCCATGGTGATATCCATCTGTGACTGGCCCGAACAGACCCAGACGTCGCCGATCAGGATGTCGTCGATCGTGAGGGTGTCGCCTGCGACGATCCGCATGCGGTGCGGCCCGCCCGCCTCCAGGCCGGACAGCGTGAGGCGCCATCTTCCGTCCGGGTCGGGGGTGGCCGTATGGATTGAACCCAGGAAATGGAGGGTGACGGTTTCATATTCATCCGCCCAGCCCCAGATTTCCACCTCGGTGTTCCGCTGCAGCACCATCCCGTCGCCGATCAGCCGGGGAAGCCGGATTCCGGCATGGGCGTGGACGGACAGGATAATGATCAGTAAACAGATCGGATAAAGTCCGGGAAACCGGTCCGATCCGTTCCGGCGTTTCAGGAGGGTTTGCATCTTAGTGGATCCTTATTTTTTTTGGATTGTTTCTGTCTGACGGCTATCTTGACGGACACTCATTTATCCGCACGCCTGAAATAATCCTGTACGATGAACCATGCCTTTTTCTTTTCGCCCTGATCGGAAAGCAATCCTTTGCGATTCCATCCGCTCTGATAAACCGGGTGCAGCCTGGCGGTCGAGCGATAATCGACCAGCAGCCAGGGAGAGATCCCGCAAAGATTGGGTGTTGCATCAAACATCATCATTTGATCGCGGTATATCTGTGCCAGATATTCTTCACTCCATGAGGCGGCCCTGTGTTTGGGACCATGATTGCTGCCGTAATGGGCTTCACCGCCGAATTCGGAAATAAAAAGGGGCTTGTCGCAAACCATCACCCAGTTGATGTCGGAAGGATGGCCCTGCCACGGAACATACCAGCCGATGTATTCGTTGACGGAAATGATATCGAGGTGGCAGACCATCGGGTCCCATACCTCGAACGTGTTGTCCCGGTAACTTTGGTTACTGATCGCGGCCGAGACCAGTCTGGCAGGGTCCATCTCACGGCAAATATTCACCATGCCGATATGGGCCTGATCCCGTTCCGGCGACGCGTAGGTCTCGTTCGAGACCGACCAGATGATGACTCCGCAGCGGTTTTTATCGCGTGTGATCATCTCGCGCAGCATGTGGTTCATGGTCTTCACGGTTTTGGGGTTCTTGAAATTGATATGCTGATACACCGGGATTTCACTCCATACCATGAGTCCCATCTCTTCGGCCATGCGTACCATGGCTTCGTTATGCGGATAGTGGGCCAGCCGAACCATGTTGCAGCCCAGTTCTTTGGCCCAGTCAAGCAGAACCCGGTTGTCGGCCGCAGTCGCGGCGCGTGATCCGGTGAAAGGGTTCTCTTCATGTATGTTGACGGCTTTCAGGAAAACAGGTTTTCCGTTGAGCAAGACCCTGAAGCCTTCCACCCCGACTGTACGGAATCCGATCCGGTCATGGATCATGTCGGTTTCCGATTCGATGATCAGGTCGTATCGCTTCGGATTTTCGGGTGACCACAATTCAAAATCCCAATTGAAATGAATCCGGGCCCGGCCGTCTCCATCGGTTTTAAAAGAGAATTTCTGACCCGTTTCGGGAATTGTGAGGACAATTCGCTGGTTTTTTCTTTCGCCATTTAACCTGATCCATCCATCCACCTCGTTGAACGAGTCCTTTCTCAGCTGGATAAAATAATCTTCAATATAAGTTTCGGGTGTGACGACAAGATAAACATCCCGTGTGATGCCGCCGTAGTTCAGCCAGTCGTACCCTTCGGCGGGTACTCCGTCCTCACGGCGCCGGTTGTTGACCCGGACCACCACGGTATTCATTCCCTCATGGACTCGATTGGTGATCTCGAATTGAAAGGGGGTGAACCCTCCCTCGTGAACGCCAATCTCTTCTTCATTCAGATAGACCCTGGCGAGATAGTTCACGGCGCCGAAATAAAGAAAGTACCGACTTCCGGTCTCGGGTCTCAGTTCGAAACGGCGCCTGTACCAGACGGTGCTTTCGTAGTAGGTCAGCTCGCAGCGTTGGGAGTTGAAATCGCCGGGCACCCTCAAAACCGGTCCGCCATCGAATGAATACTCAAAGAACTGATGGTCGTTTTGTACGACGGGTTCGATCCAGACTTTTCGCCAGTCGCCGTTATTGGTGGGGTCGATGATCACATCCCACCCGCCGTTCAGGCTGGTGATGTTCCGGCCTTCGATATGCTGCATGGCCATTTCTGCCCGTGCATGCGCGTACATGGACAGTGCACAGATTGTGTAACAAATGATACGTGATTTTCTTATGGCGATCATGATGGGATTCCTTTTCCCGGGCATTCAGTTTCTCAGGCCATTCCCTGTCCGGGCATCTATGCCCTGGTTTTGTTTCTCGCAGCCCCTGCGCAGCTTTTCCAGGGCATGCGGGGCGGCGTCCGGGGCGATCACGACCGTGATGTGCGTGCCGGATTCGAGACGGGTGTCGGCCTCCGGCACCCATTCGTGTCTCCCGTCAGAACAGCGCACCAAAATGCATCCCGATGGAAGACCGAGCGAGCGCACCGTACATCCGGCGAACGGTGCGCCCGGCTGGACGGTGAATTCGGTAACCGCCGGCTTCTCCAGCCGGTGCATTTCCCCCGATCGTGTCAGCTCCCGTTTCATGAGGGCTTCGTAAATGGGCACATTCTTCAGCAGTTCGGTGATCGCATAGGCGCAAAAACAGCTCACCAGCAAGGGCAGCATCTGTGCGTAATTGCCGGTCATCTCGATGATCAGCATGATGCCCGTGAGCGGCGCACGCACGATCGCGGTGAAACAGGCCGCCATGCCGATGACCGAGAACAGCGCCGGCACGGGGACGATGTCCGGTAAGACGCCGTGAGCGATCTGTCCGACGGCCAGACCGAGCAATGCGCCCAGGACGAGCATCGGTGCGAAAATTCCGCCGGGGGCACCCGTGGCATAACTGGAAGCGGTCAGGGAAAGGCGGATCAGGAACAAGACTGGAATCGAGATAAGGAGCATGTCGCCGCGCAGCACGGATTCGGTCAATGCGTGTCCGCCGCCGATCAGATGCGGAGAGAACCATCCGACCAGCCCGATCAATCCGCCGGTCATCGCGGCGGCCGGGAGCACGAAGCGTGCGGGCAGCCGCGCCTGCATTTCGATCATCGTGAGCAGGCTGCGGTTGAACAGGATACCAAACACACCGGCCGCGACGCCCAGCAGGGCGAATACCGGCAGGGATGTGAGCGGAGGCACCGGGTAATTCGGGATCGTGAAGACCGGGAACTGGCCCAGTCCGATCCGCGCGACGACGACCGCCGTCATCGTGGACACGAAAACCGCGCTGAAGACGATGGGCTGGAAATCACGCCGGACTTCCTCGAGGACGAAAATCAGTCCGGAGAGGGGGGCGTTGAACGCGGCGGACAGCCCCGCGCCGGCCCCGGCGGAAATCAGGGTCAGACGCTCCCTCGGGGATACCTTGAGCCAGTTCGAGACGGCGTCGCCGACGGCTCCGCCCATCTGAACCGTGGGCCCTTCACGCCCCAGGGCCAGGCCGCCGCCGATCGCCAGGACGCCTCCGAAGAACTTGACGGGCAGGACGCGCTTCCAGTCGAGTCTGCGCAGGCGGTGCAGGACGGCTTCCAGATGCGGGATGCCGCTTCCGGCGGCTTCGGGCGCATGACGGCGCGTGACCGCCACCGCGATTCCCGCCCCGGACATGGTAAACAACACGGGAACGATCCATCCGAAACGGGGCATCGCATGCGCCCGGGATATCAGGTCGTTTCTAAAATGTTCCGCACCGCCCAGTGCGGTCCGGAAAAGCAGGGCGACGAAACCCGCGCAGACTCCGACCAGGGCGGCACGGGGAACGATCCACCGCCGGTGTTGACGGATATCGAGGTATTCCTGTATTTCAGAACGCAAGGGGTTCTCCGGAGGGCGGCATGCGGTTGAACCGGTCCCATCCTGTTCCCGTTTCAGGCTGTCGCCTCTCTTTCCATCGCCGGGCTTTTCAATGCAACCGGCATTTTCTCGATGTAAACCCAAAGAGATATGCTGATTATCATAACCCTTTTTATCCCGATTGTCAAGATTTTTTTTTCGCCGGACCGGCCGAAATAAAACTCCGGAAGCTTAAAACCTTCCGGAGGTGATGGACATACCGGCCGGCCGCGGCCTGTTATCGGGATTCAGGATGCCGGCTTATCTGTCGTGCGGGGAGACGCGGGATCGCATGGGCGATTGAATTCGGAGAGGATCCATGTGAGATTGTCAAATCCGGGCGTGAGTGCGGTCTGTCCCGGTTCCAGGGTCAGGGCGGTCTAGTCGTTGGTTGAGGAACAACCCGTCAGGATCAAACAAAAACCGGAACAAATGAACCGGTCCGTGTTTGAAGCGGTATCATCCGATCAACCGGCATCAGTGTTTTTGTTCTCCCTCCGCCACTGCATCCAGTATCTGTATTTTCTTTGATCGGACCACAAATTATGATAGGGGTGTTCCTTCTTGAATTTTTGTCCCGTGATGTCCTGCAACGCCCAGTCCGCTCCGGATCTCACCTCTTTGGATTCATCCAGCAACAGATCGATCAGGGGTTCGACCGCACGGGGGTCTTTCTGTTTTCTCAACAGGAAGGTGGCCCGTCTGCGCACACCGGGATGAGGATCCTTCAAAGCCCCGATTGCGATATCGAGGGGACATTGATCCGCAAAGTCTCCCAATGCTTCACAGGCATCCGACCGGACATCGGGATGTTTATCGGTTTGCATCACAGAGATGAGGCGGGAGACGGTTGTGGTGTCTTTCAGGGATCTAATCAGACGGATGCCTTTCCTCCGGGTTCCCCACCGATAATCTTCCAGGGCGGAGACGGCCAGGTCTCTGACCGATCCGCCGGAATTCTCGAGGGCGGTCTTGACCGGATTTTCCAGGTCTTCGGTTAAACGAAACGGGCCGAGCAGGACATTCTCCAGCCCTGTCCTTCCCAGCACATCGGCTACGACATCGACAACCCCTTTTGTGAAACCGGATTCCGTGACAGCCCGTTGCCAGGGAGCGTCCCGGGGGGTATTGGATTTTTGTGTAATGAATTGTGAGGGAGACACTGTGCCGCGGAATGATCTTTCCACGGTATACTTTCCGGGCATGGTCAGTTTGAAGCGGATCGAGACGGCCGCACCGGTATAGTGAAGTCCGGACAGCTTCCCCTGAACGGCGCGATACGATGCCCCCAGGGCGGTTCCTTCCGCCGTGATGCTCAGGCAAGCATCCCATTGCAGGGAATCGAAATTGACCATCCCGATGCCGGCGGATTCGAATAATTGCCGCGCTTTGTATCTGGTTTTTTCGAGAACATAATTTCCTTCCGCGTTCAGAGGCGTGGGCGACCAGAGAATTGTTCTGACCCGTTGAAAGGCCGGGTGTCTGTCGTCCAGGATAACCCGGATGTCGGAACGGGCTTTTTCGGCCAGCGGACCATCCGGGACGAGGGTGAGGAAATTCTCAAGGGCCGGAACCGTGTTTTCGGAACGTGCGATCCGGTACCGGATGAGCTGAATCGATTGGCGGGCGGAATCCGCATGCATACTTTCGGGGTATTGAGCAATCCATTGTTGATAGGCCTCGATGGTGTCCGCGGACCGGACGAGTTCCCAGGCTTTCCGTTCTTTATCGCATCCGGAGAGGATGGACAATGCGGCCAGAAAAAGGAGGGTTCTGAATTTCATTGTCAGGTTCTCCAGGTTTTTTGGTTTTTTCCCATGCCTCAATGCCGACGGGAGAGATCAGGCCGCGGATAAACTCTTTTCAGCTGAGATTTTTAAAATTGCACACAGGAAGCAGGGTGGGAATTCCGGAAATCTTCGCCCTATGATAACAGACTCGCTATAATCGAATGCCATTGGATCTGCTTGATCACAAAGCCAATCCGGGACGTCCTTTCCCGGAGATCCCGGGGCTGAAGCCGGGGATAAACGGAAAGGTTTACAACCGCATGATCATCGAGAACAGGACATCAAATCCCGAGCCGTCGAGCGGTGTGAACTCTTTTTTGACCTCGTGCGGGATGAGACCGCCCGATACGGACATCCCGTTGATTGATATGGAATCGAGATCATAAGTTATGCCGTAATATTTCAGCCCGGCCGAACAGGACCAGGACGCATTCCATAAGGTCCATCGCGGAAAACAATATTCGTATTCCGCGAGCACATGAAACCCCGTCGTGTTTTTGTATTTTAGAATCAAGTGTTCACCTCCCGGAACTTCTTGAAGATCCAGATCCATTTTGCCGCCCTGATAAAAACCGGCACCACCGCCGATGTTTATCGAGCTTCTCCCGGATACGGGTAACGCATACCGCAGGGTGCCCAGTATGAAACTTCTTGAAAAACAGCC
Organism: bacterium; assembly: GCA_011046415.1. Lineage (GTDB taxonomy): Bacteria > Zhuqueibacterota > QNDG01 > QNDG01 > JABMRT01 > DSAP01. The sequence goes on along the minus strand of DSAP01000029.1, from coordinate 15,132 downwards.
CTCCGCATTCTCCACTTTCTTGGACAAGGCGCTGTTCTGCATACCGATCTCCAGATTGGCATCGAGTAAAGGAAGCAGAAAATAACCGACACCGATTTTCACGCCTGCCCCGCCTCCGGGGCTGATCGTGATCATTTCATTCTCCGTGGTCTTGCCCACTTCGATTTGTTCCCGGCCGCCGCCGCCAAAGAATGAAGCCTCGATGCGAAAGGAGTGAGATTTCCCGGGAACGGGTCCTGAAGTGGAATCGCCGGGTGATGCCGCTTGGGATTCCGCTAAGCAAGAGGACAGGAAAATCAGAACGGTTGAGGTAAAATTCATGGTTTTCATGGTTTCATCCTCCCGACGGGTTGGCCTGATCAATCGGAATGCATTTCATGCATCCTTTTCTATTCTGTCAGATCGAAGTAAGGGGATATTCGGAAAGAAATCATTTAAGTATAAACATTTATATTTAAAAATGCAAGTCCGAAATCTTGCGGATCAGAAACCGATTGCGGCCCATCGCGGGGTTGTGTTATCGGACAAATTCCATCAACCCCGGGTACGTGTACGGAACGTCATTTCAGATACAGCATCCGTCCGCCTGCGCTCCGGTCGCCGGCCCGGATGCGGTAGACATAGATTCCCCCGGCCAGATCCGCCGCGTCGAAGGTCACGGTATGTCCGCCCGCCCCCAGACGTCCGTCGATCAGCGTGACGACCCGTCTCCCCGTGACATCATGGACGGTCAGCCAAACATCGGTTTCCTCCGGCAATTCGAACCGGATCCGCGTGGACGGATTGAAGGGGTTGGGATGGTTCGGATAGAGCACAAACCGCCCGGGAATCGTCCCGCCGTCCCGGCCGGAGACGGAAGAGACCTCTCCCTTTGCGTCGATGACGATACGCGACACGCCCATCTGAGACCGTTGTCCGCTCTCGCTGTCGAGCTGAACGCCCGTGTAGTAATAGCGCCACAGAAGCTGCACGCAGGCTTTGTTGTCGGCTTCCCGCGGCAGCCGGACGGGCCCGATTTGCTCCCGGTGGCCGGCGGTCCCGTTTCGCTTGTATTCCACGGGCTTTCCGTCCGGTCCCGTCACATCCCTGAAAGGATCCTCGTTGCCGAGACGGTACTGGAGCCGGATGTTGTATGCCCGTGAATTCGGCCGGACGGTCATGCCTTCCCACGTCACGTCGATCTCTTTCCTGCCCCGCGTATCCAGGGCGACCACGGCGCCGCCGAGACGCGTGTGGGGATAGCCCGGATTGTCCGTTTCGCCGCTGGTGTTGATGAACGCGAAACCGTTTTCATCCAGGCCGTTGATGCGCGTCCGTGCATCCAGATTGTATGCGCCCCCGGTCAACCCGGCGATGTCCGCATCGGGGCCCGGATCCTCCCGATCCATATAGACAAAAACCATGTGACCGGGATAAGTGCCGGCGGGCCGGTCGGCGGACCACGCTTCGAAGACATAACTCCCGTCCCCGAGATGAAAGGGCCGGGGAAGAAGTCCGCTGTTATCGCAGGGTTCGAACACCGCGGTGACGGTTGTCGCATCCGTCAGTCGCAACGCGATCCCGGGTGAAGGCGTCGGGACGGGCAGGCCTTCCCAATGCGAGAACACATATCCGGCGAACGGCCTGGCCTCAAGGGTCACCGGAATATTCTGGAAGTAGGTTCCTGTCCACGGGAACGGGTGCGGCCCGATGCCCGGAGTGGACGGACCGATTTCCAGGGTGTTGACACGGATCTTCCCCATGGACGGATCGGCGATATCGACCGTCAGATCGACCAGACCCCTGATGTTGAACATCCTGCGGATATGTTCCCTGACAAACCCGGGGCGGTCCGATGTGTATTGGAGCATCACATCGATCTGGTTGTCCCAGTCATTCTCGGATCCCGGCTGTTTCCACCGCGCGATGTGTTCGGCGATCCCGGGGCGCAGCACGTCCGCCATGTCCCGGATGACGGCATGGACGCGGTCGGGGTGAAACGCGGTGTTCAGCTGATCCGCGAACCGGTTGATGAATGCATGCCGGAACGACTCGTTTTCCAGGAACCGGCGCAACAACAGGGTCGACCAGGGAGGATTCGGCCAGGAGGGGCCGTTCGGTGCGGTTGCCGAGGCGATGTTGTTGACGTTCGGATTCCTTCCGTACAGTCCGAACCCGAAATCGGTATCGTACATCAGCCACCGCCATCGTCCGTCGTGACCGGATGGTGCGTCGGGTTGATAATCGTCGGTCTGATATCTCCAGAAGTCGATGTTGTTGCCGGGCCAGTCGGTGTTACCCGAATAGATCTGCGCGATCTGATAATCCATGAAGTTGTCGATGTCGATACGCGTCCGGATGTATGCGTAGTGTTCCTCGTCCGCCAGTCTGTTTTCCTCGATGTACCGGATCGTTTCTTCGTAATGCCGGTTGCTTCCCTCTTTTACCGAGGCGTTTCCTTCGAGGAGATCCACCCGGTCCGGATCGACGCCGTACACCCGGGCGAGATAGTGACGGTCGAACCGTTCCCTGAAATTGTGGATGCCCCAGTACTCCCCGTTGAGGAATACGACCGCGGGCCGGTATGCCTGCACATCGAAGTTCATATGCCCGACGACCCGCTGGATCGCGGCATCCCGGAACAGCGTATATTGCCGGTCATTCCCCGAATTCCTGAGCAGGAGCCGGTTGTATTCGCCGTAGGGGAGACCGGGGAATATGTTGTGAAAGAACCGGCTTTCCCCGTATTCGTTGCGCGCGTAGAGCCGGAGGGATTTCATGGGATCGGAACGGCTCCAGCCGCCGTGGGTGCGTACGCCGATATCCTGTCTGACGGCGGCGAAGGCCGTCCCTTCTTCGAAAATTTCGAAGGAAGCCCGGCGTTCCCATTCGACGCCGCGCCGGTTGTAGTTCGCGGGGGTGCTGCCGTCCGGTGATCCCCAGTTGGACGACCGCCATTCATCATAGACCATTCCGGGGACATAGATGCCGGCCTCATAATCGAAGAGATCCGCTTCCTGCATCACGATGGAGACGACCGGATGGCTGTAGCGTGCCCGGGATTGCGGCGTGACAAAATAGGTATGCGTCACGGTCCGGGCCGGGATCGTGCCTTCCTTCACGGCCATCGCGCGGATCACGGTCCCCTTGAACACCGGGTTGGAGGGAAAATAGAAAGGCGCCGTGGAATTATCGTACGTCGCCATGCGCCGGCTGACACGGTTCGGATCGATCGTCCGGTCCCGGATCCCGATCGGGCCCTCATAGACATCCGTCCTGTACGCGATATTTGAAAACGTGCCGTCCGTATCGAAGGCGTTCCGCCGGTATCTGTTTTTATATTGATATGTCTTCCCATCCAGATTGTCCGGATGCGGTTCGGAGCCGTCGATCGTGTACAGGATGGTCACCCCGGGGTCCGGATGATGCAACGCCACCTGGAACAAAGGGGTGTCATAGAACCCTCCCGGCGGGGAAAACGTGACCGGCTCCAGGACTTCCCGGTATGCTTCGGTGACGTTCGGGGCGCCGGGCGTCGGTTCGCGGAAGAAGAACCAGCCTTCGCTCCCGTCGGGCTGTCTGCCGAGGCTGATGCCGGTCGGTATTCCAACCGGGGAAACCGCGTCGGTTTCGGAACGATCCGGCGCGGTCAGGATGAGCACTTCTCCGGCCGAGGCCATACTGAAATTGGCGTGCAGCGGACCGCCGGGATCGGTACGGTCTTTGCCCGAGGCCCAGAGCAGAAGGAATTCCCCCGGCCTGATGAAGATGTCCGGAAACACCCATCGAAACGGCCGGTCGCGGTCGTCCGAGAGTCCGTATCCCCGCAGATTCAGGGGTTCATTGCCGGCATGATAGATTTCGATCCAATCGGAGGCATCCCCGTCTTCATCCCAGATCGTCGTCGCATTCGACGCCATGATTTCATTGATACAGAGTCCATGCGCGGATGCGAAGGGGATCCAGATGTTGAAGGAGACCAGCAAACCGAGAATCAGGCGAAGCCGATACGCGCTTTTCGTCATCTGTTTTTTTTCCTTGACAATTACCCGGCGGTCCGGTTCACGGCTGCTATGCCGGATTCCGCAATCGTCGATTGAGATAATCCATTTTGTCACTGTTTCATGCGGGGCTTTGTTTTTATGGCCTGCCCCGGTTCCAGAAATCGTCCATTCTTTCCTTTCGCCGCTTCAGCTCCCCGATTTTCTCCGCGGACCGGCCCGCGAGCGGGCCGTCGGGTTCCAGCCTGAGTGCAGTCTCGTACGCGTCGATCGCGTTTCCGAGCAGGGCGTGTTTATTTTCCATCTCCCACAGCCGGGCGATCCAGAAATGGGGTTCGGCGGCCCGGGTATCCGCTTCCGCGGCCTTGCGGAGGGCTTCCCTTCCGGCCCGGCGCGCGTCCGGCGTGGCGATCCGGTAATCCCGGATTCCTTCGGAAAGATGGAAATAATAGGCCGCTCCGGGTTGCGCGGGCCAGGCTTCGATAGACCTGGAGAAATGAGATACGGCCCGTTCATAATTCTCCGCCCGGAAGGCGTCCATCCCTTCTCCGAACGATTCGTCCGCGGAACGAATCCGGCTCTCGAGCAGGTTTACCTTCGGGATGTAGGGCGTCGGATCGGGAGCGAGCTCGATCAGGGTTTCATACCGGCTCACCGCTTCTTTCAGGCGGCCCTGGCTTTCATCCAGCCCGGCCAGGCGGACGAGCACATCCACGGACAGAGGACGAAGCGAGTCCGCCTTTTCATACCGGAGACGCGCCGTCCGTTCCTCCCCGATTTTTCGGAACCGGTCTCCGATCGCCAGATACAGGCGGAAGGCTTCCCGGGTGAACGCCGCGTCCGGCGTCCGGACGGCGAGCGCCCGGCCGAGGGCTGCGGACGCGCTGTCCGGATTCCCGGATTTTTCATGGGCCCTGGCCATCCACATCCAGGCGCCGGCATCGGACGAATCCGCGGCCACCGCCTGCCGGGCGAGCGCGAGGGTCTTGCTGTAATCCCCCGAACCGAAGGATTTTTGTATCTCGTTCACGGCGACGCAGCGGAAACCCGCGAGGGCGAGGATGAGGGCGGGACACGCAAGCCGGAATCTGTCAGGGATCATGGGTTCGTTCGCTTCCTTTTCCGATGGGGTGATCGCCGGCAAACGTGTCCGCCGAGACCCGCAGGGCGGGCAACCGGGCCGGATGCTCATGGAATGTAATTTTTCCGACGGTGTCGCCCGCTTCCGCCCAGGCCGGAACATTCAGATCGATGCCGACCGCCGCGCATGTCGGCAGGTCTCCGAAACCCGTACCGGTCAGGCGGCGCGCGACGTCGCTTATGCCGGGGTTGTGTCCGATCAGTAAAATCCGTTCGTCCGCTTCGTCCATACTCCTGATGCAGCGGAGAAGATCGCCTGCCGAGGCTTCATAGATTTCGCCTTTCCATACGATGCGTTCCCTTTGATAATTCATCGCATCGGCGATGAGTTCCGCGGTCCGGGCCGCGCGGACGGCCGGGCTCGAGACGATCCGGTCGGGGAAAATACCGCGTTCCCGGAGGCGCGCGCCGATCGCCGGCGCGTCCCGTTCCCCGCGCTCGCTGAGCGGACGGTCGAAATCCCGCATCCCGGGGTCATTCCAGCCCGATTTGGCGTGGCGGAGGAGGATGAGTCGTTTCATGACATCCTGTCTGTGAGTCAAACGGTTTTTCCCGTTCCCGGTTTCCGGAAGGGCTTCGTGAAAAGTCTTCACGTGTTCGGGGGGTCCGGGGTGCGCGGTCCTTGTCGAAGGTATTCCGCGAGAAAGCGCCGGACCGGGGGCGTTTCGAGGGTGTCCGTGAAATCCTCGAAATTCACCTCCGTGAGGCCGTGATGCCGGAATAAATCCAGCTCGCCGCGTGTCAGCGGCCAGGGCATCCCGCCCTCGTGATCCCCGGAGTCCCTGGCCCGCGTGATGACGAGCAGTGTTCCCCGGGAGGCCGCGAAGTCCGCGATGTGTTTCACGGCCCGGGCGCGCAACGCGTCGGGCAGGACCTGCAGGGTGTAGGATTCGACGACCAGGTCGAACGCCCGGTTCCATTCCGACGGGGCGGCGAAGAGATTCGCCGTGACATAACGGACCCGCGATCCGGGGAAGCGGACCCGGCACCCGTCGATGGCCGTAGGGGAGATGTCGAATGCCGTGGTGGTGAATCCCCGCGCGGCCAGTTCCTCGGCGTCGTCTCCCAGCCCGCAGCCGATTTTCAGGGCCGTCCGGCCCGGGTCCGGGACGGCCCGGTCGTCCAGCCACCGGACCAGATTCGGGTTTGCGCGGAAATCCGCCCAGGGGATCAGGGAGGGATCCTTCCGGCCCATGCGGTAGAGCGCCTCGAACCAGCCGAGCGGATCGTCTTTCTCAAGATATTGGCGCGCGGTCTCGCGGGCCGCGGTGCGTTTTGAGTCCGTCACGCATTCCTTCCAATCCGGTCCTGACAATGTATGCGATGAAGGCAGAAAAGTCAACGAAAAAGGCGTTATGTATGCCGGATCGGAAAGGCGATGTCCCGGAAAAGCGGCGTATGTTTTTTCTTTCAAAAAGGGACGGGTTTCTTTACATTGTCCATGTCGACCGAAATCCATCATGAATGAGGATGCAACATGAAGAGAATGTCCTGCCTTCGCGGGATCCGCCCCGTGGTTTGGCTGCTCCTGCTATGCGGAACGCCGCTCGCCGCCCGGACCTGCCTGTGGAAGATCGCATCCGAGACGAATACGGTCTATTTGCTCGGATCGGTTCACCTGCTGCGCGAGGCGGATTATCCCCTGCCCGACGCGATGGAGCGGGCCTTCGAGGATGCAAGCCGGATCGTGTTCGAGATCCATCCGGACAGCGCCGAACATCCTTCCGCCCAGATCCGCATGATGCGGGCGGGCATGCTTCCGGAAGGCGTGACCCTGAAGTCCGTCCTGCACGACACGGTATACGCCCTGCTCGACGTGAAGGCGCAGGAGGTCGGCTTTCACCTCGATTTCGTCCAGAAGATGAAACCCTGGATGGCGGGCGTCCTGCTGACGTTTGCCAGGATGCAGGAGGCGGGGCTTTCCCCCGAACACGGCGTCGACCGGTTTTTTTTCCGCAAGGCGAGGGAGGCCGGGAAGATCCTGCTCGGCCTGGAGACCGTGGGTTTTCAGATCGCGCTGTTCGATTCGCTCGCGTCCGGCGATCCCGATGGGTTCGTCCTGCATACCCTGAAAGAAATGGACCTGATCGATACGCAGATCGGAGGGCTCATCCGCGCCTGGCGGGAAGGGGATGTCGAGTCGCTGTCCGCGCTGCTTATGGACGCTTTTGATGCGTCCCCGGAGATCCATGACCGGCTGATCGTCCGGCGGAACGCGGACTGGATGCCGCACATCCTCCGCTGTCTCAGGCGGGATGAAAACTGTCTCGTCGTGGTGGGCGCGGCCCATCTGTTCGGCGAGCACGGCCTGATCCGGATGCTCGGGGAGGAGGGATACGCGATCGAGCAGCTGTGATCAGGAAAGGTCCTTCTGAAAACGTCAACGTTCTCTTGCTTCTTTCAGATACCCGGTTATTTCCTCCCGGGTGATGGAAATATCCACACCGGGCACATCGAGGGGAGAACCTGATTTGCAGTATGGTTTGAGAACGAAAAGCGAACCGTCCTTGCGCCTGATGAAGATTTCTCCTTTTTTTTGCGCCATTTCCAGAATATTCGAAAAATTCTGCCTCGCTTTTGAATAGGTATAGGTGGTCATTTTACACCTCAATGATTTGAAGGCCGTATTCTTTTGCCGCGCCAATCAACCCTTCATCAATGGACAAAAGCGGAGATCGATTTCTCTCCGCGCAATCGATGAAATAGGCATCGTATGCATAGATATTCAATTGCCCGGCGATACGCAGGGAATTCTCAAGATCGATAGAGTCGAATTGAATGGGGATCTTTTCATACGAACGGATCGCCTTCAACGCCATGTCAATGGAAATCCTTTTCCTTCTCAACATGGCCGAGAAAGCATTGCCGATTTCGGCATGCATCGACTCTGGGGTAATCAGGAATGCGTTTTTTGTTATATCAATCAGGGCATCCTTGTGCGCTTCATTTGTAATCACGGAAATGATCGCGGATGTATCAATAACCATCTTCATGTTGTATGGCCCTGTCTGTAGTACAATTGTACAATAAAATAAAAAGGTTTTGTGGAAATATCAAGATATTTTTCCGGATAACGGATGTCGCCGGGGTTTCTGCCCCGGCGTCCGAATCCATCGGGGCACAGCCCTGTGGCGATCTGTTTTTTGGTCTGCTGACAAACGGCAAGGATGTTGCACCGAAGCGGGGAACTCCGATTGCAATTTGGCGGATCATTTTTTATATTGTCTCATGCCCAATCGAATAACAGGTTATTTTTTCCTGACGCGGCCGATCAACAGCCTGATCGCGTTCCTGTCCATTTTTATCGGCGGTTTCATCACGGGCACGATTCAGCCGTTGTCCAAATTGCTGCTCGCCTGTCTCTCGGGTACGCTGATCACGGGCGGGGCGAACGCCATCAACGACTATTTCGACCTCGAAATCGACCGCGTCAACAAACCCAAACGTCCATTGCCTGCGGGGCTGGTCGGTCCGCGCCGGGCGTATGGATTCGCGTTGTTGCTTTTCCTGTCCGGCATCGCGGTCAGCCTGTTCATCCATCTGCCCGGTTTTACGATCGCCCTGTTGTCCTCCGTTGCGCTTTACGCCTACAGCCGGCGGCTCAAGAGGACGGTGCTCTGGGGCAATCTCACGGTCGCCTTCATCACGGGCCTGGCGTTCGTGTACGGCGGCCTGGCGGTCGGACGCACGCGCGAGGCGCTGATCGTGGGGGTGTTTTCGTTCCTGTATCATCTCGCCCGGGAAATCATCAAGGACGCCGAGGATGTGGAAGGAGACCGGAAGGACGGCGTGGTCACGCTGCCGATCCGGTACGGAATCCCGACAGCCCTGGCCGTCGCGTCCGGGGTGATCGGGCTGTTGATCCTGGCGACGTCCTGGCCGTATCTGTCCGGCCTGTTTTCGATCCGGTATTTCCTGGTCGTCCTGATCGGCGTGGACGGGTTCCTCGTGTATGTCCTGTTCTCCATGTGGCGGAACCGGGAAACGAAGAATCTGGGACGGCTCGCGTTTCTGATGAAATTGAATATGTTCGTGGGATTGGTCGCGGTATACGTGAGGTGACATGCGGGCGGTGATTCAGCGGGTGAGCCGGGCCTCGGTGACGGTCGAAGGAGAGATCACGGGCCGGATCGAAAAGGGGATCGTGGTGCTGCTCGGCGTCGCGTCCGGCGACACGGAGGCGGAGGTCCTGCGGCTGGCGGACAAGATCGTTCACCTGCGGATATTCGAGAACGAGGCGGGCCGGTTCGACCGGTCCCTGATCGACGTCCGGGGCGAGGCGCTCGTGGTCTCCCAGTTCACGCTGTACGGAGACTGCCGCCGGGGTCGGCGACCGGATTTCACGAAGGCCGCGCGGCCGGAGATTGCAGAGCCGCTGTATGAACGGTTCGTCCGATGTCTTCGGGAGAAAGGCATCCCTACCGAAACCGGGAAGTTCGCCGCGATGATGCAAGTGGAAATTTATAATGATGGGCCGGTGACGGTGATTCTGGACACGGAGAATCTGTGATCCGGATTGTCCGGCGGAGGGGGCCGGATTGCCTGTATTTGCTGGTTTTTATCCATTTTCAGTGATCGGCGTTATGGTTGGGGTGAAAGTAAATGTTGTACCAAAATAATGGATGATGTCAATGCCTAATATTAACACTGATATAAAAATTATACTTAAAAAAATGTCAATAAACGCTAGACGAATTCGACTTGATTTTTTTGGGTGGGAAATGTCAAGTAATGAACACCCTAAAAGAATGTTTGTTAAGCCCAATTACTATTTAATGTGGAACATGCCTGATTTCATTGCTGATTCTTTCAGTTTTGCTAACCGGGAGATTATTAACTTTAGGAAATATTTTGCATTGTGGCCAGAGGTGCCAAATCTTATAAATCCAGCTATCCGACGAGCAATGCTCTTCCATCGACATTCTTTTCACTTTCCATTGTTTATTAATAAGTTTTTAAATATTATTACAGCACTTGAATCTTTATATTTGAAAGGAGTAGACACTGGTGAACTTGTATACAGATTGTCCCACAAGATTTCCTCGGTAGTCGGCGGTCACCTTTCAATAGATAATAACTTCGAAAACGTATTCAAATTTATTAAACACTGTTATAAGCTACGATCAAAAATTGTTCACGGAGAACATCTTTTTTCTTCACAAGAACTTAATGACTTCTCGGCGAGGGATCCCGGTTTTAATTCAAGGGATATGTATGATTTGTGGCGCAGACTTGAGTATTTTTTGCGAATATCAATATTATTCTTTCTTATAAATCAAGATTTGTTGGGAAATAGTGATCCGGGTATATCAACTTATTTAGTGCCAAATAAGTTTGACGATTTTGTCCGGCAATTTTATAAGAGCAGTAAACTGATTATTACGTGAGTAATAAGTATGGTTTAAGGAATTGAGCTGCAACGGACCAGAGCGTAAGCGAGAGTCCGATTGCAGCGTGTGGTTGAACTCGACCGGGAAGGCTGGGTTGGATGATTAGATACCAAAGTCTAATAATCCTGATAAAAGAAGACTGAAAGACAAAATGCGCAAATTGGTAAATGAGATCAAAAAAAATCCGTATTGGCTTGTCCGAGAAGAGCAGAAGGTCTACAAGGCTAGGATCGAGGGTGTTCTCGGTCGAAAGCGCAAGCGGTATCGACTAATCGATGTGTTTTCAGGGGCCGGGGGAATGACTCTCGGGTTCTCAAAGATCTGTGGACATGCGTTCGATTCCGTATGGGCCAACGATTTTGACGATACTTGCGTACGTACGTATCGTAAGAATTTTGGAGACCACTGTGTGCAGGGCGACATCGTAGACATTCTCAACGATCCGGAAACCCAGATCCCCCCTGCCGATGTCGTTATAGGCGGACCTCCGTGCCAAGGTTTCAGTCTTCTGAACAAGAATCGCGAAGGCGATCCGCGAAAACAGCTCTGGCGTCCGTTTCTCGATATTGTCGAACGCTCCGGGGCACAAGTGTTCGTCATGGAGAACGTACCCCAACTCCTTGGCTCTTTCGAGCACGGCGAGCTTATGGGTACGGTGGAAAAGATGGGCTTTAAGTGCTGGGGTGAAATTCTCTGCGCGGCAGACTACGGCGTACCACAGACACGCCGCCGTGCGTTCATAATCGGATGCAAGTTTTTCGATCCCTCCATGGTGTTTCCTCCGAGAAAGACGCACTTCGACCCGCGCAAGGGCGGCGTACAGATTTCCTTTCATGAAGAGGACGATAACGGGTATCTGCCTGTTACCGCACAGTGGTGCACGGTGCGCGATGCGATCGCGGATCTTCCGCAACCGGAGGGAACGGAGATCCGCGATGTAAACCCACCACTTGATCTCCACTTCGGACGTTCGCCTACACCGAAGAGCTTGGCTCGATACAAGGCGATTCCCGAAGAAGGCATGAACCGCTTCGATCTTCAAAAACGTGCGCATGAACTAACACCGGGCTGTTGGATTCGCAAGAAGAGCGGCGGGACGGATCTATTCGGCCGGTTGTGGTGGGATCGTCCCGCTTTCACGATTCGAACGGAGTTCTTCAAGCCGGAGAAGGGGCGATACCTTCATCCGAAGCAACACCGACCCATAACACACCGCGAAGCGGCGCGATTGCAGTCCTTTCCGGATGAGTTTGTTTTCACGGGATCGAAGATCGATATTGCTCGGCAGATTGGTAACGCCGTGCCGCCTATCTTGGCGGCACGCGTGGCCGACGTGGTGTATTTGCTCCTGGAGATGAAAGACCGTTGATATGACTGATGTGTTCTCCAAGGAGAAGCGAAGCTGGATAATGAGTCGCGTCAAAGGACGCAACACCGAACCGGAGAAACTAGTTCGTTCATTCGTTCATCGGATGGGATTTCGCTTCCGTGTTCACTACCGCGGTCTGCCGGGGAACCCGGATATTGTGTTGCCTCGGCAAAAAAAGATAATTTTCGTGCATGGTTGCTTTTGGCACGGGCATAAGCGGTGCCAAAGGTCAGGGCGACCGACGACGAACATAGACTTCTGGAACAAGAAACTCGATGAGAACATTGAGAGAGATAAACGTTTCCTAAGGGAACTGCGGCGGATGGGTTGGAAAGTGCTTATTGTGTGGCAGTGCGAAACCCGCAGGCCGGAGATACTTTTAGGGAAGCTCGAAAGGTTCCTGTATGGAGGGTGAACGACTGAAGGCAAAACCGACCTACCCGGAAGCCGTACGGCAGATGGTCGCGAATATGATCATGAACTTCGAAGTAGAGCTTCGATCTGGCGAGCTTCGGCCGAAGGTGCTCGCCCTAGTTCCTATCTTCCAGGGGCTGCGCGACCTAGGTAAAGCCCTGATTCCCGCGCAGTATGCTTCGGCCGCAAGAGACAGGATTTTATACTACTTCCGGCAATATCCCGGTACGATCATCAACGGCGACGAGTTGCTCGTTGTCTCGGGAATTCAAGAATATGCACGGCGTTTGCGAGAATTGCGTGTCCAGTTCGGCTGGTCGATCTTGAGCGGGGTCACGATCAAGGAGATGTGTGAAGTTGAAGAATTGCCCGACCAACTCATGTCTATGAGACCGAACGAGTACGTTCTTCTGAGTGCCGAGGAAGATCGCGACGCAACGCATCGCTGGAACGTTGCGAACACGATTCGCAAGGAACGCGGATCGGTGCGCGATAAAATTCTGAAGTATCTTCGGGCGAACGTCGGGCGTGGTGTGACGAACGAGGAATTGCGTTATGTCGCAGGAGATAAGACGGAGTGGGCACGGCGCGTACGCGAATTGCGTACGGAGCATGGTTGGCCTATCGCAACAAAGACCACCGGACGCCCGGACTTGGGCGTCGGAGTCTACATGTTGCAGTCCGACCGGCAAAGCCCGAAACATGATCGAAGCATTCCCGACGATTTTCGTCGAGAGGTGCTGAGACGTTATGGGTACAAGTGTGAGTCTTGCGGCTGGTCTCACGACGAATGGAACCCATCCGATCCTCGGCACTTAGAGTTGCACCACATCACACATCACGTAAATGGCGGTACCAACGTGAAAGAGAACCTGAAGGCATTATGCACCGTCTGCCATGACAAGGAGCATCGTGAGGAGTAGGGGCTGTAGTGCCAAAGTCCCGATTCAAGGCAGTTCTCGTTTAGGAGCAAGCTTTGTTCCATTGTTGGTTGTCGTCACACAGTAATGCAATGGACGCATTGACAGTTGCCTGTGATCAGTAACGTGATCAGATACTTATGGAAAGCAACAAGTTATACCCATAAACCGGAAGGAAACAGTAACACGGGTGAATCATGAAGCGTTTTTTCGTTCACGCTTGTGTGCTGATGGTTGCCTTTATATACTGCAACTGCATCAAAAATAGCCCGGCCGGGCCGGAAGATCCTGGAGAGCCGGATGCAGGCATCATGACGGGAAATGACGGCACCGTGTATACGACGGTAAAAATCGGCGACCGGTGGTGGTTGGCCGAGAATTTAAGGGAAACACTATACCGCAACGGGGATGGGATCGCAAATGTGACGGACCCCGTAGAATGGGAAGGCCTGACTACCGGCGCCCGGTGCGTATATGAGAAAAAAGAAAGCAACACGGAGATCTGCGGATATTTATACAACCGGCATGTGGTGAATGACAGCCGGAACATCGCGCCCGAAGGCTGGTGCGTGCCGACGGATGAAGACTGGAAAGCGCTCGATATGGTTCTCGGGATGAGCCGCGAAAAAGCGGATCAGGGCGGCTATCGCGGCACCGAAGAAGGCAGCAAGCTCGCCGGCGATGCCGAATCATGGAATTCCGGAGCGTTGAAGAGCGATCCGGCGTTCGGCAGAAGCGGTTTTTCCGCGCTTCCGGGCGGGTGCCGCAATATTTCCGGTGGCGGCTACTTCCAACTGGGCAACCACGCCTATTTCTGGTCCGGTTCGACATTTGGGACTCAGAGCGCTTGGTACCGGCATGAGTATCCGGGTGTCATCCGGAGCTACACCAACAAACGAAACGGGTTTTCCGTGAGGCTCGTTCTGCGGTCGACGGTTTGATCGACCGGCATTCCGAACGTCCGGGATGTCCATTCCGTGTGGTGTACGGGAGGAATAATAACAAAAGTTGCGGGTTACGCGTTGCATGTTGCACGTTATAAAGCGGTTCTGATGCGGAGGCCGCTTGAATGGTTCTTTTATGGGGTTTTTTATTGATTTTCCGGTGTTCGGCGGGAAATCTATTTCGGGGATTGTGAATTGACGGCTGTTGTGAATGAAATCATCCTGGCTTCACGGTCGCCGCGGCGTGCGGAGATCCTGTCCCGCATGGGATTCCGGTTCTCGGTCCATGTCCGTCCCGTGGATGAAAATATCCGCATCCCCGAACCCGAGCCGCACGTGCTCGCGCTTTCGGTCCGGAAGGCGGAGGCGGTGCGTTCCGGCTTCCCCCATGCCCTGATCGTGGGGGCGGACACGATCGTCTTCCACAACGGCCGGATCCTCGGCAAACCGGCCGGGCCGGATGAGGCGGCGGCCATGCTCCGGGACCTTTCCGGCGCGACGCATCAGGTCTACACCGGATTCGCGATCCTGCATCCGGACGGCCGGGCGGTGAAAGACTGCGTCGTCACGGACGTCACGTTCCGTGCCCTGGCGGACTGGGAGATCCGGCGCTATGCGGATTCCGGCGAACCGCTCGACAAGGCGGGGGCGTACGGCATCCAGGGCGGGGCGGGCGTTTTCGTGGACCGGATCGACGGGTGTTACTACAACGTGGTGGGATTTCCCGTCTCCCGGTTTCATGAACGGTTATGCGGGCTTGTGGGAGAGGAGGGGGGGAGGAAGTTGAAAGTTGAAAGTTGAAAGTTGAAAGTTGAAGAAGGATATTCTCATCGACGGGTATAATCTGATGCACCGGATTCCGGAAATCCGGAGCGGGATGAAGAACGACCTGGAAGGTGCGCGGGAGCGGCTCATATTGAGGCTGTCCTCCTATGCCGCGTTGCACCGGGCGCGCCTGACCGTGGTGTTCGACGG
>DSAP01000089.1 GCA_011046415.1 bacterium | reverse complement strand
GGCCGTTCCGACAATCTCCAGACTCACAAAGAGGTTAAACAGATCATGTGCAAGCAGGACGCCCGCCATGCCGGACAGGAGAATCAGAAAAAAGAAATAAAAGGAGGCGTCGTAATGCTTTGCCGAAACGGCGAAGCCTGTAATCAGGGCGCAGACGATATACATCGTCAGCAGTCCCGCCCAGGCAAGACCGTCCAGATGCAGAGATATGCCGACAATCTCCGTCCAGCCGCCTACGAAGACTTCATATGTCTCCCCCCGGAATATGCCTTTGGCGGACATCAAAAGAAGCAGGAGACAGACGATGAAAACCAGGATCACGGCGGGCCGGGCTGTCTTCACGGTGGGCCGGATTTTCTCGATAAAGGCGAAAAAAGCCCCGGCAAGGGGTATTACAAAAAAGAAGACGATCCAGCTATCGGGCATCTTCCCGCGCCTTTTTTTCTATCTCATGGATGTTCAGGGTTCCATATTTTCTGAAGAGCCTGTAAACAAAAGACAGGGCCAGTGCGGTCAGGCAAATTCCCACGACGATGGCCGTAAGCATCAGGGCCTGCGGAACAGGGTCTACGACAGGGCCGGTTTTTTCCAGAAGAATCGGAGCCTCCTCTCCTGAAAGGGAGCCGAGATAGATAAAGAGTATGACGATGGAAGAGTTGACTATATTCATGGCGATTACCTTTTTTATCAGGTTTCCGCACAGGACCAGTCCGCAGACGCCGACCAGAAAAATCCCGACAATCAGGCAGCTGTTGATCATGACTATTCCTTAAAGAGGTAGAAGCAGATGAGGGTGATTCCGGCACCCACCTTGAGGCCGACTACGAGATTTAAAATCAGAATAAATCCGGCACCGGGGACTTCTCCGGCCTTTCCAACCGGCAGAAAGTTCGAGAGAAAGCCGCCTCCGAACAATACCCCTGCGAACCCCATCAGGAGAAAGGCCAAAAATCCCAGGGCTTCTGCAGAATTGACGACAGGAAGGGGAAACAGTTTTTGCACCCGGTCTGTCCCCTGGCACAACAGAAGGAGCACCACTCCGGAAGCCAGGACAACACCTCCCTGAAAACCTCCCCCCGGGGACAGGTGCCCATAGGTAATCAGATACATTCCGAAAAGGAGGATAAAAGGGGCCAATTTTCTCGAAATGACATCCAGGATATCGGTCTTTTTCATTCCTTTGAATCCTTTGCTCCTATCAGGTAGATGACCCCGGCCACAGAGACAAGCAGAATGATCGTCTCTCCCAGGGTGTCAAAGGCCCGGTAGCCGAGGTAGATGGAAGTCACCAGGTTTACCGCTCCTGTTTCTTCCGAACCCTTTTCAAGAAGGTATTGTTTCGCCGTATCGGGTGCCGGAGAATCGATCCGCAGTGTATGAAGAAAAACGGCCGAAAAAACAAGCAGCACAATAATCAGGGGGATTTTTTTCACGACGCAACCCCGTCACGGGTTTTCCGGATGACCCAAACATAGAGAAAGGTCGATATCCCGGCTCCGATAGCCGCTTCGGTCAAAGCCACATCCGGAGCATGGAGAATAAAGAAAAGAAGGGAACTGAACAGGCTGTATACGGCCAGGAAAATAACCGCCGTTAACAGATTTCTTGAAAAAAGAACCAGCAGGGCGAGGACAATATGGAGTGTCAGGAGGGTTTCCGTCATTCGTTTTTCTCCTCTTCGGTTTTCACCGTTCCGCCTGTTCTTCTCCAGGGGATTATCTCCTTGTTCCAGGCATACCGGGCAATGATATGGGCCGCGACAGGACTCGACACAAAAAAGAAAAGGGCGATGACAAATATTTTTCCGGTTACCGCGGATAAACCCGCGGCTGTCATGGCGGCGATGAATACGGATATGACCGACGTCGTGGTGCAGGTCGACGAGGCCTGAAGACGGGTATACACATCCGGAAAAATAAGCACACCCAGATTGCCGATTAAATTAAAAACCACTCCCAGAAACAGGAATCCATACACGATCCACTCCATCAGAGATCCCCTTTTTTTCCGAAAAACCGGGTAATGGCAAGAAGCCCGACAAAACCGAAAATGTCGTATACCAGAGCCACATCGAGATAGACATGAAGTCCCTCTTTGACCGCAACCAAAACCAGAATGGCCAGAATTTGAGCCGCCACAATATTCAATCCGATCAGCCTGTCCGCGGAAGTCGGTCCCATGATCACCCGGACAAGGCTGAGCACCGAAGACCCGAGGAAGAGGAAAACCACCAGATCGAAGGCCAGATCCAGGGTCATATGAAAGTCCTTTTCAGCATCTTTTCCATTGTCCCCTTGATGAGAAGGCCGGCGTATTTTGAATGGGTTGTTTTAGAGTCAAGCCAGTGCACCACCAGATGATCATCGTCTATCGAAAGGGTAATGGTGCCGGGCGTCAGGGTGATGGAATTCGTGAGAATCACCCTCGCCAGATCCGATTTCAGTTTTGTCCGGAAATGAACCACCCGGGGATTGATATGCCCGCGAACGACATTGAATAGCACTTTGAAGCTGGCCAGGTACATCTTGATCAGCAGATAAATCAAATAAAAAAAAAGGATATGAAACCTCGGGAGAAGTCCCTTCCGGTCCGCCTCTTTTTCATCGATGAAGATGCCGTAAGTCAGGACGGCGACGGCAAAAGAAAAGCATAATCCGATTATAAGAGAAGCCGGAACAAAATTGCCGGAAAAAAGAATCCATCCGATGAAGAGGGAACCCGTGGTGAGAAGAATCCGGACGAAACGCCATTTTGTAATAACATTCATTCTTCTTCCTGTTTTCTGATCGCGGAAATGATATCCTCCGGACGCCCGGCATCCTGAAGGGTCTCTCTGAAACGGGGGTCACGCAGAATCCTCGCCAGTTTGCTCAAAAGGCGGAGATGATCGACGTTGTGGCCCTCGGGTCCCAGGATCAGAAAAAACAGGGTTGCCGGCTTGTTGTCCAGGGAATCAAAGTTGACACCCTCTTTTTTTCTTCCGAATACCATCAACGTGTCGTTCAGACCCGGGATCAGCTTATGAGGAATGGCGATGCCTTCCCCGATGCCTGTGGAGGCCATTTTTTCTCTCTCGAGGAGTTCTTTGACCAGGGTTTGGACCTCGCCGATCTTGCCCGATTCGTGAAGTATGGTTACCAGTTCCTCTATCGCATCCTTTTTTTTGTGAGCCTTCATCGAAAGCCTGATGTGACGGGGATCGAGAATTTCAGACAGCTTAATCACACGCATCCTCCTCTTCGGGAACCACCAATCCTCTGGCGTAATCAACCGGCAGGGTAAAAAGAATTCCGGTCCCCGGTTCATCCAGACCGCCACATATTTGATCCAGAAGTTTTTCCAGGCGGGGAATTGTTTTTTCATTCCTGATTACCGAGAAAATGGTTTTGTTATACGGTTTGTTTCCCTTCATGAAATCCTTGAAATCCGCGAAAAGAGGCACTTCATAGGTCAGAAACCGTCCCATCCCCTCTGAATCCAGAATCGTTGCGCCTGTGATTCCGGCTTCGACATAGGCGGCGAGGACTTCTTCAAGGAGTTCTTCTTTGTTCAGGACAAAAATCAGGAGCTTCATAGGGGCTCTCATTTAAACACAAACCGGTTCTCGTCATAAAACATCGTTGTCAAGAAGATTAAAAAAAGATAAATAATAGAAGGTGGTTTTCAAAGACATTTTTTCTCGGTTTCCCCCATGCGGCCTTCAAAAAATCTCCGTCCGGAAAAGGTCGGAGCGTTCACGGCCGGCACCACACGCTACGGTACCGGGAAGGAATGGCTGTCGGATGCTGCCTCAATCAACCAAGCATTCAACAGAACGTACGTATTCCATTCCTTCGGGGAACGCGGAGACCTTTTCGGGAAATTTTTAGTCAGCCGTTTATCCGGGATCTTTTCATCCGCACCTCCCGGCCCGCTACAACTTGTCCCGTTTAGGCCGGTTCAGCACCAGATAACCCGTGAAATGCTTCAGCACGGCCGGCACGGCGGCGGCCTGCTTGAGGATGTTCCGGGAAAACAGGAAAACCAGTCCGGCCCGGATCGCCGCCACCATTTTCTCCGAATAGGGAAACCACCACATTTTCTGCGTGTGGAACAGGGGATCGGCATTGATATACTGCATGTTGACCATCTCATCCAGCCCCTTTTCGCCGTGCATCCAGCCGACGCCGCTTTTCTTGATGCCGGTCCATCCGGCCTCGGTCATGCCGAACGAGACTACGGCATCGTTGATCATCACCGTCCCCGATTCGAGTTGGCGCGCGATCCGCTCGCCCCGACGGAGGTTTGACGTCCAGACCGAGGCGGCCAGGCCGAACTGAGATGCGTTGGCCAGGCGGACCGCCTCGTCGTCGTCGCGTACGGGCTTGAGGTAGAGGATCGGCCCGAACACCTCCTCGTCCGGTATGACGTCTCCATTTCCTTCGCAGGTGATGAGTGTCGGGGTGAAGAAATTGCCCTTTTTGTCCGGAAGCGTATTTCCTCCTGCCAGGATGTCCATGCCCGAATTCCGTGCGGCCCGGACGATACGGTTTATTTTATCTCGCTGCGCCCCGGTGGCGAGCGGGCCGATATCCGTGCCGGAATCCATGCCGTCGCCGATGCGGAGGCAGCCGGATTTCTCCACGAGGCGGGAGACGAACCGGTCGTATATCCGCCGATGGACGAAGACCCGTTCGACGGCGTTGCAGTTCTGGCCGCAGTTGTTGAATCCGCCCCAGAGGATGCCGCTCGAGGCGATCTCGACGTCCGCGTCGTCCAAGACCACGGCCGGGTCGTTTCCGCCCAGTTCCAGGACCACTTTGGTCAGCAACGCGGCCGCCTGCGCCATGACCGCCTGACCGACGGCCGTGCTGCCGGTAAAAAAGACCTTTTCGACGCCGGAGGCGGACGCGGCCCGGCCCGCCTCCGCCCCGCCGTGCACGTTGATCAGGATGTCCTCCGGCACGCCCGCCCGGATGAAAACCTCCCGGATTTTCTCGCCCACGAGCGGCGTGTATTCGGAGGGTTTGAAGAGTACGGCGTTCCCCGCCAACAGCGCCGGCACGATGACGCCGAGGGGGATGAGCAGCGGCCAGTTCCAGGGCGTGATGTTGGCCACGACGCCGAGAGCCTGGAAGTGGATGAAGCTTTTCCGGGTCTTGAAAAAGACGCTGTGGAGCGGGACGCGGCGGTCGCGCAGGAATTTGTGGGCATGCTTCCAGTAATAATAGAGCAGGTCGATGGACGCCTCGACTTCCGTCGTGAATGCTTCGGCGAAGGGGCGTCCCATTTCGAGGGTGATCAGCCGTGCGATCTCCTCCGCCTGAGCGCAGAGCAATTCCTCCGCACGCCGGATGATCCGGATTCGGGCGTCCAGTCCCGCCTCTCGCCAGGCGGGAAAGGCGGATCGGGCTTGCCGGACCCGTCCCGGAAGGTCCGCCGGATCGGTGAGCGCGACGCTGCCGACGGGTTCGAGCGTCGCGGGGTTGAGGGAAACGAGCCGTTCGGATTCGATGCGCATGGGTCACTCTCCCGAATCAGGAATTGGAAACCACCGGGAAGGACGGAATTTAAGAT
The DNA here is from genome assembly GCA_011046415.1 of bacterium. Taxonomy (GTDB): domain Bacteria; phylum Zhuqueibacterota; class QNDG01; order QNDG01; family JABMRT01; genus DSAP01. The sequence goes on along the minus strand of DSAP01000089.1, from coordinate 68,006 downwards.
TCACGAGCCGGCCTTTGAGCCATTTGACCGGATAGAGGACGAAGCCGTCCCAGATCAGGGAAGGACGCACCAGCGGGGCGATGAGGAAAAATCGCAGCATCATCGACAAAATGATCCGCTTGTGGGTCGGCGGGCAGCCCGGGATCCGGACGATGCGCCCGGCGCGGAGGTCCGGCGAGGCCGCCGCACAGTCTCCGACCAAAAGGATCCTCTTCGCTTCGACCCGGTCCGTCACCTTGCCGATCAGCACCGGGATCCGGGGGAAGCGTCCGAGGACGCCCGGTTTGCGGTCCCGGATCATGTGCAGCCAGTCGAGGAAAATGCCCTGGCAGCCTCCGGTGCAGTACGGCGTGCCGCTTCGGATCCGGAAGTTACAGGGGAATTTTTCGACCGGCATGTATCCGAAATCGAGGCGGGAGGTGACGGCCTGCGCCCGTTCGACCGGATAGTCGCCCAGGATCCGGATTTGCTCCGGGCGGGCCGGGCCGTAGCCGCGGTCCACGGCTTCGCGGATGTGGTCGATCCGGAGCGGGTCGAGGTTGAGGAGGCGGGCCGCGACCATGTCGTGGGCCACGGCGTCGTTCGCCACGATCACGACGCCGAGATCCGTTCCGCCCTGGGTCATCTGATTGCCGCCGAATGCGAAGCGGATCCCGTCCGTCACGATCAGATCCGGATCTGCGGCCCCGAGCAGGTCCACGATCTTGACCGGCAGGTCGCGGTCATGATGATGGAGCCGCTCCCGGGAATCGATGGTGCCGACATTCAGTTTCAGGGCGCCGGAAAATCCCTGGGTCAGCACGTTGGTCTTGAGTTTCGGCGCGAAGATCAGGAAATCCCGTTCGGCCATGGGCCGTGCCACGGAAACATGGCGGTGGATTCTGCCGTTTTCCAGCACCACCCGGACGCGCGGATTTTCTTCCATCGCCCACAGCCGGACGCCGTATTCCCGCGCCAGGGTGTTGTATCCGGCCCACCGGAACATCGAGGCGGTCGTCACGCCCAGGCCGGACTTTTCCACAAGTTGTACACATTCCACGGCCGCGCCTTTTTCGGCGACGGTCCGGAGAATTCCCTCGATAACCTCTTTTCGCGTAAAGCTTTCGGTCGCGATTTTCGGATGCGCCATCACGAGATTGGGCTTGACGACAATCCGGCCGGTCATGGGTCTTGAAAGCGGGATAACCTCAAGCGCCCGCCGGATGAGTCCGGCGATTCCCGTGGGGTCATATGCGGAACAGGTGCCGAGATAGACGGCAAAGGTTTTCATGGCGCTTCCTTTCGGGAGATCATCCCATCGGCCGGGCGGACAATTCTATTCCTATTTCTTTCAAAATATTGAGCTTATCTCTTCACGGCACCGACCCGGGCGGGATCCGGATCGTGAAACGGCATTGCGGATCCCCGCGCAGAATGGATTGTTCCAGCCGGACCTGGACGGCTTCTCCGGTCACCGTTTCGAACATCTCGAGCAGCCAGCCGCGCGAGCAATCGCACCAGGCGCTGTCTTTCTGCGGCGGCATGCCCGAAACGAGCGGACAATAGCATTCCGGATACCGGAGGGTGATCCGATCCCCGTCACGCACCGCGTTTCCTGCCCCGAGATGGGTTTCGAGCGCCTTCAACAAGTTATCCACATTTTCTCCGGCCTCATGCGCCATTTGAATGGATCCGCGTTTGGCGCAGTCCCGCCCGCACGATTCGAGCAGAGAAACGGCTTCCTCGGGGTTTTTCATTTTCCTGAAGTTCTCCAGCAGCGACCCGATCCAACGGTGGAGGAACCGGTCGTCCCTGGACGGCGAAGACGCATCTCCGCCGTCTTGCGCGAATGAAACGGGTATGTTCCATCCGCCCGGAAGGGCGGCCCATACCCCGCCGTGAACGAAATTTTTGAAGAACGTTTTCCGGTTCATGGTTCCCCCCGATCCGAAGGATCTTTTTGACTCCACCTTTCTGAATCTTTCCTCAATTTATGGGGATTCGAGAGATCCCTCCCCATCGGAATCATCTTCTATCCCTCTTTTTCCAGCCGATCCACCCGTTCGATCACCTCCATGCACATCCGTCCGTTGTGATAGGGACATTTCCAGGGCGAGACCTTGGGTTCATGCGCATTGACCCGGCCGTCCCGGGTCACAGACCAGAACCATTCGCCGTGGCGCCGGTCGATGAGCTTCTTTTGGATGAAACGCCACGCATTCAGGGAGGCGTCCAGGAATCTGGGATCGCCGCCGATCTGCCATGCGTTCAGGAAGCCCACGACCGCCTCGGCCTGCGGCCACCAGTGCTTGTTCGGATCGACCACGCCGCGCGGGTTCGCATGATAGATCATCCCGCCGTCCGGATCGACGCCGTCGGCGAGCACGGCCCCGGCCATCCGTACGGCGGTGTCGCGCGCGCGGTCCGAAAGGCCCGGATCCCCGAGGAGATCCGCGGCTTCGCACAGGAGCCAGGATCCCTCGATGTCATGGCCGTAGGAAACCTCGTCCGTCAAGGCCTTCCACTCCCGATCGAAAAACAGGTTCAGGTGGCCGGTCCGGACATCGAGGATGCGGTCCAGATGGATTTCGATCAGCATCCTCAGCCGGCGGGCCAGCTTCTCCGAGGGGGAGACCCGATAGAGGTTCGTGTAGGCCTCGAGTACGTGAAGATGCGTGTTCATGGTCTTCTCCGCCGGGATCTCCCCATCGCCTAGGGCGAAATTTCCCAATAAAGACCAGTCCCGGCCGCAGAAATCGTGATATCCGACGCCTTCCCGGTCCAGCGCCTTTTCTTCGATCAGACCGGACAGGGATCGCGCCGCGTCCAGGCTCTCTTTCCGTCCCGTCGTCCGATGATGTTGGGCTAGGGCGTACACCGTGAACACCTGGCCGTAGATTTTCTTGTCCGTCTCGAGCGGCTCACCTCTGGAATCCAGCCACCAGAAATACCCGCCGTATTCGGGATCCGCGAAACGGGTCTTCAGAAAATCCAGTGCGCGTTCCGCCATCCCGAGATACCGGCCGTCCCGGAGGATGCGCGCGGCCGCGGAAAAGGTCCACAGGATGCGCGTGGTCACCACGAGGCTTTTCGGCGCGTCCGGTTTGACCGTCAGGTCGTTCGACATCTCGCCGATGAATCCGCCGTTTGTCTCGTCCAGGGTCTTCTCCATCCAGAAAGGCAGGATGTTTTCCGTCAATTCGCGGCGGAGTTCGTCACGCAGGTTTTTCAGGGTTTCAGGCGCCATATGACCTCATCCATTCCTATGATAAAAGATATTTGTCCACGACCATCCTTCCGATCCGGAAGACCGGAATCTCCCCCCTTTCGCGACTCACCGGATCCGGAGTTCCGGGAATTGCGCCGCGATCCGGCGAATCTCTTCCGTCCCGTAACCCCGATCCCGGCAGTACTGCAGATGGACGGCCGCTTCCCCGTACCGGCCGAATACGGTCAGGAGGAGTCCGAGCTGCATCCGGGCGTCCAGGAATTCGGGCCGGTGCGAGACCACGCGGGACATCCGGTCGAGCGCCCGGTCCGGCCGGCCGGCCTGCATCCAGGCCAGCCCGAGAAAATACAGGCTCAGCACGTCCCCCCGGTCCGCCGGAAAGGTTAACATTTGAACGGCACGGTCCGTCTCTCCGTTTTCGAGATAGAGCATGCCCAGACGGCGAAGGAGCCGGATATCCCCGGGCCGGACGGACATGAGGGGCAGGAGCGTCCCGATCGCGTCATCCGGTCGTCCGTCGAACCGGTAAAAACTGGAAAGCAGGTCGCGGTAACGGAAAGAGAGGCTGTCCCGTTTCACCGCCTCGTTCAGGAGACCCGCACCCCTTTCCCGGTCGTCCAGATAGTTGAACGCCAGGATGCCCTCCATGCAGGCTTTTTCCGCTGCGGCGGAGGCGAGGATGTCCCGCCGAAATCCGTCCCGGTCCGCGCCGTCCTCGACGATCAGCCACGGGCCGATGTCGGTCTTCATCGCGGCGAGCGCCCCGATAATCGCCGGATTGCAGGCCGGTTTCACCACCCGGCTGAATTCCGCGGCCGTCCGGTCGTCCGTCTCGGGCGGCGTTCCCCGGACATAATCCCGAAGGGCGTCTTCCGCGCAGACAAAACGGGACAGAAAACGCGGCAGTTCGTCCAGCGGATCCATGAGCAACGGATCCGTGAGAAGCGGTGTCACCTCCGGGTGTCGGAAAAGGAATTCCAGCCGCGCGACATCGACCTTCAGGGGCGTTTCGGATCCGACCAGAATCAGATTCGACACGCCGCTCGCCCAGAGCCGGGTATGGGGAAATTCCACCAGGAAAGCGGCCACGAGGCGCTTGAACTCCTCTTCCGTCAGCCAGTTGGTGGTCAGCCACTGGCATACGACGCCGCCGGGATTGAGACGGCTCCTGCAGAGCGCATAGAACTCGCGCGTGTAGAGAAAACCACTCAGCCGGGCATGGATGGAATTGGAGGAAATGACGTCATAGGTGTCGGGGGTGAGAAGGAGAAAGTTGCGGCCGTCTTCGACGATCAGATGAAACCGCGGATCGCGCATGACCCGGCCGTTGACCCCGCCGTAACAGGAATCGGAAGCCAGGGCGACGGTTTCGCTGAGTTCGACGCAGTCGAGCCGGGTGAGTCCGGGTGTCAGGAGAGACCGGGCGGCCACGCCCATGCCGAGACCGACCGCCAGCGCCGTTTTCGGGCCGGGATGAAGCAGCGCCGGAACCAGTCCCCGCATTTTGTCGATCTCCAGGTCGCTCTCGCCGAAGGCCGAAATCGAACCGTTGATGGCCATGCGGCGTTCGCCTTCCAGCGTCTCGAACACCGTCACGGTCGCCGAGGGGCCCTCGGCATGAAAAACCACCCGGTCTTCCGGTCTGCGGCCCTGCCACCCGGTCATTGCGGACGAAACGGGCAGAACGCAGGCCAGTCCGGTGCCCGCGAGGAAGAAAGCGATGAGGAAGGCCGTCCGGGTTTTGGGCCGCAGGTCCGGCTGAATCAGGATCAACGCCGCGCCGACGGCGAGGCTGATCACGGCCGTCGCCGTCCCGGTCCGGATCAGCCCGAAGGCGGGAATCAGGAAAAATCCCGCCGCGAATGCGCCCAGGATGGATCCCGCCGTGTCCAGAAACCCGAGCCGTCCGAGCCGTCCGCCCAGATGCGGGATCGAATCACAGAGCAGCCGCCCGAATATCGGGAAGGTCATGCCCATCAGCGTGGCCGGCGCCGCGAGAATCAGAAAGAAAACGGCATATTCGGCCCCGATCGTATTCCACCAGTTCTCCGAATAGCCGGCCCTGAGCTGCATGAACCGCCCTCCCAGATGCCGGAGGACGAACGGCACGGCCAGTCCGGCCAGCCCGATCGCCATTTCGATGACACCCAGGACCGCCAGCGGACGGCCGGTTCGGTCGATCCACCTCCGGACGGCCAGGCTCCCGGCGGAGAGACCGAAAAGAAAGGCGGCGAATACAGTTCCCGTCAGCGCCAGACTCTTGTCCGCGGAGAAATGATTGAGCATCCGCATCCAGACGAGTTCGTATGCGGCGGCGCAGAATCCCTCGAAGACCAGGGCGGCCAGGATCACCCCGATCCAGGCCGGTATCCCGCGCCGCGTTCCCGCGGCATGGTCGCCGCCATCATATGGGACGGCGGCAACGGTTTCTTGAGGCGAAATCGCCGGATGTTTGCGAAGAATCCAGAAAACGAGCAGGACGAGATTCACGCCGTTCAGCGCCGCCCCGACGAGGGTCGCGCCCCGCGCACCGAGCATACGGACGAGGAAAAATCCCGTCAAAACGCATCCCAGAAACGCCCCGGCGTTGCATGCGGCGTACAGGCCTCCGACCTGGCCGCCCAGACGGCTGCGGCTGCGGATGAGTGTCTTGCCCACAACGGGCAGGCCGCCTCCGGCCAGTGCGGCCGGAGGCAGCAACAGGCAAAAGCCCAGCCCGAACCGGAAGATATTCCGTCCAAAAAACGGCGTGGCCGGATCCGGCATGATGTCGGTAAGAAGCGTCATGATGAGACGGAGCCAGGACGGGAATGCCAGCGCGTACAGCATCAGTCCCGTCTCGAAAAGCACGAGTAGCAGGAGGGGTCTGCGCATGCGGTCGGCGAGTTGTCCGAATATGAGGCTGCCCAGCGCCATGCCGGCCATGAAGGCCGCCAGCACGGTGCCGACCGCATACACGGTGACGCCGAAGACCAGCTCGAGAATGCGGAGCCAGACCAGCTGATAGATGAGCACCGCCGCACCGGACAGGAAAAAAATCAGGTGCAATCCCCCTGCCATGCGCGAAGAAAGGGTGTCAGGGACGGATTGGGGTGTTTTGCCGACCATGAAGGGATCCGTCATTCAAAGGCCGATCGATACATATCCGGGCCGCTGGATTGAAGGGCGTATTCCAGGATCGGATGATCGTCGGTCAGCAGACGGATCGCCGGATCCGCGTGCAAACGATCCACATAATTTTGATCAAACACATGATGGGCCGCCAGTTCCTCATAATTCCGGACGAGTCCGTGCTCTAGGTCTGCACGGAACTCCGGATAAGCCGCCAGCTTTTCCGCGATCCGGACTGCATCCGGCCGGATCGTGCGCTGCGAGGCGGCCATGAACACCGTGCCGCGGTATCCGAGGAATCCTTCGACAAAAGGATAAACTTCCCGCAATGTCTTGAAAAGCATCCGGCCGCCGGCCCCGAAAAGGTGGACGAGAAAAATGCCGTCCGGTTTCAGCCGGCTTCGCGCCAGCTCGAAATATTCAAGCGTATAGCATCCGGCGCTGCCGGGCACGTCGGACTGGCAGACATTTGAGACGATGATGTCATACCGTTTGGGCGTCTGTTTCAAAAAATAACGTCCATCGGCCACATAGAGGGTGGATGCGGGCTGACGCGCCAGATCGTTGTTGAAGGCATGGAATAGGGGTGTTGCGTTCACGACGCCGGGGAAGAGTTCGACCGATTCGACCGACTCGATGGCGTCGTACGTGGTAAACGCCCCCGATGTCACTCCGAAACCCAGTCCGATCACGAGCACATCTTTCGGATTCGGATGGAGCATAAGCGGCAGATGCGCCTGAAACCGCTGCACCGATTCCGCGGTGGTTCGCCCGATGGGAAAGGAAAGCATGGAATTGCCGCCGTAGAGATAAAAACCGGCGGGCCCTTCATAAACCGTGATCAGGGCCGAGGCGTCCTCTTCGGAAAAGATCAGCCGTTTCCCCTCGCGTGGCCATGGATAGGTTTTGAAGTGGATCGAACAGAGCATTACCGCCGCAAAAGCGCAAGCCCATCCCGCGGCGAAGACGGCACGGATCCGGACCGGACGATGGCATGCCCAGATCGCAATCGCGATACCCGACAATAACAGGGACAACAAAGCGGTTCCGATCATGCTGTCGTAGGTCCCAAAAACCGGGATGAAGACAAAACCGGTCACGAGGGCGCCCGATACACAGCCGACGGTGTTTAATGCATAGGTCAGCCCCACATCCATCGACACCGTTCCGCGTACCGAAGAGATATATTTTACCACGCAGGGGATTATCGCACCGAAGGCGGCTGCGGGCAGGCCGATTAAAATGAGGGTCTGGATAAAACGGAAAGTCACGATGTGCCAGGGTGTCCCGAAGACAAACCGGGATTCAAACCGGGACAACGCGGCGAGGTAATCAGAAAAAAAGATCATGGTTATCGCGGCGGAGAGTCCGATGAGCGCCTGGAGCCCGGAAAACCAGAGCCATTCCTTCCCGTCCCTGTCGATCCATCGGGCGATAAGCAGACTGCCCAGTCCGATGCCGAGTATGAAGGCGGTGACCATGGTCGTGGCCGCGAAAATCCGATCTCCGAGGAGAAAAGAAGCGAGACGCGCGTAAACGACTTCGTATGAGAACGCCGTGAATCCAGAGAACATCAGGAGGATCAAGAGAAGCCGGACGCGCCCGGGCAACCCCGGGGTGCGGGCCGGGGAAGACGGCCGTTCCACCGGCCCGTCCTCCTGTTTCGGAACGAGAACGGCCAGGACGAGTCCGCCCGCGGCGACCACGCCGTTCATCGCCACGGCGATCCCGTTGGTCGCGTTCAGCCCGAACAGACGGATGAGAAAAAAACCCGTGACGAAACTGCCGCAGGCCGCTCCGAGTGTGTTGAACCCGTAGAGCATGCCGATTGTCTTTCCCAGGGTTTCCCTTCGCCGTGCAAGGAATTTCGAAAGGACCGGAAGCGTGCCGCCCATGAGAAATGTCGGCGGTAAAAGCAGCGCGAAAGAAAGCAAAAAACGGATCAGGATCGCACCCGTCTGTGAGGGATCCAGCACGCCGATGGCCCCGAGATTTTTCAAGTGGACCTGGAAAATTTCATGCAACACATAACAGGCCAGACCGATTCCAAGCTGGAGTCCCGAGAAAAGAAGGAGGGGGTTCCGGTTTCTCAGCGTCCATCGCCCGATCAGGTAACTGCCGAGAGCCAGGCCGGCCATATAGGCCGCGAGCACGGTCGAGAGGGTATAAACCGTATTGCCCAGGACAAAGGAAAAGGTCTTGATCCAGAGAATCTCATAGATCAGGCCGGCGAATCCCGAAAGAAAAAAAAGCGCAAGCAGAATGCGGGTGATCAAAGAGGACATGAGAGTCATTTCCCTCGCTGAGAATGAATGGAATCCCGGATGACTCTTCCGGTTACAAAATAAAAACGTGATTTTATGTCATGCCGTTTGTTTCGTGACATGGAAAAGATCCCGGTTGGAAAATCATCCGATCGAAGTGTCCGGAATAAACAAAATATAAACAATTTTAATAAATTTCCAAGAGAGGATGAGGAGAATATAAAAATATCAACCCGGATCATTCAGGAAGGGGGCACATTGCGAATGGCATAAAAAACCTGGGAACACGGCGTCCGGGGAGGCTGAAAAAATAACTCCCGCGAAAGACACGGAAAACACGAAAAAGGATCGGTTGAAAAGAAGAAAAAAAGGCGCGAGAACTCCGCGGTCTCCGACAATCAACCTGTTTCAATGACCGCCTGCCCGATGCATCGCTTCAGGGAAGCCGGGACGCCGCCGCCCGGTCGAGCAAATACACGGTCTGGCCTTTTCGGGACTGCGCCCTGGTCGCCGGAAGTCCGCGGTCGCGATCGACGAGGATCTGCCTGACCCGCCCGGCCTTCTCTTCCCCGCGGATGAGATACAGGATTTCCCTCGCATGCCGGATCACGGGAAAGGTCAGGGAAATCCGGCGGTGCTTCACGTCCTGAGTCCCGGCGGCGACACACCAGCGTCTCTTTTCCGCGAGCGCCGCATCGCCCGGAAAGAGGGAAGCGACATGGCCGTCCGTGCCGAGGCCGAGGACAAGCAGGTCGATTGCGGGAAAACCGGAGACATGAGAAAAAAACCGCTTCAATTCCTTTTCATATTGCGACGCGGAGGCCTCAGCCGTTTCACCGATGGACACGGGATGTTGGTGGCCTTCGTCGAGGAAGACGGACGTGAGGATTTCTCGCCGAATCATGCCCCAGTTGCTGTCCGGATGATCCGGGGCGACATGCCGTTCATCGGCCAGGAACAGATGGGAATTCTGCCAGATGATCTCCGCGACGGACCGGCCCAGCGCCCGGTAAAACGGGACGGGCGTATGGCCTCCAGACAGGGCGGCCGTGAATTTCCCTTCCCGGATGAGGGCCTTTCTGGCGGATGCGATCCACCGCTCCACGAAGGCGCGGATCATGAGATCCGCATCGTCGAAGACAACGATCTCCTGATGTCTCGATGGAACCCCGTTCTTCTTCGCCATCATTCAACTCCTTCGGAAGAATATCGCCAGACTCTGCCTTCGTTCCGGAGTAGTTCCTCCGCTGCGCCGGGACCCCAGGAACCGGCCGGATAATTTGGAAAATCCCGCGCAGGGTGTGTCTCCCAGTGACGGGTGACCGGATCGACCACATCCCACATGGCCTCGACGCCGTCCTGCCGTGCGAACAGCGTCAGGTCGCCGCGGATGGCATCGAGCAGGAGTCGCTCATAGGGCGCGTCCTGTTTCACGGAGAACGTTTCTTCGTAATTGAAATCCATGTCCACGGCGCGCGGAATGTTCCCCATCCCGGGCGTCTTGACGCTGAGGCGGAGCGAGATTTCTTCGTCCGGCTGAATCCCGAAGACGAGGCCGTTCGGCGCGATCCTATCGCAGGTGCGCCCGAAAAGGCGCAACGGGGGCTGACGGAATTCGGCATAGATCTCGCTCTGCCGCCTCGACATCCGCTTGCCGGTTCGGATATAAAACGGCACCCCGGCCCATCGCCAGTTGTCGATCATGAACCGGCCGGCGAAAAACGTGGGGGTGTTCGATCCGGGATCGACCCCTTCCTCTCCGCGGTAACCCGGAACCTTTTCACCGCGGACGACCCCCGGCCCGTACTGTCCGCGCACCATCCACCGGTCGATTTCCTTCGGTTCGAGGATGCGCAAAGTACGGAAGACCTTGACTTTTTCATCCCGGATGAGGTCCGGATCGAATCCCACCGGCGGTTCCATGGCCACCAGGGCCAGCAGCTCAAGCGCGTGATTCTGAACGATATCCCGGACCACGCCGGCCTGTTCGTAAAAGTCGGCCCGCGTTCCGATGCCCAGTTCTTCGGACACCATGATCTGTACGTGATCGACATAGCGCCGGTTCCAGAGCGGTTCGAAGATGCTGTTTCCGAACCGGAAAAACAGGATATTCTGGACGGTCTCCCGTCCCAGATAATGGTCGATTCGACAGATCTGGTTTTCATCGAACGCATCGAGAAGCATCCGGTTGAGCTCCCGGGCGGATTCCCGGTCCCGGCCGAAGGGTTTTTCCACCACGATTTTTCGCGCACCTTCACCCCGGGAAAGACCGGCCTGATGCAAATTTTGCACGATCGCAGGCAGAACATGAGGCGGCACGGAAAGATAAAAGAGGAAATTGTCACATCCGGCCGGGTTCAGATCCCGGATCCGGCTGCGCAACTCCGTATAGGCGTTTGCATCCCCGGCATCCATGGAAAGATAGTGAAGCCGCCGGATGAACGTTTCCGCCTTGCTGCTCTCGTAAAACGTGGAGGCAAACTGTTTCAGGGCCGCCCTCACCTCTTTACGGAAAATCACATCCGTCTTTTCTCGGCGTCCGAGTCCGAGGATGCAGAATGTGTCGGGAAGGCGTTCATCGATAAACAGGTGATACAGGGCGGGCAGCAGCTTGCGCAGGCCGAGGTCGCCCGCCCCGCCGAAAATCACGAGGATAAAAGGGGGTGGGACTTCATCCTCTTTCCGGCCACAGGGGGGCATGTACCGGGCCTGTACGGTCATGTTGTCATACGGTTCCTGATGCGCCATGGGCTGTGTCCATCCGATTTGCCGGTATCCGGTCTTTATCCCGTTTTATCTCGTCTCCGGGATGCCGTCTTCGGCGTCTTTCCATTCCGATAAAGAGATGCGTCCGTCTTTACATGCCGGGGGGATGCGGTCGTCCGGCGGGCGGTCAGCCGGTTATTGTCCAACCACACCGCAATAATCGCACAGGGTCCGGATCAGGATTTCGGCCGTGGTCACGACCGAATCGAAATCCACATATTCCACCGCGGCGTGCAATCCCTCGCCGGAGGGGCCGAAAATCACGGTCGGAATGCCGGCCCCGGCCAGCAGGGCCGATTCGATCCAGCCTCCCATGCCGCTGTACTTGAGGGGACACTTGCCTGTTTCCCGGACGGCCCGGCTCATCGAACGGACAATCGGCTGATCTCTGGAAATCTCATACGCCGGCCTGTAGAAAAAAACATCCAGGTCCGCATGGAAACAGGGGTCGTTTTTCCCGGCCGCATGGATCAGTTTCTGCAGTTCGCGTTCGACCGTGGACCTGTCTTCGCCGGGCAGTGTGCGCCGTTCGAGTTCGATCTTGCAATAATCCGGATAGGTGCTCAGTTCGGTCCCGCCCTGAATCAATGAGGCGTGGAGTGAGGGCGATCCCAGGAGAGGGTGTTGTTTGGTGCTTAATTTTCTCCTCGAGAGCGTCTCCAGCCGGGTCAACAGCCTGCCCGCCTTCACGATGGCGTCGATCCCTTCTTCCGGGAGGCTGCCGTGGGCGGCCCGGCCGAACACCTCGATCCGCGCCCAGGCAAACCCTTTATGGGCGATCATGAGTTCGAGATGGGTGGGTTCGCAGATGATGGCCGCATCCACCCGGAGGGTCTTCAGCGTCTCCTCCGTGCCGATGCTGGCATATTCCTCATCACAGACAAACGTCAAAATCAGGTCGCCTTTCAAAGTAATCCCCGATTCGAGAAGCGTCTCGACCGCCATGATCTGTGCCGCGATCCCGGACTTCATGTCGAGCGATCCGCGGCCGTACATTTTCCCGTTTTCGAATTTGGGTTCGAAGGGATCGATGGCCATGCGGTCCACGCCGACCGTATCGGTATGGCCGTTGAGGAGCAGGGAGGGACCGCCCCCCTGTCCGGGAATTTTCGCGATGACATTGACGCGGTTGGTCTTCAGCGTCTGGTAGTTGACGGAGACACCGAGGTCCTTGAGATAATTCCCCACATAGCGGGCGATTCCCGATTCACCCTGTCGGTTGATAGCGAGGGAGGGGTTGACCGAATTGATCCGGATGAGATCGGAAAGCAGTTTTTTCAACCGCGTCGTATTCAGCGGGTATCTGTGCATGCGTGCTCCGTCAGAGATAGGAACTCCTGAAATAATGGGATGATCCTGCAGAACGAACGGATCATGATGAATGTCTCCGGGACGTGCAAGGACATCCGTCCGGAAAATCACACATCCCGGCACGGCCCCCAATCATTGCGTCACGTACCGAGCGACCTTGTCGATCTTGCGGTTGACGCAGATGGTAATGGCCTCGGCCAGCCCGTGACTCCGGACGACGCCTGAAAAATCGGATTTCAACCGGGCGATCATCTCCTCCAGGGTTCCGTACCGGTTCGGCCGGAAAACCCGGAGAAGCCGGCGGAAATCACGGATGCCCAGAAGCTCGTTTTCATACACCATCCGGTTGCTCAGTGAAACCCGTTCGGTCGCCCTGTGTGCGTGCCGGGCCTCATCGCACTGCCGGATAAGCAACGCCAGATCTTCCTCGAGGTCTCCGAGTTCAATCCGCAAAATCTTCAGGTAAACCTTCTGAATGTCCCGCATCCCCGACCTCCTTCTGCAGGAATTCCCGGAAATCGACAATCTGGGTGATCAGAGTCTATCGCTTTTTGAATAATTCGTCAAGTTTTTTCCGGGCCGCCGCCTCCCTTTCCAGGCGCGCCCCGGATGCCCCGCCTGCGGCCGGGAAAAACTCATCGCAGAAATTCGCAGCCTCCTTGTCATTAACCCATTCGGCCTGGGGCTCACGGCACTGCTGATGGGCGCCGGTGTCGTAAAACCGGCAGTTCTTACAGCAGTGTACGGGCCGTCCGCAACGGGCGCAGGTTTCCTGACGGTATACCCTGTCCCGGAAGGTAATTTCCTTTCCGCAGGCATGACAAAACAGGTGGATTTCCATGCGGCCGCTCCCTGGATGCGTGATGGGGATTCATGTCTCACGGGACATTCCTGACAGGTGTTTTTGCGTGACCCCGTTTTCCGTCGCGCAGGATTTTCGCAAATCTCCTGCAGCTTGCTGAAATCCGGGGTGTCCGTTCCGGGAAATTTCGTCCCGGAATGAACACCCCGGGGACTGGAATCAGGCCCCTGACCGCCTGAGGCGGTCTATACGACAATATAGGATTCCGTTTTTATCTCTGCAAGACCATTTTTCGGACGCGGGTCCCGGATTCCGATTCCAGACACATCACATAGATCCCGGAAGGAACGTCGCGTCCGGTTTCATCCCGGCCTTCCCAGCGGATCGCGTGCGAACCCGCCGTGATGAACCCGGAATAAAGCGTCTTCACTTTCCGGCCCAGGACATTGTAAACCGAAAGGACCGCCATTCCGCCGCAGGGCAGGAAAAAATCGATCTGCGTGGCGGGATTGAAGGGATTCGGAAAGTTGCCGTACAGGACGATTTCGGACGGCATGCGCCCGGAATTCGCGCCGACGCCGTCGAGCCGTTCGGAATCAAGGAACAGGACCAGTCCGTCGTGGTCGCTCGCCCTGAGCGGGCTGTCCTCATCCTCCCCGAAAGTAAAAGGCGCATCCGCGTTGCCGCGCGCGAAGGCAAAATCCTGCATGACCCGCGCCGTGCCCTCCGTGATCAGGATGTGATCCAGCACCTGGGCCGATCCCTCATAGACATAGGAATAGCGTTCTTCCGGATCGAGAGAAAAAACCGGATTAAGGAGGGGGGGATCCACGATCGGCGTCACCGGGATGAGCGATCCCGCCGGATCCGGACTGCCCGTGATCTGGCCCAGCACGTCCACATATCCGTCCGTGAATTGGAAGGCGTTGAAATCGCCGAGGACGAGGAGCCGGATGTCCGGGTCCCGGAGCCGCATGTCCCGGATCCTACGGGCGACGTCTTCAGCCTGTGCGTGCCGCTTCTGCCGGATGCGCAGCGAATCGGGTCCGTCCATTCCCGACAGGGAGCGCATGTGGACGTTGAGTGCGGCAAACGCCCGCCCGCCGTAACGAAAATACAAATAAAACGGCGGCCGGTCATGCAGGGTGTGCATCGCGCCTCCAAACTCAAACCGGTCCGTCTTTCCTCTCTGGACGACCGAATCGACATCGATGGTCCCGCGTACCAGATACCCGACATCGATGCCTGATATGTCATTGCCCTCGCGGAGAAAGGCCGTGTACCGGACGGACGAATCATCGTCCTGAATCTGTGCGGCCAGCGCCGCGAGCGCCGACTCGTTTTCCACCTCCTGGACGGCCAGGATGTCCGGGCAGTCCATCGCTTCACGGATGTACCGGGACAGTTTCCTGAGATGCCGTCGAAAAACCGACGCGTCCACCACCACCTCCTCGATGAGCGGGTCGTCCGCATCGTCCATCAGCCGGTGAAGATTGAGTGTGCCGACGGTGAATTCGTCCCCGGCGCGGCTGCGCACGGGTGACAGGCAAGAGTTTCCCGAAACGGACAGATGGGTCGGCTGGATCTGGTATTGTCCGAAACGCCAGGTCAGCACGCCCGCCAGCGAATCGATCCGGGTGCCGGCGCAGAGCGGCGGGACATCCAGGCCCAGGCCATCCGGATCGAGGACGAGACGTTCGGGATTCCCGTCCCAGACCGGCAACCCGGCCCGGCCCGGATGGGTGATTCCCGGTTCCCTGAAAATGCGGCGGTACGAGGCTGAGATCCAGGCCTCACCGCGGGCATCGGAGGGCTGGCACACCACGCCGTCCCGGATCAGGACGCGCATCCCTTCGAATCGTTCGAGCAGGCTTTCCGGCCAGCCGGGTTCCGGAGGCGGAAACGTCCCGTCGAACAACACCGGCGCGGGAAGCCGATGATCCGAGGACAGCACAGAAGGCGGGGCGGCGGCGATGATCTCCGTCAGGCCATGATATTCCCGCACCTCTCCCTCGATGTCGACCAGATCCCCGATTCGGACAGACGGCGTGGCGTTCGTATAGACAAAAACACCCTGCGAGGTTTCCGGATCGTCGTCCTGCCGGTCGTCCGGCGTCTGGATGAAAAAACCGTTTGCAGCCACCCCGGTGACGATGTTCCCGGCGAGCAGGGCCCGCCCGCCGGTTTTCGGTGAAACCAGTCCGTTGCCCTGCACGTCGTGGATTTCGAGGTGCTGCGTTTCCCCGCCGTTCGACCGACCGGGCGTGGGCGGACGCGGCATGAATGTCGCGGTGTTGCGCAAACCGCCGCTTCCGTTCGGGAAGCGCTGGAGCGAATGGTTGTCTTTGTCGCCGAGACCCTGCTCATCGGCCTGGCTCTGCCCCGGATTGAGGAGCCCCATCAGGCCCGCGGCCTCGGGATCGTTTGTGCCGTAGACCAGGGCGTCGATCAACCCCTCCGTCGTCGGCGCCGTGCCGTTCGGAAAGTCCGGCACATTCCTCCGGTAGAGGGCAACCGCATCGGGACCGTTCTGAAGCCCGCCGGCCGGAAAGTGCAGACCGGCTTCCGCCACATCCGGGTTGCCCACCACGAAATACCCGTCCGGATCCGTGGCGTGGCCGTCCAGACCGATCGTGCGGTATGAGACATCCCCGCTTCCGTTAAAGAAGACCAACACCAGACCGTCGAGCGGGGTATTGCCCGTCCCGCCGTCGTACAATTCGATGAATTCGAGGGTGTCCGTGCCAGGCGTATCCGAATCGAGTTCATTGATCAGGACCTGTGAAAATGTCCTCCCGACGAGGAACGCCAGCATGATGAAGGTCAGGATCGTCAGGGGTTTGAAGGTGTGTTTCCGACTCATCCGTGTACTCCTTTCTTTGTTTTCCACACGGATGCAAGCCCGGAGTCGTCAGCGCAGGAATGGATTAAAATAAAGCGGAATGAAACCGCCATTTTTTTGTCCCGGAAATCACCCCCTTTCGACAGGTTGGAAATTACAGGGAATCCCCCACCCCCCGGCCGCGGGATCCCTTTCCGGCCGGACGGGCGGGCAAAAATCACCGGTGCGGATCATCCGGTACTCTTTGAATCCGGTCCGGAGCCCAGCACGCCCTCCACCGCGGCCTTGATGGAAGAGGCGCTGACGGGCTTCACCACATACCCGACCGAATCCATCCGTTTCGCCTTCTCGAGGAGCGCCGCATCCGGATACCCGGTCATGAAAACGATCGGAATGGGATGCTTTTCACGGATCAGGACGGCGGTGTCCATCCCGGTCAAGCGGCCGGCCAGCCTCATGTCCATGAGGATCACATCCGGAACGGCGTCCTCCAGACTCCCGACCGCATCTTCGCCGGTGGCGACGGATCTGAGCACATTGAAACCGGCCTGTCTGAGTTCGATTCTGAGGGCCATCACGGTGATGGCTTCGTCTTCGACCAAAAGGATGTCGAGTGGCCGTGTCATGGTCATACCCGGGATGAATACAACGCTTCCCTGAACCGGAAATGGAAGGCGAGTCCGTTTTCATTACGGAATTCAGCCTCGCCCTGGAGCTGATGTTCCACGAGGGTGAAGACACTCTGGAGGCCGAGGGTTTCCTGGTTCCTCGGATCGAATCCTTTCGGCGCACCCACGCCGTTGTCCGAAAAATCGAGTGCGATTCCGTCCTCACCCGTCCTCGAAAGCCGGATCCGGATTTCGCCTTGTCTGTCTCCCGGAAATGCATGCTTCAGCGCATTCGACAACAGCTCGTTGAGGATCAGCCCGCATGGAATGGCCGTGTCGATGAGAACATGGATGGGTTCGAGTTCCAGAACAGGCGTGATTCGCGTGGACAGCACGCCGAAACTCTGTACCAGGAGGCCGGTGAGCTCCAGGATGTATTCCTTCAGGTCGATGCGCGACAGGTTTTGAGACTGATACAGTTTCTGGTGCACCAGGGCCATCGCGTCGATCCTGTTTTGCGTATCCCGGAAAATCTTCCGAACCGTCTGATCGTTCGAATAATGGGCCTGCAGCGCGAGCATCGACCGGATGACCTGCATGTTGTTCTTGGTCCTGTGATACAGCTCACGCAACAACACCTCTTTCTCATTCAACGAGGCCGTGAGCCGTTCTTCCGCCTGCCTGCGGTCGGAGATTTCCTGCTGGAGCGCCAGGTTGATTTGTTTGAGTTCGGCCGTTCGTTCACGCACCCGGATTTCCATTTCGTCATATGCCCTCCAGAGGGCTTCTTCCGCCCGCTTCCGGTCCGTGATGTTCTGCATCATCATCACGCCGGCCGCCTCCCGGCCTTCTTCATCCCGTATGGGGGTGAGCCGGATTTCGCAGATCAGTTCGCCGAACTGCATCTCGAATACACTGGACTTTCCGGAGAGGGCCGCTTCATACTGCGGCTTCAGCAGGACACCGATTTCGGGCGGGAAACTCTCCGCCAGGGTTTTTCCCTGTATCGCCCTGGAGAGGCCGAAAGTTTCGAGGCCGGCGCCGTCGACGATGGTATGGCGCAGGGTATGGTCGAACAGGATCACCGCGCCGTTCGGGAAATTTTCGACCAGTGTCCGATACCGTAATTCGTTCTTCCTGAGCGCGTCCTCCGCCCTTTTCCGCATCAGCGCCACGGAGGCGATGTGAACGAAAATTTTCATCAGCTCGTCGGAAAGCGGAGAACTTCTCCGGGGCAGGAAAACGCCGGATACGCCGATCAGCTCGCCGCCGTAGCGGAGTGTCAGCCCTTTGATATGGGCGATGCCCAGCTCCTCCTGGATCAGGGACGCCGCCTTTTCCGAAAGCACCCCCAGGGAAGCCTCCGAAAGGCTGGAAAGATCGCTGATCACGTCGTGCAACATGCGTTCCCGCATGTCGGGATTCACCGGGATGCGCATCCCGACGGGGTCCCGTCCGAGATACCGCCTGAAGATGTCCATGGCCGGGGGGTCGCACGCGATATGCGAGATGATGATCTCGCTGTTTCCGGGGTCGAATATGGATAGGCATGCGGCCACGGCGCCCGTGAGATGTCTCACTTCTTCGGCGATCAGATCGGGCAGATCGCCCTCCGGTTCCGCCTCCGAGAGCCTGAGGGCCAGACGTCCCAGGGCGGCGAGTTTCTGCGTTTTTTCCCGTGCGCTGATTTCGATGAATATGCTCAGGGCGGCTTCGATGATTTCCCGGTCCCCTTCCTCGAACGGCCGATGCAGATGTGGATCCTGCGTGCTGTTGCTCAACAGCAGGGCCAGTCCAGCCTCCCGGCGGAATGCCCAGAGTAGCGCGCCCCCCCCGGCGATTCGGCGCAGACTGTTCAGCTGAGGCGTCGAATCAGTGTCTGTGTTCGCATACAAAAAATCCATGGGAGGTTCCGGCAGGTGAAAGGTTTGCGGAACGGAACGGGTGTACCCCAGGTGCTGACGGACGAGAAATTGGTTTTTTTCCGGTTCGTATTCCAGAAGCGCGGTACGATCTACATGAAGCGTTTCCAGCAGCACATAGAGGAATCGCCTTCCGATTTCGTCGAGCGATACCGTGGCATCGGTCCGGCGATACACCTCGCGGACCATCGTGGCGATCACCCGGCAGCGCCGGATATCGCGCCGGGCCTGCGTCTGCTCGTCCTGAAGACGGAAAAGACGCGTTCCCAGTTCATTGCATTGTCCGCGATAAAAATCGCGTTCGTCTTGAAGGGATGCTTCCACTGTGTCCTATACCGTGAATACCGTCAATACGCCGGTCCAGTCGAGGGGGCGGCTTTTCCCCAAAAGCGGGGCGATCTCGACCCCGGAATAGAATCCCAAAAGGGGGATTCGGCCGCCGATTTCGTTCCGCACAATACCGGCCTCTTCGCTCTCCGCGCCGCTGAATGCGCGGGACCGCCCCGCACAATCAATATAAAGGGCAAAGACAGGATTCGTGCCCTGCAGCGCGTCCAGTAACTCCCGGGTCCGTTTCGCGGCCGATTCGAGCATCAGGCGGTTGTCGCGCGCCATGATTTGCACGCGCGTTCCCTCCCTGAAATCCGCCTCGAAAAGGGTCGCCGATCCGTTTTCCGGATCGGTGCGCAGGATGAGCCGGTTGGCGTAAGCGGATTCGTCATACGGGGCGAACGGATCCCCGTGTTTTTCTCCGATGGTGAGGGACATCGACACGTCGTCCGTGCCGGCCATTTCGAGGAGCAGATCGCGGGCGGGACGCCCTTCCAGTTCATAGAGGACGGCCCCGTCGATCCGGGTGATCTCTAGAAAAGCGCTCAGGGGGATACACCCGTGCATGATCGTGGTGCGGCTTAGAAAATTGGAGGGCAGTACGACGGCAACGGCGGCGTGTTTTGCGACATCCCGGCCGTCAAACACAAAACTGTCCGAGAGATGAAAATCAGCGACGGTGCCGGCGCCGATCAGGGTGACGGTTTTATTCCCGAGACCCCGATGTATTCCGTCCACGAGCCGGCTGCCGATATAGAGAACGGGAGGCGGTCCTCCCCGGACCGAATCGTAGAAGAGCAGAACCGTATCTCCGTCCCTCGCGGCATCCCCGATCCGCTCACCCAGCCGGCATCCCGCCTCAAATTCACCCGCATCCAGCCCATGATCCGCGATTACCCGGGGGGTCGGAAATGTCGCCGGAAAAGCGGCCACGGCGCATTCGTATCCGCCGTAGCCGAGGGAGTCACGGGTGATGGTGCCGACCGCCGCGCCGCCGATCATGTCGATATCGCCGAGTTCGGCGCGGAGCGTCTGCAGGATCCGGTTCCGGTCGTGTCTCCCGCCGCAAAAGACCAGGGCCCAGCCCGCTTTTCCGGATGGGCCCATCTGCTCCAGGATCATCCCTGCGGCCTCCGCGGCCGCGTGCACAGAGTCGGGAAGCTGGCTGTGACCGATCCGGACCGGTTCATGATTTTCCATCTTTCCTCCACGGATTGATTATGCGACGGTATCCGAGAAAGAAACCTTTACGAACATACAGTGAATCGACAAGAAAGGCAAGGAAAATCTCTGGAATTCCCCGACTTCTCCGGGTTTCCGCGCCGACTCCCGGAAAGACGGTCTTTCCACGGTCTCATCCCGCCGGATACGTCCGGGAGTAGACCCGCCTGCCGACCGGAAGTCACCGGATGGCTTCTGCGGGTCCCACGGGAATGCCGATAAAATACCATACCAGCAGCAGCAGAATCCAGGCGATGCCGGTAAAAAGGGCATAGGGCAAAAGCAGCCGGATCAGCGTGCCGATGCCGGCATCCTTTCTATATTCCCGAAGCCAGCCCAGGGCCAGCGGGAAATAGGGATAGAGAGGCGAAATGCCGTTGGTGGTGGAATCGCCGATCCGGTAGACAAGCTGTGAAACCGCAGGTGAAATGGGTGAGTCGAGATACAAGAACATGGGCACGATGATCGGCGCCAGCATGCCCCATTTGGCCGCACTGGAACCCAGGAAGAGGTTGAGCACCATGACGATGAGTACCGTGGTCACCATCAGGATCGGCCCCTGAAACCGGAGTTGATTCAACAGATTGGCCCCGGAGATGGCCACGATACGGTCCAGGTTCGACCACTGGAAGAACGCGATAAAATGCGCGATGACCAGAACCAGCACGACCATGCCGGAAATGCCCTTCACGCTCTTGACCATCATGGCGGGGATATCCGACAACCCCCGGATCCTGCCGACAGAGATGCCGAACACGATCCCCGGAATGGCGAAGAAAAAGAAAAGGATGGCCACCATGCCCCGGAAAAAGGGGCCGCGGACGACGCTCGGCATCAGTTCGATCCGCAATACCCGGTCTCGATCCATCCGGGTCTCGCCTTCAGGCAGATAGATGCGGGCCGTGGCGCCGTCCATCCACCGGGATTCATCGACGGAATCCAGGACGATTTGTTGTCCGTTCAGGGTCACGGCATATCTCCTGCGATCCTGCTCCTCTTCCGAAACGGTTCTGCCGATCCTGCGGGTCGTTTTGACCGGACCGGGTTTTTCGTTCAGGATCAGGGTTTGAATGTCGCCGGTGTCATATCGCAAAAGTCCGTTTTCCGGCAGCACGGTCATCAGCGCGAGGAGGGTGTACAAAACCATCGCGATTCCCGCACCGATCAGCCCTTTTTTCTGAGCCCTGCCATCGATCGTTTCTTCCTCTTCCTGCGGGACGGCTTCGATATCGCCGCACGCCGGCAGGGTGAAACGCTTGCCGACCCAGGACATGACAACGGCCAGCAGGAATACGGAGGCGATCATGAAATACAGATTGGCCGAAGCGCCCACATAGAGCCGGGGATCTTCCAGGGCGGCGTTGGTGAAGCCCGCAAGAAGCACATCCGTACCCCGGGGGATCAGGGTGGCCGTGAAACCCGCCGTGCACGCGCCGTAAGCCAGGATGATGCCCGCCAGCGGATTCTTGCCGGCTTTTTTAAAGGCGACGGCCGCCAAAGGCGGCACCACGACGATGCCGGCGTCCGAGGCGAGGTTTCCCATGATGCCCGCCACGACAATAACAGGCAGGATCAGAAATTCAGGCACGCGGATGAGGCGTCCGAGCACCGTTTCCATGAGTCCGGAATGGACGGACAGGGACACGCCCATCAGCATGACAAGGACCAGGCCCAGGGGCGGGAAATGGGCGAACGTGTCGACCATTTCCAGCACAAACCGCTGCAGCCCCTGTTGGGAAAGGAGGTTTTCCGCCACGACGGTCTCCCCTGTCACGGGGTGGGTGACGGAGACCCCCGTCAGTCCGGACACCAGGGATGCGAACAGGATGATGACCGCCAAATAGGTAAAAAGCCAGAAGGGATGGGGCAATCTGTTTCCGACACGTTCGATCCAGGCAAGAAATTTATCCATCGATTACATCCTTATTAAAGGGTTATAATGTCTAAAATTTAAGTATACGCATTTTTTTTGAAGTCCCCAAAAAAAATTTGGAAATCAGGGGGGGGCTGGTTAAATTCATTGCATGTTTAAAGAAATGACAGTCCAGACCGAAGTCCGGACCCAGCTCGTCCTCATCGACTCCGAAGTCCGGGGGGCGATCCAAGAAAGCGGTATCGAAGAAGGCCTTTGTGTATTGTGGGTGCCGCACACCACCGCGGCCCTGACGATCAACGAGAACGCCGATCCCGACGTGGTGCGGGACATCCTCCACGAGACCGGAAAAATCATTCCTTTCGAAGACGGATACCATCACATGGAAGGAAACTCCGCGGCCCATATCAAATCCAGCCTTTTCGGTCCGTCACTCACCCTCATCATTTGCGGCGGCCGGCCCGTGCTGGGAACCTGGCAATCCATCTATTTCTGCGAATTCGACGGACCCCGGCGGCGCAGGCTGCTGATGAAAGTCCTCGAGGGATAGATGAGAATCGGGCAGCTGGGTGAATTCGGGCTGATCGAACGGATTCGGAACATTCTCCAGCCTCAGACAGGACGCATCCGTGTCGGTATCGGAGACGATGCCGCCGTGTTTTCCGTGCGGCCGGGTCATGAAACGGTCCTGTCCACGGACGCGCTGGTCGAAGGCGTCCATTTTGATTTCAATTATACACCCCTGGACGCCCTGGGGTGGAAGGCCCTCGCCGTCAATCTGAGCGACCTGGCGGCCATGGCGGCGGATCCGGTTTGCGCGGTGGTCTCCATGGCTTTCCCGGACGGATGGACCGTCGAAGATATCGAGGCCCTCTGTCAGGGTCTTCATGCCTGCGGCGAGACCCACGGGTGTCCCGTCGCAGGAGGCGATACGGCACGGTCACCGGGCGCGGGCTTCATTTCTCTCACCGTGGTCGGCGAGGCCCCGGAGGGAAAAGCCGTCCTCCGATCAGGGGCGGGGCAGGACGACCTGATCTGCGTCACCGGCCGGCTCGGACGGGCCAGGACGGGATTCGAGGTCTTGTCCGCCGGATCGGAGCGGGACGCATACCCGGAATCGGTCCGACATTTTCTCCGGCCTGAGCCGCGGCTCGATCTGGCAAAGCAAGTCGTATCGAAACTGTCCGTCACGGCGATGATCGACATCAGCGACGGTCTGGCCGCGGATCTGGGCCATCTCTGCCGGGCCGGGGGGCTGGGATGCCGGATCGACGGGTCGGCCCTCCCCATCCATCCCGAGGCAGTCCGGTGGATGACCCGGACACATCAGGATCCCGAAGATTTCATCCTCGGAAGCGGCGAAGAATACGAGTTGCTGTTCACGGTCCCCCGGGATCGGGAAGGCCGGATCGCCGCCCTGCAGGCCGAAGCATGTCCCCTCGCCGTGATCGGCGAGATGCGGCCCGCCTCCGAGGGACAGAAACGGAGGACGCCGCAGGGTGAGAAGCCGCTTTCCGTCTTGGGATGGGATCATTTTCGGGAATGAGGACGTTTTCCATGAAAGCGTTGCGAAAATCGGGGCAACGGGACCCATATTCGTGTCTCGCCCCGGTATATGATCACATGATGTCTCACGTCGATTATGAGGCGTGGGCGGAATACATCGCGTCTTTGATCGCGAAATTCGGGAACGGCGGACGCCGTCTGGTCGATGCCGGATGCGGGACGGGCCGGTTTCTCCGGGCCCTACGCCAAAGAGGCTACAGGGCGTTCGGCACGGATATTTCCTTCGACATGCTCGCCGAATGCAGGCGGCGCGGAGACGACGGCGTCTGGCAGGGAGACATCCGAAACATGGCCCTGCGCCGGCCGGCGGATGCAGTCGTCTGCCTGTACGACACCCTTCACTATCTCGAACCCGGGGAACTCGGTGTTTTTTTTCAGACGGCCCGAAACCTCCTCAACCCGGGAGGCGTCCTGATTTTCGATGTCATTACCGAGGGCTTTCTCAGGGGTTACTGGGCCGACTTCTCCGAATGGGACCGGGTGAAAGAATATGACTATTCCCGGCGAAGCTGGTTTGACCCTGCGAACCGGTGCCAGCACACGGAAATCCGGGTGCATAACGATTCACAAGACCGTACCTATACGGAACATCACAGGCAGTGGCTTTTTGAACTCGACATGATTCCTGAAATCGCGGAACACAACCGGTTTTCCCTTGCCGGACGGTTCGGGGAATTCACATATGAACCGCCGGGGGAGGATGCCGACCGGATCCACTTCGTCTTCAGGGCGGAGGCCGTATGATCGACATTCAGGACGTCTGGTACCTCGCGGGCGGCAGGCCGATTTTGTGCGACATCCGTCTCAAAATCGGACGGGGAGAATTTGTATTTGTCGTCGGTCCGAGCGGCGCCGGAAAGAGCACGCTGCTCAATCTGGTGCATATGGCGATCCTGCCGACACGGGGAAGAATCCGGGTGGCCGATTTCGACTCCTCCGGTATCAAACCGAAGGATATTCCCTTTCTCCGGCGTAAGGTGGGCATGGTCTTCCAGGATTTCAAACTGCTTGAAGACCGTGATGTCTATGAAAACGTGGCCTTCGCGCTCTGGGCGACCGGCGTCCCCGGCCGGAAAATCAAGAAACGGGTGTTCCAGGTCCTGGCGGATGTGGGGCTGAGCCACAAGCGGTATACCCCGATACCCGAACTCTCGGGCGGAGAGAAACAACGCGTCGCCATGGCGCGTGCCCTGGCCAACGAACCTTTTATCCTGTTGGCGGACGAGCCGACCGGCAATCTCGATCAGGAGTCGAGCCGTGAGCTCATGACGCTTCTCGGGCGTATACACCGCCGCGGTACGGCCATACTCATGGCCACCCACAAGGAATATGAAATCGACCGGAAAGACGCACGTCTGATCCGGCTGCTTGAAGGAAAGATTCTGCCATGAGTCTCAATCTGAAATATGCCTTCCGGGAAGGATACCGGGGTCTGTCCCGCGCCCGTGTGGCTACGGTCATCACCGTCTCCACGGTGGCCGTGACGCTGACCCTGGCCGGACTCTTTTTCTTCCTCATGGTGAATATCGGTCAGACTCTAGGCAACCTCAGGAGCCGGATCTATCTGGAAGCGTTTCTGAACGACGGGCTCGCTGCGGAAGCGGTCAGGTCCCTCGAGGAAAAAATCCGGCGGGACAGCGCCGTGGAATCCATCCTTTATATTTCGAAAGAGGCCGCACTTCAGCGGTTTCAGGAAGAATTCGGGGAGGACATCCAGGAGCTGATCGGGGAAAATCCGTTGCCCGCGTCTCTTCAGATCCGGATACATACACAGAAAGGCTCTGTGGAAGAAATCGAGAAAATAGCCGCAGCCGTACAGATTATGGATGGGGTCGACGAGGTGGTCTATCACAAGAATCTCATTCGGCTCGTTCGTGAATACGGCCTGATCATCCTGGCCGTGGGTCTCGGCCTTTTCATTCTGCTCCTGTTTTCTTCCGTGTTCCTGATCGCAAATACCATCCGTCTCACCATCCATGCGCAGACACGCAACATCGAAGTCATGAAACTCGTCGGCGCCACGAAGGCGTTCATACGGCGTCCGTATCTCATCCAGGGTTTCCTTGAGGGCGGGATCGGGGGAGCCATCGCCACGGGAATCCTCCTGATTGCGCATGTTTTCCTGAAGTCCCGCTTCCCGGGTCTGTTCACCTTTTCTTTGCCGGTCTGGCCTCTGCCGCTCGTTTTTTCGTTGTTCCTGGGTTATGCGGGAAGCCGGTGGGCGCTCAAGTATTTTTTTAAATCCTGATACATAAATGTTTTAGCTTGACACAAAATGTAAAAATCTTTACATTTATTCGGTTTATTGTGATAATTTTGTAAGGTTATGCAAGAACTCTCAGGACGGCATAAGACATTGTTGCGCTGTATCGTGCGGAATTATATCGAGACGGCCACGCCGATCGGCTCCGACCAACTCGTTAAACAATACCGCCTCGGTTACAGTTCGGCCACGGTCCGGAACGATATGATGGCCCTGGAAGAGACGGGATATCTGAAACAGCCGCACACCTCTTCCGCACGGATACCGAGCGATCTTGGATACCGTGCATACGTGACGTCGCTCATGCGGCGTGAAGCGTTGAGCCCGGAGGAACGCATCCGGATCGAAGAGAGAATCCGCCGGGAGCAGGGAAACCTGAGACGCCTTTTCGGAGAAGCCTCCCGGATACTCGGAGAGATCTCGAGGGAGCTTGGGGTGGTGCTGACCCCCTGGATGTGTAACTGGGTGTTCGACCGGCTCGAATTTGTCGCCCTGTCCGACAACAAGGTCCTCGTCGTGATTCGAGCGGAAAGCAGGCAGGCGAAGACGGTCATTCTTGAAATCGAATCCGAATTGAAGCAGGAGGATCTCGATAAAACCGCGGCGCTTTTAAACGAACGTCTGAACGGACTGCGGCTGGAGGAAATCCGAAATTCCATTTCGGAGCGGATGAAGGAAGTCGCGGGCGGCCACCCGGAACTGATCCGCAGGATGGTCGGGGCGGCCGAAGACCTTTTTAATTTTGCCGAACCGCTCGATGTGCATACGAGCGGCACACAAAACATGCTCATGCAGCCGGAATTTGCAAACCCGAGTATGATGCGGGAAGTGCTTTTACTCGTCGAAGAGCGACAAGACCTGCTCGAAGCATTGAAGGACGTTACGCCTTCGCCCGGCATCTCGATCGGCCGCGAGAACCCGACCGAACGACTGCAGGCTTTCAGTGTCGTCAAGGCGACCTATTCCGTGGGAAAAGAGACGGGGTCGATCGGGGTCATCGGGCCCATTCGCATGCCCTATCGCCGGATCGTCCCCCTTGTCGAACACATGGCCGCAATCATGAGCACCCATCTCGGCCGGTAATTCATGGGTAAGCACTTATAAAAATGTCCGGAAAAGAAATGAATCCGCATGCATCAAGGGAGTCTTCGATCAAAGGCGTACCGCAAACTAAAAAAGAAAAATCCCGGAAGGGAGAGAAAGACCGGTGTCTTTCGAGGGAAGTCATCGTATTAAAGGAGGCGCTTCAACACGCCGAAACCGAAAATGAGACGCTGAAAGATCGGCTGCTCAGAACGGCCGCGGAGCTTGATAATACGAAGAAAAGAACCGAGCGCGAAAGCACTCAGACCATCCTGGGGGCAAACAAGAGGCTGATTCTCGATTTGCTGCCTGTGGTGGATGATCTGGAACGTTCATTGAAAACATCATCGGAGCAGGATTATGATCCGGAATTGTTTCGCCAGGGAATCGAATTGATTTATCAGAAGTTCACGGGTATTTTGAGGAGCAACGGACTGGAACCCATGGATTCCCTGGGGAAGCCTTTCGATGTATCCAAACACGATGCGCTGATGCTGGTCGAAGATCCGGAAACGCCCTCCGGCGTGGTGGTCCAGGAGCATGAAAAAGGGTATACCCTCCACGGTAGTGTCCTGAGGCATGCCAGGGTAGTGATCAGCAAGTAATGGGGACATGACTTCGGATGCCGAAAGAGGATTATTATCACGTGCTCGGAATTTCTCGCGATGCGTCGGCGGATGAGATTAAAAAATCCTACCGCCAGCTTGCGATGAAATACCATCCTGACCGCAACCCGGGCGACCGGGAGGCCGAGGACAAGTTCAAGGAAGCCGCAGAAGCCTATGAGGTGCTGAGCGATCCTGAAAAACGGCAACGGTACGACCGGTTCGGCCATGAGGGCGTCAGAGGCGGCGGCATGGGCGGATTCGGCGGTTTCGATTTCGATCTTTCCGACGCATTGCGCACGTTCATGAGCGGATTCGGCGGATTCGGTGATATTTTCGGCGAATCCGGCCAGAAAACGGGACCCCAGCGCGGTCAGGATCTCCAGGTCCGGCTTAAATTGACCCTTGAGGAGGTCGCCGGCGGGGTCGAAAAGCGGATCAAGATCAAACGGTGGCTTCCCTGTGAGGCGTGCCAGGGATCCGGGGCGGCCAACGCGGAAGCCCTGAAATCCTGCCCGGACTGCGGCGGCGCCGGACAGGTCAGACAGGTCAGCCGGTCGTTGTTCGGCCAGTTTGTCAATATCACGACCTGTCCGCGTTGCGGGGGGTCGGGTCGTGTCATCACGGAACCCTGCCGGTCGTGCACGGGCAGCGGCAGAAAAAAGGGGGAATCGACCGTGCAGGTGAAAATCCCGGCGGGTGTTTCGACGGGCAATTACCTGACCCTGCGCGGAGAAGGTGACGCGGGACCCAAGGGCGGGGCGTGCGGGGATGTGGTCGTCCTGATCGAAGAGATCCCGGATGAACGTTTCGAACGGCATGGCGACGACATCCTTTACAATTTGAATGTGGGATATACCCAGGCCGTTTTGGGTGATGAAATCCAGATCCCGACGATCAACGGGAAGGCAAAACTGGTCATCGAACCGGGAACCCAGTCCGGCAAGATTCTGCGCATGAAAGGAAAGGGTGTCCCGCATCTTCACGGTAGCGGCCGGGGAGACCAACTGATCCGGGTCCATGTCTGGACACCGGTCAATGTATCCAGGGAGGTCAAGGGGATTTTAAAGCAGCTGGCCGGACATCCGGAGATTTTCCCCGACTAAACCGGACGGCGGTATCGTATGCTTGGATTCACCGAGAGAGAGCAACGGTTCTTTTGGTTTCTAATCGTCTGTTTTTTGGTCGGATCGGGCATTCGGTTTTATCAGAATCGATTTGCTGCGTTGCCTGAGCCTGAGGGTTTTTCGCCTGCTCTTGCGACACCGGATTCCACCGTTGCGGGAGAACCGGACAGAAGAGATGAACAAAGTCAGAAGCGCCCGCAATTGGTCGGCGTGCTGTCGATCAACCATGCAGGAGCGGATGAGTTGGCCGGATTGCCCGGAATCGGGCCTGTCCTGGCCCATCGGATTGTCAATTTCCGGACAGAGAACGGACCGTTCAGAAACCCGGAAGATTTATTGAAAGTTCAGGGAATCGGTTCAAAAAAATTAGAACATATAAGGACTCACATCCAGATTCATTCATCGAGCGAAGTCTCTAGATAACACAGAGAAGCATTAACGGGAGGTTTTAAAATGGCAGAGAAATCAAAGGGAAACATCTTGTTTAAAATTGCAATTTGCGTCCTTGCGATCGCGCTGATCGGGACCATCCTGTATCCCAAAACGGTCTGGCAAAAAGAAAACGCGCTCGAATCGGTTTGCCGGGCACGTATGGATGCGATCAACCATCTCGAACTACAGTATATCAACCTGGTCTTAAATTATACGGACAGCCTGGACAGGCTCAAGGAGGTGGTCCTGGCCGATGACGCGGCGATTGTGGCGATCGACAGCGCGATCAACTGGAACGGCCTGACCCTTGAAAAGAATCTAAAGCCGATTGTTTACTCACGCCCGTTTCCTGAATCCTTGCGGAACCTCATCACAACAACGCTTACGGAGAGCCGGTCCCTGAGAAACCTGACACGCTGGGATTCACTGGGATACAAACTGATCGCCGCACTTGAGGAAAAACTGGACTCGGCAGGCACGGATGCCGTCGCAGAAATCGATACCGGTATCGTATGGACGGCTTTATTCGGCAACCGTCTTTTCCAGAGCCTTGTGGAAAACGCCCCCATTCCCATGTACCGAAAAAGCCGAATGCGACAGGAGCTCAGGCGCGGGATCCCCGTTCACAGAACTCGTGATTGGGGTGCACTCTATCCTCTTTTTTATGAGAAACTTTCCGAGATTATTGAAACGGCCACCCGTTCCGATATTTGGGACAAAGCCGATCAGGATACCTGGAAGAAAATGAAACGGGCAGCCTGGGAAGCCGATATGGACACCCTGAGTACCGCCCAGCGCGATTCATTGTGGATGATTCATGAAAAAACTTTGTGGGATAAAACCAAGGAAGTGGTCTGGCGACAGGAAAGCAGATCTCTGTGGAAAAAGGAAAAAGACACCTGGCCGGCCGAGAACGAAGCCTTATGGCGGCGGAATATTTCACAGCAGTGGGAGCTCGATCGCAAGAAACAATGGATCGATAATCAGGAAAAATCCCAGCCGACTGACAGCGCCCTGGTTTTTTTCAAGGCGAACCGGGATTCGCTCTGGCGTACCGTTTCCGATTCGATTCGTCATGTCGAATACGCCGATTGGGAACGAAACAACAAAAAGCACATTGAAGATATCATCGAGGCTTTGTGGCAGTCTGACAGACGGGTTGAATGGGAAGATGACGCTCACAGGCGATGGAACGAACAAAAAAGCATTAACAAGGCCGCCAGGTGGGTGGAACTGAAGGAAGAATTGTGGAACACAGAATGGATCGAATTGTGGAAACAGGAAGAAGAAAAAAATGAAGAAAAACAGGCCGGCCTCCGGGCGCTCGATCTCGCCGTGAAATGGGATGCGGTACTGGGCCGGAAAGCCACGGCTTCCATTGTCCGCGGCCTTTCCCTGCCTGAGGCTGACACGGTGTGGCGAAACGTGTCGGAGAAAACCGATGAAAAAGGATCGGGCCTGTACCGGTATGGAATCGTCGGTCTGTTTCGTGGACAACTGATCGATTCTCTGGATCTCTGCCCGGTGGCGAAAACCCCCTATCTGATTCAAATCGTGGATACGGCCGCAATCAAAAAGTTTTCGATCCGATGTCCGATCGAGGAGACCCGTGATTTATCCATCAGTCCCTACAAATTTCCGATTCCCGAGTTCATAGAGGGCGAGACCGGTGTCGCAGACACCCTTGAGATTGTACCCCCAAAGGAGGAAACAGACATCCCGAAATCCAGGGAGACCCATGTCGTTACCCTGGTCGTTGATCCGTCAACGAAAGATACGAGCAAAGTCAAACTCCATGTCCCGGCTTTTCAGAAAATATTCGGAGGGGCCTCGATTCGATCGCACGGCATGATCGATGAAGACGGCAAGAAAAGCTGGGAACAAATTGGCCGCTGACGTTTTTGATTGGGAATGCCTGTGCCATCCACGAACGAAGGAAGATCGTTTCTTGCCCTGACATTTCAGAAAGAACGGGCGAGCGTGGTGTCGATTGAAAACGGTAAAGTCCACGCGATCGGTTCACAGGAAATGGTGCATCCTTTCGGCATAGACACCCTCCGTTCAGAGGAGGTGGCTTTCGGCAATCTTGTTGATGTCGTTCGGAAATTATGCAACACGGTCAAATGCAGCGGCAAGCAAGTCGGAGTCGTTCTCGGCCAGGAGATGGTCCAGATCAAACGGTTTCCCATAGCTCTGGGCATGGATAAGACCTTCCTTGAACAACAGATTGAGTGGGAGGCCAGACAGGCCTGCATATCGGATATCGACGGTTACACCCGCGTCAGCAGCCGATTGCCCGCACAACAGGCTTCAGGAGACCCTCTCTATGTGACTGTTCTCGTGCGCAAGTGGATCGTTACGGCGACGCGACGGCTTATCGAAAGGGCCGGTTATCGGCTCAACGACATCGACGTGGATGTATTCACACAAATCCATGCGGTTCTCGGTAATTACGATATTTCCCAAAATGATCTGGTATTGCTTGCCAAAATCGAGGCTGATGCCCTTTCATTGACGGTGATCAAACGACGTGACTTTTTTCTCTGCCATCGTGTAACACTACAAAAACCGGCAAACAGGGCAAACAACCGGATGCCGGCGCAAGATATGGCTGAATTAATCCAGAAAGAAGTTAAGCGTCTTGTTTTCGCGCACCGTCTCGGAAATGACATGGCGGCATTCAGTGCTGTATTTCTTTGCGGGGAGAATGATCCGGAGGGTGTTCTTCAGGCGTTATCTTCATCTTTGACCGTACCCATAAAAAAAGTAAATCCGTTTTATCGGGTACGAACTGTCGATTCATTGACCGGGACCGAGGATTTTGTCCATCGTCCCGAACGTTATATGGCGTCGATGGGGTTGGCTTTGAAACGTCTGCCCTCTCTCTCTATGGAGATGACGGTTAACCCAAACCGATAGCATGGAGGAGTCGTCACATGGTAGATATTAATTTATTTGACGAAGGCTTCGAAGACCAAAGCGACAGTTCCCCTGAACAACGGCCTTCGGGGTCATCGGACGCTGGCAGACGGGATAATGATGATTTCTCAGGCGATCTGAACCTGGGGGATGATTTGTCGGACGATGCCGGGCTGGGGGGAGATACACTGCTGGATGGTGACGAAACCCTTCCTGATTTCGAAGAGGAAGAAGAGGGTCTGGATGATGATTATACGTTCGAAGGGTCCGGACCGAAGAAATCTCCTCCCTGGCTACTCATCGGGGTCGGGTTGTTTGCCGTGGCCGCTGTGTTGTTTATATATGTCATCTATCCCACATTGAACAAGCCCGTAGCAATCAAATTACCGAAGCCCAAACCTCCGGCAACGAAACCGGTTGCGGTGCGTCCCGTGCAACCGGCAGAAACGGCTCCCGCTCAGCCAACGGACCAGGAACAAACACCGGAGACGATCCGGCCGGCCGTCGAGGGACGTTATGACGTTCTCGCAGGAACCCGGACGGTTTTTGAAAACCTGAGCGCCCAGGGTCAGGCCGGTGTCGTCATCATCAACAATAACCGGTATCTGGTTGAGTATGTCTCGAAGACCCCCGGTGTCGCCGATGCCATGGGGCAGCGGATTCAGACCCTTTTTGGTGCGGACAATTATGCGGTATCTCCCGAAGAGAGACACAGGACGGCAGGCCAGGACAACTACTGGGGGGTCGTCTCAGGGACCCTCCCCCCTTTCAGTGCACATGCACCGTCACCGGGCGCCAATCCTTATCCCACGATGACAAGCTTTCATGGGCGGATCAAAACCCTCTGCGCTCAACACGGAATTGCTTTACAGAGCATTGCGAAGCCGGCGGGCATCGTTCAGCAGCCGAAACAGCACTCATCGGGACACATGATCATCGAGGGTGAGAAAAAAAATGTGTTTGCTTTCATGCATGACCTGAAACAAATCGAAGGCCATTGGGGCGTGAGTAAATTACTCCTGGCTCCGGCCGATATTGCAGATTTCCATGCATCCCGGGTTAAAATGGGCATCACCTTCTGGGTGGAAATCGGCTGAATGCGGCGTTTGATAACCTTGGAGATGACTTTAACGGGCAGGCATGAGTGATACGCGTCATCGGCGGCACCGCCAAGGGACGAAGACTGCCCGGCCCGAAAGGAAGCGTGTTTCGTCCGACAACAGGACGGGTTAAAGAGTTTATTTTTTCCTATATCGGCCCGGATATCGCAGGTTCCAGCGTCCTCGATTGTTTTGCAGGCAGCGGCTCACTGGGTATCGAGGCCCTGAGCCGGGGGGCTGCCGAGGCGACCTTCATCGAAATCGGGAGGACCCAGTCGCAACTGATCCGGGAAAATCTGAGATTGTGCGGCTTTCAGGACAGGGCGAGGGTCATACGGGGGGATGTGTTTTCAAGACTGGCGGGACTCGTGGACTCGGCTTCCCGTTACGATTATGTCATAGCGGATCCCCCTTTCAGTGAAGCGCTTCATGGTCGGATTATTGAGGTTTTCGAACGCAATCCGGTTTTGGAAGCCGCGGGCGAACTGCTCATCGAGCATGAAGCCCATGACCGGGCAGACGATACTCGGGGATTCAGAAAACACCGGGAACGGAAGTTCGGCCATTGTGTGATCAGCATTTATCGGATCGACGAGGATGAACGCAACGGCTCCATGCCGTGAACAAAAACGATTGTTTGGGAGGAAAGGAGATTTCTTCCTTCTGTCTGAAGCGGAAGAGATACAAACCGATGCGTACGGCCATCTACCCAGGAACCTTTGACCCGGTCACAAAGGGACATGTGGACATCATTCAACGGGCCGCCAGCCTGTTTGATCGTATCGTGGTGGCCGTGGCCGAGAACGAGAACAAGCGCCCCCTGTTTTCACGGGAAGAAAGGAAGCGACTGCTTGAGGAGACCGTACTGGATTTGAAAAATGTGGAAGTCCGGGTCTTTGAAGGGCTTCTGGCAAATTATGCCGGGAAGATGAAGGCGGTGGCTGTGATCCGCGGCCTGCGTGCGGTTTCCGATTTTGAATATGAATTTCAAATGGCGCTGATGAACCGAAAACTCAATCCCGATATGGAGACCGTTTTTTTGATGCCCAGCGAAGAATATACCTATATCAACTCCTCCATCGTGAAGGAAGTGGCCCGGCTCGGAGGCGAGGTCCGTTGTTTCCTGCCTGCCGCTGCGGCAACCGCCCTGATGGAAAAACTGAATCGCGGTGAATCCGGAGTTTACCCCGGATGACGCTACTGGAACGCATCCGGGATGAGGCGACAAAACGGCGAAGCCGAATCGTCCTTCCAGAAGGGTCGGATATTCGCACCCTCGAAGCCGCTTCAGGTTTGACGCAAAACGGAATATGCCGGATCACGGTGCTGGGCGATTCCGGGCGAATGCATGAGCAAGCCTCCTCGCTCGGATTGTCTCTGGATCAGATCGACATGATCGATCCCGAAGCCTCATCGAAGCGGGAGACCTACGCGCAGGCCTATTATGCACTACGAAAACAAAAAGGAATGACGCCCGAAGAGGCTTTTCGGCTGATGGGCCAGCCGCTCTATTTCGGCGCCATGATGATCCGTTCCGGTGATGCCGACGGGAGCGTGGCCGGCGCCGTCCACACCACCGGAGACGTCCTGCGCGCCGGCATCCAGTGTGTCGGCATGGCCGAAGGGTTGGCCGTTGTTTCGAGCTGTTTCCTCATGCTTGTCCCCGGATGGCCATGTCCCCTGACTTACGCGGATGCCGGGGTGGTGCCCGATCCGAACCCGGAACAGTTGGCGAGCATCGCCATCGCATCGGCGCAGACACATCATAAACTGACAGGAGAAGAACCGGTCGTAGCCATGCTTTCCTTCTCGACGAAAGGCAGCGCCGAGCATCCTCTCGTCGACAAGGTGAGGGAGGCGACGCGCCGGATCAGAGAGCAGGCCCCCGGACTCAAGGTGGACGGCGAGCTGCAGGGTGATGCGGCGCTCGTCCGGTCCGTGGGCCGGAAAAAGGCGCCGGAGAGTCCGGTTGCCGGACATGCGAATGTCCTGATTTTTCCCAATCTCGACGCGGCGAACATCGCCTATAAACTGACACAACGCCTGGCCAATGCCACGGCACTGGGACCCTTGATTCAGGGATTAAAAAAACCGGCCATGGATCTTTCGCGGGGATGCACCGCGCAGGACATCATGGATGTCGCGGCCATTTGTTGTCTCCTCGGAAAATAGACGGGAGTGTTTTTGTAATATCAAGAACGCCTTGGGGGAAAACATGCCTTATTTACGACCCGGCATCCGAACAGGATGCACGGGCGACATGCCTTTATTTGTCCGGCGATGTTCCCCCCGGATTCCGATGCCATCGATGAAAAAACACAATTTGAGCGACAATGTGCATTTCTCAGGCAGGATCCTGCATCTGCAAACCCACACCCTGAGCGATGCAAAGCATATCGTCTCGACGCTTTTTGACCGGGGCAGGGTGATTGACCGAAGGGAGCGGGACATCGACATCGATACTTCGCCGGATATCGTGCATTCCACGGTCGTGGCCGTTCACCATACGCGGAAGCAGGAAATCCTTTTTCTCGACCGGATCCTGGCAGAAATCATACGGCTCCGCCACGGCCCAAGCCTCTTCCGCCTCGGTCGGCTGCTTCTGGCTTGGCATTTTTACGATGACGCCCGCGCCGTTCTGGAACCGGTTGACGGAAATCATCCTCTGCTCCCTGACAATGCGTTTCTGTTGTCCGAGATATATCTCAGACTGGGCCTGTACGCAGAGGCAGAGGCTCTCATCCGCAGGGCCGTCGGGAAGGCCCCGGAAAATGCGGATCTCAGGCTGCAGCTCGGATGGATTTACCATCGGATGTCCGAAACGGATCAGGCGGAGGATGCGATACGAGAGGCGTTGCGTCTCCGCCCGGATTCTCCACGGGCGTATCTCTTTTTAGGAATACAACTGTTGCGGGGACAGGCGATAAAAAATGACCAGACAGGGTCTGAAAAAACGATGGCTGCCTTGAAAAAGGCCGTCGCGCTCTCCCCGGAGTTTCGCAGTAAAACCATCGTAGAGGCTTTTCAACGCATCGATGCCGGTGATCATGGATCCGCTTTGAATATCCTCGAGGGGATGTACGACAGAACGCGCCTTTTATTACCTGCGGAGTCGGATTTCTTTTTTCTCAATTATCTGTACGGAGAGGGAAAAAGAGACGGGGAGTCGTTGCGGCGTTTTCAGGCATGGATCAACCAAGAACTTGCCAGGAATCCGGGGCAAGTTGACCGGCTGAGCGAATCCGCGATGACCGGTCTCGTCCGGGCGCATGACAACCTGAGAACCGTAATGCAAATACTGAACGACGCGGAAAACGATTCGGGAAAACGTCTCCTCCTCCCTTTTTCGAAAGAGAAAGTCGCAGAGATTTATATGAAAACCGGCGATCTGATCAAGCAATACTTCAAGCAGGGTGGCTGATTTCTGGCCATCGCCCGGAGGATTCATGACAGGGACAAGCATCTGTTATGTTATTGTATTTTAAAGGTTTAAGGCTTTTTGTTCTTTCCTATGATTAGCTGGTACTTAATTTGCGAGTGCTTATTCAATCCGCAAAATTGAAGGTTGACATTTATGAAAATGACTGCGAAAACACAAATCGGGCTGTCCTTAACCACCTTTCTCCTCCTGTTTCCTGTCGGTGTGTTGGCCCAGACACTGACAGCCGTGCAGATCACCCTCGATGATGCGACGGTGGGTCAACGGAGCATACACACCGTCTCTTTCAACCATGCCGACACCATCCCCTCCGACGGACGGATTGTCGTCCGCTATCCATCAGGATTCGATCTTTCGACGGTCAGCATCGTTTCGTCGGCTACCCTGGATGGCGGCCTGTCTGTCACATCCGCAGGTGACTCCCTGATCGCTCAGAGGAACGGAACAGGGAGTCCGGCGACGGCCGGCGCAGAAACGATCCAGTTCGCGGTGGTGACCAACCGGGCCGCTTCGGGTAATTTCCAGGTAATCGTCACCACCCGGGAGGCCGATAATACACCCATTGAACGGGGGACCTCCGCGTCCGCCACGCTTGATCCGGGGCCCGTACAAACATTTCAGGTCTCGCTTCCGGCTTCGGTTACGGGGACCGGCGCGGTCGCCGGGACGGACTTTCAGGCCGACATCGAAGCGCGGGATGCGTTCGGCAACCGGGCTGATGGCTTTTCCGGCGCCGTGACCCTATCGGACCAAACCGGTACGGTCATCGTGACCGGGACCGGGACGAATCAGACCACCGCATTTTCTTCGGGCATCTGGAGCGGTAACGTGCGTGTGACGAAAACGGCCGCTTCCAATGCGATCCTGGCGACATCCGGTACGAGTTCCGGATCATCCGCCGCATTCAATGTGTTACCGGGAGCCCTGGATCAATTTGTATTCGGCCCCATCTCCAGTCCGCAGACGGCCGGTGTTCCGTTCAGCCTGACCATCACGGCCTATGACGGTTACGACAATATCAAGACAGATTATACGAATCCGGCGACCCTCAGCGAGAAGACGGGTACGGTCACGGTTGATGCCACATCTTCGGCGAGCACAGAAAATTTCTCCTCGGGCGTCTGGACGGGGAATGTCCGGATTACCCAGGCGAACACGGACATATATATCCAGGCTTCCGGAGGCGGCCGCACCGGGACATCCGGTCCCTTCAATGTCAACGGCGCGGCCGTGGATCATTTCACCCTGTCCAACATCAGCACCCAGTCGGCGGGAGAATTTTTTCTGGTGACCATCACGGCGAGGGATGCCTTCGATAACACGGCCGCTTCCTTCTCCGGCTCAGGCCGGCGGGTCAACATTTCCCATACGGGTACGGGAACCCTCATTCCCACCCAGAGCGGCGATTTTACTGGCGGTGTCTGGACCGGAAACCTGCGTATCAATCAAATCCAGACGGATGACCGGATTACGGTGAACGACGGGTCCGGACACACCGGCCAGTCGAACGCCTTCAATGTGATTTCGAGTACGGTCGACCATTTCGTGATTTCCGCGATTCCCGTGAACCAGACGGCGGGCGTCGGTTTTTCCGTAACAATCCGCGCCGAAGATGTCAACAACAATATTGTGACCGGTTTCACCAACCAGGTGGTGAATATCCGTGATGAGACGGGAACGCATTCGCCGCAGCAGGTCACCCTCGTCGACGGGACATGGACGGGTACGATTTCGATCTCGCAAGCCATGAACAGCAATGTCCTGACCGCGACGGCGCTGGGTAAAAGCGGGACTTCCAACCCATTCAATGTGGCCGGAGCGGGCGTCAGCCGGTTTGAGTTTTCGGCAGTCCCCAGTCCGCGAACGGCGGGAACCGGTTTTCCGGTCACGATCACGGCACGCGACGCCTTCGGAAATGTCTCACAGTCGTTTAACGGCACGGTTCCGCTTTCAGCCGCGTCGGGTTCCTCTCCCGTCGTGATCTCGCCGTCTGTTTCCGGCGCCTTTTCGAACGGCACCCGTACGGTCACCCTGACGATTACACAGGCGGTCAACGATGTCCGGGTCACGGCGGACGACGGCGCCGGCCATACGGGGACATCGAACGCCTTCAACGTGGCGCCCAATACACTGGATCATTTCGCCATCGCACAGATCGCCACCCAGACGCCGGGCGTGCCCTTCAGCCTCACCGTGACCGCGCAGGATGCGTATGACAACACCGTGACAGGGTTTAGCGGACCGGGAAACCGGGTCAACATCGGCCATACCGGCACGGGATCGCTTTCACGGTCTCAGAGCGATGATTTTCAAAGCGGCATCTGGTCTGGCACGATTTCGGTGACCCAGACCCAAACGAATGACCGGATCACGGTCGTCCGGGACGGTGGTACGCAAAGCGCCATCTCGAATACCTTCAACGTGATCCCGACGACCGTGGACCATTTCACATTTGATCCGATATCGACGCCGCAGACCGCGGGTCAGGGATTCTCCGTGACCGTCCGCGCCTATGACGTGAACAACAATCTCGTCACCGGCTTCAATGAAACGGTCAATCTCGCAGACCTTACCGGGACCAATGATGTGAAACAGATCACCTTCTCATCCGGTGTGGGGACCGCCACGGTAACCATCACGAAGAGCCAGTCACAGAACCGGCTTACCGTGAGCGGACTCGGGAAAAGCGGCGTCTCGGAGGTCTTCAATGTCAATCCGGGGTCGGTTCAGACCATTTCTGTGGCCCCGGTGGCCAGTCCGCAGATGGCGGGTACAGACTTCCAGATATACCTGACCGCGCTCGACACATATCAGAATATCGTGACCCAGTTTGCGGGACAGGTTTCCCTTTCCGACAGCACAGGCACGCTGACGCCGGCTGCGACCGGATCGTTCAGCGCCGGCCTCCTCACACAAACGGTTCGAATTACAGGGGCCAGGAATGATGTGAGAATCATGGTTTACCAGGGGGGCGTGCAAAGGGGAAGTTCCAATCTGTTCAACGTGCTGCCCGCGGCGTTGAACCGATTTGCGATCCAGCATATCGGGGATCAGATCGTGGGGGTTCCCTTTTCAACCACGCTTACCGCAGAAGACGCTTACGGCAATGTCAAGACCAATTTCACCCAAACCGTGGATATTTCGGATCTGACAGGCACGATCAGACCCGATGTCAGCCCGAATTTCAGCAACGGCGTGTTGACGACCGGCGTCACGGTGCATCAGGCCAGGACGGCCAACCGAATGCGAGTGACTCAGACAGGCGGTTTTATTTTTTCGGAATCCAATTTGTTCGATGTGGTGCTTTCTCCGGGCATTCTGGTCTCCGATTTCAGGGCGGTCGGGAAAGACAGGGCCACCGGCATTCAATCCGTCACAACCGATCAGGATTCGGTCTGGTATCTCCGTTGTACCGTCCGCAATTTCAGCGGATCAGAGGTCCGTCTCGACAGTGTCCGGCTTCAATTCAATGTGGCCGGTATCGTGCGCCACGATTACACCCTCCAGCTGCCGACGGCGTTCTGGGGCAGCGCCGAGGAGACGCTGCCCGGAAACGGGATCGATTCGCTCCTGATTCCCGTTCTTCACACCGGCAGCGATGCGGGGGGCGCCACGATTCGGCTTTTCGTGTATCTGCTGGGCTCCGGGGTCACCCTGTCGGATGATGCATTTACCAACC
This sequence comes from bacterium, assembly GCA_011046415.1. GTDB lineage: Bacteria > Zhuqueibacterota > QNDG01 > QNDG01 > JABMRT01 > DSAP01. Next base: position 27,535 of record DSAP01000089.1, on the reverse strand, counting down.
TCCTGGTACAGACGCCGGCGAATCTGGTGATCCATATGGTCAAGCCGTCCCAGGCCGAGGTCTCTCGGGGCCAGGTCATGCCCTGGCGTGTGGCCGTCGTGGCCACCAACACCGGAGGAAGCGCGACGGCGATCGACTCGAGTACGACCGCGAGCTATCTGGAATTTTCTCTGGGCGCTCCCCAGACATGGGAGTTGACCTATCCGCCTTCCTGGACCGGTGACTGGGTTCTTGAGGGAGGTGAAACCGACAGTCTGATATTTGAAGTGACACGGACGACCGATCAGGCCGCCGGTCTTTGCAGGATCGACGCCTATGTTGCAGGCCTCGAAATGACTACAGGGCGGCGACTCGAGACAGACACGCGCGACGGCGGTCACGGGCAAGTCCTGATCGAAGCACCGGCCAATCTGATCGTCCGGCAAGTCACCAACCGCGCCCCGAACAGCCCGTATGTGAACCGCGGGCAGGTTTTCGATCTCTTCCTCCAGGTCGAAAACCTCGGCGAAGACGCCATGCGGGATGTGGAGGTGGAAATCGGAAGTTCCGGCACCTCATCTTTTGTCAGGGCACATTATATCGGAACATTATCCGGTGGGCAGGTTCATTCTCTGACCGTTCCGGTGACGGCGTCGACCCTTCCCGGATCGGAGACATTCACCGTTTCTGCAAGCGGATTTGCCGAAAACACGGCCCTTTTCCTGGAGGACGGGAATTCTCCAGACAAGACGGCCACGGCGACCATCCAGAATCCTGCGGTCTTTCAGGTATTGTCCGTCTCGACTTCACAGACTCTTCTTCTCGGCGGTCAAACCGATCCGTGGCACATCAAGGTCGCCGTCCGCAACACAGGCGGGTCGGCGATCGAACTCTCGAGACCCTCTGCCGACAGCGTCGCCTTCTTCGTGGGCGGCATTTATCAGACGGATTATAAAGTCGTTCCCCCGAACGCATTGAAAGGAGGCGGCCTGATCCTCGCCCCCGGGGTGACCGATTCGCTGATCTATCATGTGAATACGACCGGTACCTACGGAGGAGATGTCCGGATCCGCGTCCGGGCCGGGGGCAAAGACCGCAACGACCTGCGGACGCTCAGGGCAGAGAACGAGGCGCAGGTCTTTATCGAGTCCAAACCGGATTTCCGGATTATCTCGACGGAAATCGCGACAGTAAACACCACCGAGTCAAAAAACGGCTTCGTGAATACCGGACAGGCTTTTCGTGTCTTGGTGATCGTCGAGAACGGTTTGAGTTTCACGATCCGCAACATCGACGTCCGGATGGAATCCAATGGCCTTTCGGCCATCGAAAATCCGCAGGTCCTGTTAACCCGCCTTGAACCCTCCAGACGTGACTCGGTGTGGTTTGACGTACTGGCGGCAAATCAGGAAAACCTCTCCGGAGAAACCTTTACGTCCCGGATTCAGGGGGCTAAACGGGAGAACGGAACGGATGACGCACCCATCGGAGAGGCCAGCGATCCCACCGCCGTGGTATTTGTCCAGAGTCCAGCCTCTCTCTCTCTGAGTATAGAAACCGAACCGGCCGACGGTGTGGTTTCTGTCAATCAGGAATTCAAGGTGAAGGGCAGACTGCTCAAGCAGGGATCTTCCGCATTAAAGAATGAGGGACGCGTGAGGATACGCTGGCCCGATCGATACCAGTTGATCTCGGCGTCGGATTCGGCCGGTATCACTCCTGAGGTTCCGGCAGAATGGCGACTCAGGGCCCCGAATGAACCTTCGACAAACGACAAGGTCCGCGTCGATCTGATCCAGTATCCGATCGATAAAAACACGGATGTCCGGGTTGTCGTCACAGATCAATTTGCCGAGGCGCCGATTACCACCATCGCCAGCCGGCTGAGATCCGTCACGTCCATTTCCGCACCGTCGGGCGCCTCGGACGGTATCCTGTCCACGGGACAGTCCTTCGTGGTCCGGACAGAAATGATTTCCGACAATGTCACGGAAATCACGGCACGGATCGAACTCCCCTTCGGATATCACACCAAAAACAACCTGACCCAGAGCGCGAGCGGAGATACGGTGACCTGGCTGGTCACGGCTCCGACGACGCCTGTATCCGAAGGCACTCTCATCGTTACGGCAAGGGGTGTTGATGCATTGCAACCCGCGGTTCCCATCGGAGGAGTACCGAATGCACTCCCCCTGAACACCGTTTCCAAGGCCGATCTTGCGCTATTCTTGACGATCGACAGTCCGCCGGAGGCTGCACAATACGGCACGGTTTCTTTGGGACAGGAATTCGTGGTCCGGGCCGCGGTTCAGAATTCCGGGGAAGCCCAAACCATCGGTGACATCGAAGTCTCGCTCCTCGCGCTTCCACCTCAATATACCACACGGGAGGTCCTGGCGCAAACACTCTCCGGCGGCGAGGCCTTCTGGACGATTAAAGCCCCGTCACAACCTTCCACCGCGGCCGCCCAGATCGAATCCCGGCTCACGAAGATTCCCGTTGATGAGAATACCGATCAACCTGCATTTGTCGGACGGGATTATCATGCCGTCGCCGTCCGGTTACAATCAACCTGGCTCTCTGTGACGCCGTTGGTCTTGTCCGGGGCAAATCAGTCCCTGACGCCCGGGCAAAGCAACGTCCCCCTGCTCGGCCTGGAGTTTCAGAACCGGGGAGAAACCGGTGCCTATCCCATCATCATCCGCGAGATTTGGCTGACCCTCACGGGACGGGAAGGCGAAGATATCGGGCCACGGTCGGCGGTGTCCCGTCTCGAGGCGGTCGAGATGAATGGGCCGGACATTTACGGAACGACGGCCCAGATTCCGGAGGCCAACCCGGTCCGGATTTCCCTGTCCGGTCTCGAAATTCCTTACAATCAGAGCAAAAAAATTCTGATTCGCGGACGCATCGCGGAGTCACAGACCGTCCCCTTTTTCAGGGTGAGCGTGCCGGACGGACAGGCCATTTCGGCGAGAGAAGCCGCTTCAGACCGTGACGTACTCGTCAAGAGTCCGACAGGAGACGAACTGGAAAGCATTCCTTCGGCGCCACTCCGGATTTTCAATCCAAACGAAGAAGCCCGATTGTGGAGCAGTCCCAATCCGTTCGGTGAGCCGGGCAGGGAGACCGCCACGATCTATTACTACATTCCGGAACCGACCTCCGTTTCCTTTAGAATCTATACCCTTGTCGGCCAGCTCGTCAAGTCATATGACGTCGCCGAATCGGAGGTGTCGGCCGGCCAGGTGAACCGCTGGACATGGGACGGCTGCAATGACAGGGGCTGGGAGGTCTTGAACGGCGTCTACCATCTGATCATGCAGACCGGAAATGGAGAGATATTTAAATTCAAAATGGCTTTCGTAAAATAAAAAAGCCGAACAGGGCCGGGTGAGATCATGCGTTTGAAACTTGTCTTTGTCTGTCTTTTTGGGCTGCTGACGGGTGTTTCCGAGGCCGAAGTAAATGGAGACGCCGGCAGGGAAAGCCCGTTTTCCATCGGGATCGGCGCCCGCGGCCTGGGTCTGGGCGGAGCATCCGTCGCCTTTCCTGAAGATGCCTCCGCTTTTTCCTGGAATCCGGCGGGGATGCTGCTGGTTCAGAGCAAAAACGCCCTGTTCAGTCAGACCACGCTGTTCGAGGGAGTTCAATACCATTTTATCGGATATGTCCATCCGACCCTGAATGCGGGTGTCTTCGGATTCGGATTCTCACGGGTCGGCACGGACGGTATCCCGGGATATGAGGAGATCCAGGGCGTCCCGGTGTCCACGGGAGATTTTGATTACTGGTGGGGAAAACTTTCATTGGCTTACGCCCTCCCGGTTTATCGCGGGCTCGCCGTCGGCCTCAATTTGGAGGTCAACAGACAGGTGATGGGTAGCCAGTATGCGACAAACGGCTTTGGCCTGGACACGGGGATCCATTATACATTCCCCGGGAATGGAGGATTTCTGGACGGGCTGCACCTGGGTATGAATCTCGTGCATGCCGTGAATCCGCGCATGAAACTCGGGACACGCACGGAAACCCTGCCGACCGTGACCCGTATCGGCCTCGCCAAGGCTTTTTCATTGAGGGACGGACAGGACAGGCTGGTATTCCTCTCTGATGTCGACTGGCTTAAAAACCGCAAACTGCATTATCACCTCGGCGGTGAATATGCCTTCGACCACCTGGTTTTCTTCCGCATGGGAGTCGATCAGGGCAGCCTCTCATTCGGGGGAGGCATTCGGTACCGAGCGATTCAGTTTGATTATGCCACGGCAAAAATGTCCGAATCCGATTTTTTCAGGCGAAGCCATCTGTTTTCACTCAGCGTCCATATCGGAAAGAGCCTCCCCGAAACGAGGGAGGAATTACGCCTCCGGCATGAGGAAGAAATGCAAGTCCAATTGCAGGAAAAGATGGAACAGGACCGCCGGAAACGGATCCGCGACGCCCTGCAGTCCGGACAGGAGTACCTCCACAAGGGCGACTATTTTAACGCGCGAATCGAATTCAACCGTGTGCTCAGGGAAGACCGGAACAATACCCGGGCTCAGGAATTCCTTCGGATAACGGAAGAGCGTGAACTGGAATGGCAGCAGGCACGCCAGGATTCCATCCTCCGGGAGGAACGGGAAAGGCTGGAAATCAGGCAGAATCTTGAACTGGTCAACGCCCGACTCAAGGAGGGCAATCAGGCCATGGAGCGGGGCGATTATCAGCGGGCCATAGAAAGATGGCGTGAGGCCTTGGCCGTGGATCCCGGAAATGCAATCCTGATCCGTTATATTCAGCAGGCCCGGGGTGAACTCGAACGCCAGGTGAACCGGGCGATCTCGCGGGCCCGAAACCTCGTACAGCAGGAAAACCTGTCTGAAGCCAGGAACGTACTCGAACAGGCCCGGTCTCAGGCGGTCGGCATTCCTTCCCTTGAAAACCTGTTGAACCAGGAAATCCGCCGTCTTGCCCAGGCCGTGGATTATGTATCCAATGTCCAGGCCGGTATCGAGAGATTCAACAGGGGACAGTTTGAGGAGGCGGTCCCGTTCTTCAAGAGGGCGCTGGAGTATCAGCCGGACAATGACAGGATCCTGACTCTGTACCGCAATGCCATGGCCCGTTCCGCGAAGGATGAAAGACCGCTCTCAGAAGAAGAACAAAGAGAGGTGCGCGGAAAAATGAACGAGGGCCTCCGGCTATATCGCGACGGACGGTATGAAGAGGCGCTTCAGGTCTGGGAGGAGGCGTTAATCCTAGATCCTCACAACGTGAATCTGATTCAGGCGATCGAAGGCGCCAAGCAGAAGCTGCAAACGTTCAGGAAACCGTAATCATCGCCGCGGGGCAATCATGTTCAAACGCGTCATCAAAGAAGAATGGACCTTCCCTGCCGAGATCGATCATCTGGGTGAAATGCGCGATTCCGTGATGCATTTCGGACGGAAACACGGGATCTCAGAGCAGGTGATCAACGCCTTCAAACTGGCAATCGACGAGGCCGGCACCAACATCATCCGGCACGCCTACCGCGACTGGGAAGGCGCGATCACCATGCGGATGATAATCCGGGATAAGGACGTGACGGTGTCGCTGGTGGACCAGGGGCACTCCTTTGATCCCAGACAGGTGAAAGACCCGGATCTCCAGCGTTACGTGCATATCGGCAAGAAAGGCGGCCTCGGGATATTTATTATCCGGCGTGTGATCGACAAAATCGATTACCGGAAACTTCCGGAAGGCAATGAACTCCGGCTCACCAAATCGAGAAAGACCGGCATGAAACGGCTCCGTACTCCGGAGATTCCGTTTTCCATGAAAACCCGGTTTTCCGCGCTCGCTTCGGTGCTCCTGACGGCGTTGATGCTGATCTGGTTCATCTGGACCTATCTTCATCTTGACAATAAAATCAGGAATGATGCGCTCGCTTCCGGTGAAACGCTGGCCAGGTCCGTCGGCCACCAGAGTATCGAGTATCTTTCTTACGACCCCCCAAACTGGTGGGACTTGTCCACGATCGTGACCGATATTCACAGGGAATATCATCCCCGCATCGTCGAGATCATCGTCGTGGATACGATCAACGTAATTCAGGGAGTCGTCAACCTCGAAGCGCTTCACAATGAATTCATCTTGCCGGCCGGGGCGAACCCGATCCGTGATCATGTGTATCAGTTTCAGCATGACGGGGTCAGGGTGTATGATGTCGTCGAACCGGCCCTCAAGCAGGTGGACAACCGGAATATCCGCCTGGGTACCGTCCATGTGTTGATGAACAAACAGATGATCGATGCAACGATCAAATCGGAACGTCAATTTACTCTTATCAAGGCGATTCTCGCGCTTGCTTTCGGATATCTCTTCACATTCGGACTCGTCTATCTTACCATGAGTCCCTTCAAGAAACTCTCCAAATGGGTCCGCGATCTGGGCCACGGCGAGGTCCGGGACGAGATGGAATTCGATGGGAACGACGAGATTGGCGAGATCGCCCAGGCCTTCAACGAGATCACGGAGAAATTCAGAAAATCCCAGGAAAATCTGGCGGAACAGGAACGGCTCCAGAAAGAAATGCAGGTGGCCCAGGAAATCCAGCACACCCTGCTTCCGGCGACCTTCCCTGAAATCGATGGCTATGAGATCGCCTCCTGCTACGAGGCCGCCAAGGAGGTGGGCGGTGACTATTTCGATTTTTTCAGGGTGGACAGGGATTCATTGGGAATCGTGGTCGCGGATGTGTCCGGCAAAGGGGTGCCCGGATCACTGGTCATGACCATGATTCGGACGGCGCTCAGGACGGAGGCGCGGGGCAACAAGAATGCGGCCGATGTGCTGTCCAAAGTCAATGATTTCGTGATCAACGACATGAAGCGCGGCATGTTCGTCACCGTGTTTTACATCATCCTCGACTCGAAACGCAGGACGATCAACTATGCCAGCGCGGGTCATAATCCCATGATTCTTTACCGCGGTCAAAGCCAGAAAAGCTACTATCTGAACCCGCGCGGTTTTCCGATCGGAATCAACCTGCCCGACCAGACTTTGTTCAGAAATTCCATCGAGTCGGACACGCTTCAGCTTCGTCCGGATGATGTGCTGATCGTCTATACGGACGGCATCACCGAGGCGATGGACATCAACCGGAACCGGTTCGGAGACGAGCGGTTTTTGTCCGTGATCCGCAAGGCGGGCGATCAGAAGGTGGAACCCCTCGTCGAGAGCATCAAACAGGAGATCTATACCTTTACGGGCGGGGAGCCGCAGAGCGATGACATCACCCTGGTTGCGATCCGCGAGAAGATGAGCGTGGAAGAGGTGTTTCTGAATATCCATACGGATCTGCTTCGCATGGTGCAGAAGGAAGGCATGACAGTCAAGGAGGCCTGTGAGAAGGCGGGCGTTTCCACGTCGACTTATTATAAATATAAAAAACTCTATGAAAAAAACGGCGAGCAGGGAATGAAAGACCGGGTCGGCCGCTCCCTCATCGAAGAAAAACACATCGCCATCGAAGACAAGGCCAAGATTTTTGATGTAATCAAGACCCATCCCGAGTACGGACCGAAACGGATCCGTGACGAGCTCAACACGGAAAAATACGGCTTTTTCCAGATCGATGAAGCCCGGTTATACGAAGAACTGGTGCGAAACCGTCTCAATACCAAGGAACTCCGCATGGCCTTCGTGGAGCGGGGCGGACGCGGAAAACGGATGAAAACACCGGGGACGCCCATGCTGACGCTGGACGGTCGGGTTATTATTTCGCCGACACTCCGCAAGCCCGCCCCTTCGAAACCGTCGCCCGGAACGTCTCTGCCCGAAAAGAAGACGCCCGAAACGGATCACCTCCAGGGAAAACCGGCCGAAAAACAACCTGAGATCGCCGTTTCACGCGGCGCCCCACCCGAACATAAGGAAGCAGAAGAACATCCTTCCGTGCAGGAGACACCGGAAGTGACCGTCCAGCCGCCCGGAGACAAGGACCTTGCGGAAGCGATCGAACGCGATTTCACCGGCATCGCATCCGAAGACGACGGAGAGTCCGCCGGCGATGACGAGGAAATTTCAGCCATGGAAGCCGATTGGGAAGAACTGGACGTCGAATCCGAATCCGAGCAGCCCCACCCCGAAAACATCGACGAGGCGCTGACTGAGAGGATGGGTGAGCCGTCCTCTGATCCCCGGGATGACTTCTCGTTTGAATCACTCGTTGATGATTCTTCCGGTCTCCTGATACGGATGGATGACTCGTTTGACGACCCGCTCGCCGCAGGAGACGACAGTGGCGATGTATTGCCGGAAGCGGTTACAGAATCCGGGGATGATCCGGCGTTTTTTCCCCTGATGTCCGGGTTTTTATCCGATGGTTCGCAGGAATCTCTGATAGATGAATTGATCGGCGAGGAAAACCAGGATTCGGGCCGGAAAGAATCCGGAATAACCGGAGAGATTTTCGACGAGACGGACATGGAGATATGGACGGATTCCCTTCTCGGTGAAGGGTCGGATCTGGAGACTCGGCAACCGGCCATCCTGGAGGCCAACCCGGAGAATGCCCGGCGGCTCAACCGGATGCGGTTTCTGGAATCCGGCCAGTGGTTTTACCAGGAAGGTCTCTTTGCTCGGGCCATCGAAGAGTTCAACAAGGCCATCGCATGCGACCAGAAATTCGGTGCAGCCTACCATGCCCAGGGCGATGCCTATTTTCGTCTGGGGCAGCTCGAAAAGGCCAAGCGTGCGTATACGGCCGCCCGCGAGCTGATGCCGGACAATGTCCATATCCTCGAAAATCTGGGGGTCATCTACGCCAATCAGGGAGATTATAAGAGGGCGGTTTGGCAGTGGGGAGAGGTTTTAAAGCGCGATCCCATGCGCGGCGATATCGTGGAACGCATTAAACGGATGCAGCGGCTTATCCGGCAGAGGGCGGTTTATCAGAAAAAAAGTTGACAATGGTGTGATTTTCTATTAAATTTCGTTGTGTCATTATGTTATATAATGATAATTTTTTTAAGGAGATGAAAATGGAAGGCATTCAAGTTTCTGTAGAGAAAACGGGGACCCAAAAGGATATTTCGATCATCAAGGTGGGCGGATACATCGACACCACCACATCCTCAGAGCTCGAACGCGCTCTGGATTCTCTGCTCAAATCGGGTGTCTTCCGCGTCATCATCGATCTCCGGAACGTGGATTATATTTCGAGCGCCGGCTGGGGAATCTTCATCAGCGAGATCAAAGGAATCCGGGAGCGCGGCGGTGACCTCAAGCTGGCCAACATGATTCCGGACGTATACGAAGTATTCGAACTCCTCGAATTCCATTATATACTCAAAGCCTATGATTCGGTCGAGGCGGCGATCCGGGATTTCAATCGCGCGGACGGAGCACGAACTTTCATCGAGGAAGAGTCCGCAGAGCTTGATTCCGTTCAAGAGGAACCCGAAAACGCGGAAACGGAAATCCGGACTTCGGAGGGAGCCGATGAGGATGTTCCTGAAGGACTCGAAGAAAAAATCCGCAAGATCGCGCTGGATCACCCTTCATGGGGACACGGCCAGATCGCCCGGGAACTCGACACGGACCGGTACGGATTTATCCGGGTCGGGAAGCTGACGATCTGGAAACTGCTGCGCAAGATGCATCTGAATTCCCAAAAACAACGCGAGGCCATCGCAGGCCGCGGAAATGGATGATGATACCACAGAATCTGACACAGAAAATCATCACGGGTCATCTGATAAGCGGGGAATCCATTGCGGGTTCCCCGATTGCTATCCGTGTGGATCAGACCCTGACCCAGGACGCGACCGGCACCATGGCTTATCTTCAGTTCGAGGCCATGGGGCTCGACCGGATACGCACAGAGCTTTCAGTCAGCTACGTCGATCACAACACCCTCCAGTCCGGATTCGAAAATGCGGACGATCATCTGTTCCTCCAGACCATCGCATCCCGATACGGGATACGCTTTTCGCGTCCCGGAAATGGTGTGTGCCATCAGGTCCATCTCGAGCGGTTCGGACTTCCCGGAAAGACGCTGCTCGGATCCGACAGCCACACCCCGACCTGCGGCGGACTCGGCATGCTGGCGATCGGCGCGGGCGGACTCGACATCGCCCTGGCCATGGCCGGACGGCCGTTTCACCTCGTCATGCCCAAGATCGTGAATGTCCGTCTGACCGGCAGGCTCCGGCCGTTCGTTTCGGCCAAGGACGTCATCCTCGAAATCCTCCTGAGGCTCACCGTCAAAGGCGGTGTCGGTAAAGTGATGGAGTATTCCGGCCCCGGTGTGGAGACGCTGACCGTTCCCGAGCGCGCCACGATCACGAACATGGGGGCCGAACTCGGAGCCACCAGCTCGCTTTTTCCGAGCGACGAGATGACGCGGATCTTTCTCAGGGCCCAGGGCCGGGACGAACATTACCTCCCGCTGGGGGCGGACCCGGATGCGGACTATGACGAGGTACTCGAAATCGATCTGTCCGCCGTGGAGCCCCTGATCGCCCGGCCGCATTCACCGGATGACGTGGTGCCTGTGCATTCTCTCAAGGGGACGAAGGTTCATCAGGTGGCCATGGGCAGCTGTACCAATTCAAGCTTCCGGGACGTGGCCATGATCGCCGCCATGCTGAAAGGACGCAAAATCCATCCCGGTGTCTCGGCCGCGCTGTCTCCCGGATCCCGGCAGGTCCTGACCGCCCTGATCGACGGCGGTCAGTGGAAAGACATCGTCGCCTCGGGCGTCCGCATCCTTGAGAACGCGTGCGGCCCGTGTATCGGCATGGGGTTCTCGCCCCCGACCGATTCGGTTTCGCTGCGCACCTTCAACCGGAATTTCTCGGGACGCAGCGGCACCAAGAGCGCCAGGGTTTATCTGTGCAGCCCGGAGACGGCGGCCGCGGCGGCCCTGACCGGTGAAATTACGGATCCCCGCGACCTGGGCATGGAGCCGGTTCAGGTCCGCACCCCCGAAACTTTTCCCGTGGACGATGCCATGATCCTCCTCCCGTCTGATGCGCCGGAGAGGGTCGTCATCCAGCGCGGGCCGAATATCCAGCCGCTGCCGATCAAGGGACCCCTGTCCGATCCGGTCCGGGGAACGGTGCTCCTCAAGGTCGGCGACAACATCACGACCGATCATATCATGCCCGCGGGGGCGAAAATCCTTCCGCTGCGGTCCAACATCCCCGCGATATCCGAATATGTGTTCGAGGCGGTGGACCCCACCTTCCCCAAACGGGCACGGGAAGCCGGAGGCGGCATCGTCGTGGGCGGCGCCAATTACGGACAGGGATCGAGCCGGGAACACGCGGCACTGGCCCCCATGGCGCTCGGCGTGAAGGCGGTCGTCGTCAAATCATTCGCCCGGATCCATCTGGCCAATCTGATTAATTTCGGTATCCTCCCTCTCGTGTTCGAGGACGAGGGAGACTACGAAACGATCGCACAGGACGACACCGTGACGATCGACACCTCCGGCCTGGATTCCGGCAGGATGATGCTGAGAAACGAGACACAGGGAACCGACATTCGCGTCCTTCACAATTTGTCCGGACGGGACGTCCGGATCCTGCGGGCAGGCGGGGCACTGGCTTTTGCGAAACAGCAGATTACCGACTGAAATATCCATTACTCCGGGAGGTCTTTATGGCGGCGTTTGAAAAACTGGTCCCACCGGCCGCGGGAGAAAAAATCTCATTCGAAGGCGATCAGATCCGGGTTCCGGATCATCCCGTCATCCCCTTCATCGAGGGAGACGGGACCGGTCCCGATATCTGGCGCGCGACACAACCCGTGCTCGATGCGGCGGTCGCGAAGGCCTACGGCGGCAAAAAGAAGATCGTCTGGTTCGAAATTTTCGCGGGACTCAAGGCCATTCAGAAATACGGAATCGACACCGTCCTGCCCGGAGACACCCTGGCCGCCATCCGGGAATATGCCGTAGCCATCAAGGGGCCGCTCACCACGCCGGTCGGCGGTTTCCACTATGTTTGTCTGGAATGCGCGGCGGAACAGAACGGAGAGGGAGACGCCCGGCCCGCGGCCTGTGTCAAATGCGGCTCGAAATGGGTCACCCGGCGCTTCCGCAGCCTGAACGTGGGGCTGCGTCAGCAGCTCGATCTGTATGCCTGCGTCCGGCCTGTACGCTGGTTCGAGGGCGTGCCGTGTCCCGTCAAGGAGCCGGAAAGGCTCGATGTGGTGATTTTCCGGGAAAATACGGAGGACGTCTACTCCGGCATCGAATTCGAACAGGGCACCCCGGAGGCGAAAAAGATGATCCGCTTCCTCTCCGAGGAAATGGGCAAGACGGTCCGCCCGGATTCGGGCGTGGGCATCAAACCCATCAGCATCACGGGCACGAAAAGGCTGGTGCGCAAGGCCATCCAGTATGCGCTCGATCACAACCGTGAGTCCGTGACGCTCGTCCACAAGGGCAACATCATGAAATTCACCGAGGGCGCCTTCCGCGACTGGGGATATGAGCTGGCCAGGGAGGAATTCCGGGACCGGATCGTGACGGAAAAGGAGTTGTGGGATCAATACGACGGGAAGAAGCCGGCCGGCCGGATCGTGATCAAGGACCGGATCGCGGATCAGATGTTCCAGCAGGTACTCCTTCGCCCGGACGAGTACGATGTGGTCGCGCTTCCCAATCTCAACGGGGATTATCTGTCGGACGCCTGCGCCGCCCAGGTGGGCGGGCTGGGGCTCGCGCCGGGCGCCAACATGAGCGACCGGATCGCGCTGTTCGAGGCGACACACGGCACGGCTCCGAAATACACGGGCAAGGATCAGGTGAATCCCGGCTCCGTGATTCTCTCCGGTACGATGATGCTGGAGCATCTGGGATGGGGCGAGGCGGCGGAGAGGATCATCCGTGCGATGGGAAAGACCATCGGCCAGAAGCGGGTCACCTATGACCTCGAACGCCAGATGGAAGGGGCGACCAAGCTGAAGTGTTCCGAATTCGGGCAGGCGGTTATCGAGAATCTGTAAGAGGTTTCCGTTCCGAAACATCCAACAGAAAAGGCAGATCCCGGTCTGCCTTTTCTTGTTTGACTGAATCTCAGAAAGCAGAACTCGACAGGCGGCTTGATTCATATCATCGGAATCCCGAAGCCGGTTCGCCCTGGGGGTTGGTCCGGGAGATAATCAGGAAAAATCTGTGATTAAAGAAATCGTCGTCCGTCCAGAGGCAGATATCACAGAGAGTGTTTTATGGTATAACGATTGTCTGTCCGGATTGGGTTCTGATTTTCTGTCGTGCATCGACGAAGCATTTCGTTCTATTCAGCGTAATCCCGATTTCCATAAACATGTCTACAAAAACGTACGCCGGGCTTTGATACGTCGCTTTCCTTATGTTGTTTTCTATATTGTCGAAGAGACGCAAATCGTGGTATAGGCGGTTTTTCATGTGCGGCGAGATCCTCGAACTTGGCAGGAGAGAACATAATCTCACTTATTTTTTAATAGCTGTCGGTCCCTTGGATGTTTCAGGTGCGGGGTATGCTCTAAGACGGTATAATTTTTTTCCGGACATCCGTCCGGGATGGAACTATATAGCCACAAACCTTTAAAAAGAGGAAACGATTCTATGAAAGTCTGCATCATCGGGGCGTCCGGAAAGCTCGGCCGGTACATGGTGCGGCACGCACTGGATCGGGGGTACGAGGTGGTCGGGGTCTGCCGGGAAAAGAGCGCCGGCAAGCTCAATGCGTTCAAGGGACGCATCACGATCGTCCCGGGCGCGACGAACGATCGCGGGGTGATTCAACAGGCGGTCGAAGGATGCGACGGCGTGCTCACGGTCTTGGTCCCCTGGGGCGTTAAGAATTACTCTTCGGGAACGGCGCAGGCGGTTCTCGACTTTGCGCGTCCGGGCGCGCGCCTCATCTTTTCCTGCGGCTGGCACATCACGCGGGACGGGCATGACAGGTATTCCCGCACCTTGAAAGTCCAGGAAAAATTGGCCGAATGGATCGGTCGGCTGACCCGGTTGATCGACATCCACGACCAGGTGGAAGCCTGCCGCCGCATCTTCGCCAGCGATGCATTGTGGACGGTCGTCCGGGGGAGCGACCTCGAAGAGGGCGAAAGCCAGGGCCTGCCCGTGTGGAGCCGTCATGTGGGCGATCCCATACTCAAGAGCAACCGGACACGCCGAGTCGACTTCGCCCTCTTCATGGTCGAGGCCCTCCAAAACGACGCGCTGATCCACGAAGCTCCGGCCATCGTCGGATGCCGCACCCCCTCGGCGCTCGCGCATGCCGACGCGGAGACATGATCGCCGACGCGAGATTTCGATGCGACGGGATTGAATCCGCGATTCAAATTGTCTAATCATGGGACACCCAAAAAGAACCATTGGACTTTGTCCGTGAAAATGATTATGATGGCTTTACGGTCCTGTCCGATATGCGGAACGCACGGACCGGGTAAAAACCTGGACGCATTTTTCCCCGTTCCCCAGGGCTTTCCGAATGGCGGAATGGGCAGGAAAACAGGATGAAACGGGGTGGGAACCATAAAATCGTTCCCGGAAAGACATCCGGGAGCCGAAAGAAACGGATGCGGTTCGTCACGACCCGGTTCGCGGTGATGGCTGCGGTCTGCGCCGGTCTCGTCCTCTCTTCCGGCTGTCTCAACCCCTTCGCGCCCAGACTGACCGACAACCTGGAGGCGACGGACATGATCATCACGTCCCAGGCGACACCGCAGGAGGTGCTGCAGAATTTCAAGATCGCGTACACCTTCCGCGACTCCCTGCTCTACAGCGACGTGCTCGATACGGGCTTTCTTTTCGTCTACTTCAATCCGGACGAGAGCCGGTTCGTATCCTGGGGACGGCACGAAGACCTCCTCACCACGGGCCGGATGTTCCGCCATTTCCAGGTCATCGATCTGGTCTGGAATGAGACCATTTATGAGAACGCGGGCGAAACAACGAGCGACATCAGCCGGGGATTCGGGTTGACCCTGGTGGGTGAGCAGACCGGATACACCGTCACCGGCAGAGCTGTATTCACGTTTAAAAAAAACAAGGATCAAAAGTGGCGTATCACGCGTTGGAAAGATGAGTCGGATTTGTAACTTCACTCAGGGATCGGGGTTCATCATGGCATCACGAAAGCGACTGAAGCGTCTTTCATCCGGCGGGATCATCCTGATGTCCGTCTTCATGATTTCGGGGCATGGCCTTGCCCAGGGATTCGGAAAGAACAAGGTCCAGTACAGGGAATTTAACTGGCGGTATATCCAGACCAAACACTTCGATGTCTACTATTACGACGACAGCAAGGGGCTGGCGGAGTTCGCGGCCGATGTGGCGGAATCCAGCTATGTGGCGCTGAAGAAAAATTTCCGATATGATCTGGAATCGCGGGTCCCGATCATCATCTACAACGGCGCCAACGATTTCCAGCAGACCAATGTCACGCTGTCCGATATCGGCGAATCCGTCGGCGGATTCACCGAAATCTTCAAGAACCGCGTCGCCCTTCCCTTCCAGGGCAGCTATGAGGATTTCCGCCATGTCATCCACCATGAACTGACGCACGCCGTGACATTTCAGATGTTTTACGGGGGGGGTGTGGGAGCGGCGGTGACCGGGATGGCCCGGTTTCAGATTCCGCTCTGGCTGGCCGAAGGGCTGGCCGAATACGAGAGTCTCGGCTGGGACACGAAAAGCGACATGTTTATGCGCGACGCGGTCATCAACGGGTATGTGCCGCCGATCGAATACATGTCGGGGTTCATGGTCTACAAGGGCGGACAGTCGTTGCTCAATTATATCGCAGACCGGTACGGTCAGGAAAAGATCGGGGAGATCCTCGGGAAAATCCGTCTGAACCGCAATGTCGACACGGGCATCAAGCAGTCACTCGGAATCGACCTGGAGGAGCTTTCCGACCGCTGGCACAAGCATCTGCGGAGGACCTACTGGCCCGACATCCAGGACCGGAATGAGCCCGAAGAGATCGCGAAACGGCTCACGGATCACGCAAAACGGAACCATTTCTTCAACGCCGCCCCGGCGCTTTCCCCGAAGGGAGACAAGCTGGTCTATCTTTCGGACCGATCCGATTACATGGACATCCGGTTGATGAGCACGGTGGATGGAAAGGACAAGGGACGGATCGTCAAGGGTCAGCGTTCCGAAC
Organism: bacterium; assembly: GCA_011046415.1. GTDB lineage: Bacteria > Zhuqueibacterota > QNDG01 > QNDG01 > JABMRT01 > DSAP01. The sequence goes on along the minus strand of DSAP01000089.1, from coordinate 11,402 downwards.
TTTTCGAACAGATGCACTGGCTGAGGCCGGGGATGAGCTGGTCTCCCGACGGCCGCCGGATCACCTTCGCAGCCAAGGCCGGAAGGGGTGACCGTCTCTATATTCTCGATGTGGGCAGACGCAGGATCGTGCGTCAGTTTATGCCTGACCTGGACGGCATCTACTCGCCGTCGTGGTCTCCGGACGGACGCCATATCGCCTTCATGGGGGTCAAGGGCATCCAGTCCGATATCTACCTGCTCGAGATCGAAAGCGAAAAAACAGAACGCCTGACAGACGATCTGTTCAGCGACATGGATCCGTCGTGGTCCGCGGACGGCACCGAGCTGGTGTTCGTTTCGGACCGGCAGGATTATTTAGGCACTGTTCCGGACGGCTTCCGGATGCAGACCCATGATTACAGTCAGAATGACGTTTACGTGATGGACGTCGCCTCACGCCAGATTACGCGGATCACGGCCACGTCTGCCGATGAAAAGAGTCCGGCTTTTTCCCCAGACGGTCGCCATATCGCCTATATCTCCGACCAAAGCGGCGTGGACAACATCTATCTCTATGATCGAAACCAGGGGACGCATTACCCGGTCACCAACCTCATGACCGGCATCTCACAGCTTTCGTGGTCCCGCGAAGGATCGCGCCTGGTTTTCTCCGCTTTTTCGAATGCCGGCTATGATCTCTACCTGATCAACAATCCGCTCGACATCCGTCCGGATGAAGTCCGGGTCGTGGACACCGCGTTCATGCAACAGAAGAAAGAAGCCGACCCTGAAGAGCCCCCCCCCTCGCCGTCCGCCGAACAGCCCGCCGGCCGGTTCCAGAATTTCGTCTTCGACCGCAATTTCAGGGAGGGACGCATCGAGGGTCAGGATCTGAGGAGCCGGGCGTTTCCTGATTCCGGCGAATTCAAGACGGAGGATGGAGATTACATTTCCAAAAAATATAAAGTCCGGTTCACCCCGGACATGGTCATGGGAGGCGCCGGATACAGCCAGTTTTTCGGGCTCCAGGGCAGTTCCATGATCGTGCTTTCGGACATCCTGGGAAATCACCAGATCAACCTGTATACGGATCTGTTTTACAGCCTGAAAAACTCCAATTTCATGGCCGGATATTATTATCTTCCGAAGCAGACGGATATCGGCATCTCTTTATTTCACTATTCCTATTTGTATTACACCTATTTCATTTATGACAATTCGTGGTATTACGGATATCTCCGGGACCGGAATTACGGGGTGAGTCTGTATCTCTCCCATCCGATGAGCCGGTACCGGCGAATCGATTTTTCGGCCACGGGCCTCGCGATCGACCGCGACCTGGAAGCCCTGAACTGGTATTATCCCTATTACGGAGGCGATTATTCCTACAGTCTCGGTTCCATCTATAAAAAACGGACGGTCTTTTTCAGCCTGGGATACACGACCGATACCGTACTCTGGGGCATGACCGGACCGGTCAACGGCGGCCGTTCCAATATCACCCTGACTTACAGCCCGCTGATCAGCGAGGATCGCGGATTTTCCTTTTATTCCGCGCGGGCAGACTGGCGCAAATACCTGCGGCTCGTCCGGGATCATACCCTCGCCATTCGCCTTTCTACCGGGTTCTCGAACGGCCGGAATCCCCAGCGTTTCCTGCTCGGCGGCATGACGAACTGGATCAATTACAAATATCGTGATGTCTTCGACGAGATCCTCTACGAGGACCTGTTTTTCTTCTCCTCGTTCGAGGGGCCGCTCCGCGGGACGCCGTTCTACGAGATGATCGGAACCCGTTTCGCACTGATGAATCTGGAACTCCGGTTTCCGATGATCCGGTACCTGATTCTCGGCGGACCCCTGGGCATCGGGTTTCAGAACATTCGCGGCTCGGTGTTCCTCGACGTCGGCTCGGCGTGGAGCAGCAACCGGCAATGGAGGCCGTTCACGGACGGGCCGGGTCTTCTCCCCCGGCTGAACCAGGCGCGCGGCGGACTCGGATTCGGCGCCCGGGTCAACATGGGGTTTTTGCTGCTCCGGTATGATATAGCCTGGCCGACGGATCTGGTGTCCACCCAAAAAAGGCCGATGCATTACTGGTCTTTGGGGGCGGATTTCTAATCCGGATCTCACCCAAAAAGTCGGTGCCTGTCCTCCCGTCGGTGTGATCACGGGTGTCGGAATCCGTTTGCACGACAAGGGGTCAACCGGACTTCACGGTCTCTTTCTGGAAACGGTGGAGCACGGCCGGGCGCGGCTCGCGACACCGGAAGAGATCCGGGACCGGCTCGGAGAAACAAAAAACCACGTCGTTCTGTGCGGCCATACGCATGTCCCCAGGGTGGTGAACCTGTCCGGGGACATGCTGATCGTGAATCCGGTCAGCGTGGGGCTCCCGGCCTATGAGGATGATTTCCCGGAATATCATGTGATGGAAACCGGGTCGCCTCATGCGCGGTACGCGATTTTGGAGAAGATGAACGATCAGTGGCAGACGGAAGGAATCGCCGTCCCCTACGACTTCGAGAGATCGGCGGAACAGGCCCGCAGGAACGGGCGCCCGGACTGGGAAACCGCGCTCCGGACGGGTTTTATGTCGTCCTGACCGTTCCACAATTCGCGTTCAGGAAGAGTCCTGTTTCCAATAAAAAAAGGATGTTACGATGCGTATTCGCGTATTTCTGCTGATTCTTACTCTTTTCGCGGCCGGTCCGGCCCGGACGGAAACGGGAATCCGGATCGAGGCTGCGGCCGGTCCGTCCGCCGTCCGGCCGGGCGACGGGGGACGGATCCGGGTATCAGTGTCCGTTCCGGATGGATTTCACATCAGCGACGCGTCGGAAGGACTGTTCTCGGTGACGCCTCCGGACGATCCGGTGTTCACCTTCGGCGCGCCGGCCTATCCCCCGGGCGAGCGGGACAAATGGGGGTCGGTGTACCGGGGCCGGATCAGCGTTTCGCTCGCTTTCCGCACGCAGCCGGATGCCAAACCCGGCGTCTATCCCGTCCGGCTCGACGTCATGATGCAGCCCTGTGACGAGGTCCGGGATCTCTGCTATCCCCCCTCGACTCAAACGGTGGAAACCGTCATCGAACTATCCCATGCCGCCCCGCCGGCATCCCCCGCGCCGGACGGCGGGGGGATGACCGCCCGGCTCTCATCCGCGCTGGAACGGGGTTCGGCGCTGGCCTTCCTCTTCGTCTTCCTCGGCGGGCTGCTCACCAGCCTGACGCCCTGCGTGTATCCGATGATCCCCATCACCATCGCCGTGATCGGCGCGCAGGCCACGGGCGGCCGGCTGAAGGGGTTTGTCCTCTCCCTGTTCTATGTGCTCGGCATCTCCCTCACGTTCTCCACCCTCGGCGTGATCGCCGCCAGGACCGGCGCCCTGTTCGGCGCGTTCACCCAGCATCCCGTCATCCAGGCCGTGATCGCCGCGATATTCCTTTTGATGGGGCTGTCCATGCTCGGCGCCTTCGTCATCCAGCTGCCTTCCGCATGGCGCATGAAACTGCACGGCCGGCGTCGGGGCGGTTTCATCGGCGCGGTCCTGACCGGGATCGTGGCCGGGCTGGTGGTGTCGCCCTGCGTGAGTCCGCTGCTCGTCGTCATCCTGACCTGGGTGGCCCGTTCCGGTTCCGTCCTGCTCGGATTCGGACTCCTCTTCGCGTTCGCCTGGGGCATCGGCGTCCTCTTCATCGTGCTGGGGACCTTCTCGGGCGTGCTCAAGACCCTGCCGAAATCGGGCGGCTGGACGGAGCACATCGAGCGTGCTTTCGGATGGATCCTGATCGCCCTCGCGATCCTGTTCCTCAAGCCTGTGCTGTCCGGCTTTCATTATGGGATGGCCTGGTCCGTCTTCCTCGTGATACTCGGGACGTTCTGGGGAGGATTCTCCCCTCTCGCGGCGGAGGCGTCCTGGAAGGACCGGCTGGCCAAGGCGGCCGGATTCCTCCTGATCCTCGCCGGATCGACGGGCCTGGTGCTCGGCATCCTCGGCCAAAAGGCATTTCCATTATCCCCGTCACCCGGATCCGGGACGATAACCGCGCCCCCCTCGCCGGATTTCGGGGACTGGCTGACGGACGAGGAGACGGCCTTCGGGACGGCCCGGTCCACGGGGCGTCCCGTGCTGATCGATTTCTTCGCGGACTGGTGCGCGGCCTGTCATGAGCTGGACGAGAAAACGTGGCCGGATCCCGCCGTCCGGGACGCCCTGAAGGACGTCGTCCCCTTGCGCATCGACCTGACCCGGACCGACGCCCGCTCCCGGGAGATCCAGGCGCGGTACCGGATCGTCGGCATGCCGACCGTCGTTCTGCTCGATGCGGAACGACGCGAATTGCGGCGGTTCGAGGGATTCCTTCCCCCGGAGCGGGTGGTTCGGTTTCTTGAATCGGACTGAAGGATTCCATGTCCTCGAACGAACCGGGACCGGGTGGAAGGCGGCTGCCTCTCGCCGTTCGCCTCCAACCGCCGGCCCTTGTGAACTAAGCCGTTATTTTAAAATCCGTTGGAACCCTCCCTCCTGCAATTCATGATTAATCCAGGCTGGATCACATATAATTTTTCCTTTGATTTGTTCTCCGAATTTATATATTGAACACGATTCAACGGAACGGGAGCGAGATGCATCTGGTGACATTCACATTCGACGTCCATCGCGAGGATCAGGATCTTTTCGTGCAGAAACTCGAGACCCTGAAGGCGTTCTGGGAGCGCGAGGGCATCGCCTACGCGCTCTATCAGGATAAAACGCAGGGCACCCGTTTCCTTCAGACGCTGTTGACGGACAAATCCGTGGATGAAATCACCCGGTTGATTCACGACGACCCGCAGATCAAATCGGTTTTTGAACTGATCAAATCCTCGGCCGGACGCGTCATCGTGTCTTTCATGGACCGGGTGGTTTGATCCGAATCCATTGCCTTGGCTTCGACGCAATTACATCCCTGCGACTGGCGCGGCCTCATCCGGAGCGGGATCCACGATCCGGGCGATCTGCCCCCCTCATTTTCCGGTGATCCCGATGCGCTGGGCGAAGTGGCCCGCGTCTATCCGATGCGCATCAACCGGTATTTCTGGGAACGCCTGCTTGAGAAGGGCGAACCGCTCGCCCGCCAGGTGATCCCCGACCCCCGCGAACTCGACGACACGGCCGGACTGGAAGATCCCCTGGGCGAGGAAAAAGACAGCCCCGTACTGCATCTGACGCACCGCTATCCCGACCGCGTGCTCTTCGTGGTCACGCTGGAATGCGCGGTGTACTGCCGGTTCTGCACCCGCAAGCGCAAGGTCGGCCGGGCCGGCGGCGTCACGGATGACACGATCCGGGCCGGACTCGCCTACATCGCGGCGCATCCCGGAATCCGGGACGTGCTGGTGTCCGGCGGCGATCCCCTGATGCTCTCCGACACGAAACTGGGCGGAATCCTCGAGAGTCTCCGACGGATTCCCCACGTCCGGGTGATCCGGATCGGGACGCGCATGCCCGGCGTGCTCCCCCGGCGGATCACGGCCGGGCTGATCCGGGTGCTGAAAAAGGCGCATCCCCTGTTCATGAATCTGCATTTCAACCATCCGGAAGAGATCACGGAAGAGGTGCGGTCCGCAGTGGAGAAACTGGCGGACGCGGGCATCCCCCTGGGCTGCCAGACCGTGCTCCTCCGCGGGATCAACGACCGGCCCGAGATCCTCGAAAGGCTGTTCACGGAACTGATCGGCATGCGCATCCGCCCCTATTATCTGCTCCAGGGCGACCTGGCCCGGGGCGCGGATCATTTCCGCACGCCGCTCGAGACCGGCCTCGGCATCCTGCGCGCGCTCCGCGGCCGGATTTCCGGGCTGGCCCTGCCCGCGCTGATGGTGGACCTGCCTGGCGGAGGCGGCAAGGTGCCGCTCTGTCCCGATTACGTCGTCCAAAAAGAGGCGGCCGCCTGGACGTTCCGGAATTATCTCGGCAGGCCGTACCGGTATCCGCAGCCGGAATGAGGGGGCGAAAGAGAGGGAAAGAACATGACCATTCTCCGAAAGGACGAAGGGACGGTGATCTTCCGGAAAGACGGCGCGACCGGCATCGAGAAAACACCCGCACTGGTCGTGCTGAAGATCCGGCCTGGATGCGGTATCGCACCCCACGCGCTACCGGTTCAGGCCGTTTTTTACATCCTCCGCGGGACGGGCGTCATGACCCTGGGCGGGGAAAAGGTGACCTTGTCCGCGGGCGATCTGGCCGCGGCGGAACCCGGCGTCGAACGGGCGTGGGAAAACCCGGGGAGACATCCCCTCGAAATCCTGGCGATCAAGGAACCGGGCGGATGAATGCCGGTTCCCGTTCCGGGCGGCATGCCGGGAACGGGGAAAAATAAGCCGCCGTGTTCTTCGCTTGACATTCTGCCCGTTTTTACTATTGTCAAAGGCTGAAGGCAACATTCAGTACGATGAAAAAGTGTTTGATCAACCGGGCAGGCACACGCTTAAAATATGGATGATCGACTCCGGGATTGTTTTTCAGAAATTTGTGATCGATGCAGGCGGTTTGAGACCGGGTTATCTTGGGCCTCCGGAAAGCGTTTATTTGGAGCTCTAATTAACACGCTTCACAACATCGCATATTGACACTGGCGGGCGTAGTGGTACCTTGAAACGTTTTACACCGCATCAGAGTTTGTCTCGGCGGACAGGGATGCGCCCCGCAAACCCTGCCTGCCGGCAGGCAGGCGCCACTGGCCATATGCGTAACCGTTGTGTCGCATACACGACGAACCCTTGAGGAAAACGGTTATGAACCTAGAAGATTTAAAGAGACAGATCAACCAAGTGATGCATGAACATAATTATCAAGGGATACCCGATTTCGAAGGGTATTCACCTTCTGAGATGCATCAGATTTTACATTTTACCTTTGACGCAAAGAGTCCGGTTCAATTGCAAACACTATCGGATTCTGATTATCAATTGTACAAAGAGACCGATTCGTTGACCGTTCATCTGTCCCGGATTCTTCTTGAATTATCCGGATTCACCAAAAAAAGGAACGGCAAACTCTCCTTGACCAAATCTGGAGAAAAAACGGTTTTCGATCAAGAAAAATGCCTAAAAACCATTTTTAAGACTTTCACAACCCATTTTAATTGGGCATACAATGATGGATACGGTGATAATGAAATCGGGCAACTTGGATATGGATTTTCTTTAATATTATTGTCAAAATACGGAAAAGAAAAACAGTTGGATTCCTTTTACGCAGAGAAATATTTTAAAGCTTATCCGCAGCTTTTGGAATCGATGAAAAAGAAAGATGGAATATTGGAGGATAGTCACTCGAAGAGTTGCTATTCCATAAGAACTTTTGACAGATTCCTGGATTACTTCGGACTGATTCGGATCGACAAAGAAGGAAAAGGATTTGATTGGGTTAAATATATCACAAAAACGGATTTATTCGACAGATGGATCCAATGCACGCCGCCCGCCACGCTAAATCGCAATTTTGGGGGGGAATATCATTCCAGGCGGCGACCCTGAGAAAGGATAGCGCATGATTTACTACGTCAAGCTCTACGTCGTGACACTCATCGCATTTTTCGCGATCGACATGGTCTGGCTGGGTCTGGTTGCACGCGCACTCTATCGCAGGCAGCTCGGCTTTCTGTTGCGACCCGACCCCAATTGGATTGCGGCAATCGTCTTTTATCTGCTCTTCATCCTGGGAATTTTGCTGTTCGTCGTCCTGCCCGGCCTGCAGGCCGATTCTTTATCGAAAACCATACTGCTGGCGGCTCTGTTTGGTCTCATCACATACGCCACTTACGACCTCACCAATCTCGCCACCGTCAAGGATTGGCCTCTGCTGATCACGGTGATCGATCTGGCCTGGGGAACCGTGTTGAGCGTCGCAGTCAGTTGTGTTGGTTTCTTCGCAGGGAGATGGCTCGGATAGAAAACGAGCGGACGTCCGACACCGGCTCCACCACACGCTTGTTCCACTCGTGCCGGTAGGTTCCGGCTTTTCCGGATCGGGTCCGGTGTCCTCAGGGCGGAGTCAGAAACTTCCGTTCAAGGGCGACCCGGGGACGGAGGGCTCCGCAAGCACATCACGGGGATGTCTATGAACACACAGAAATCGTGGATTTATGCTGAAAAACAAATCGGCAAGGATTACAACACCCCGGAAGAAGTTGAATCCTATGACGCGCGCCATGGCAAATTCCGTGACATCGAACGAGAAAATGAAGCCATCGTCGATGTGTTGAAGCTGTCCCCCGGACATACCGTGATCGATTTTGGAACGGGAACGGGTGCATTTGCCCTCCGGGCGGCAAAATCCTGCACACGTGTGCACGCCATCGATATATCCGCCGAAATGCTTGCCTGTGCGAAAAGAAAAGCAAAACAGCTCGGTCTCGACAACATCGTGTTTCATCATGCCGGGTTCCTCTCTTACCATCACGACGCTGCACCGGTTGATGCGGTGGTTACCAATACGGCCCTGCATCATCTGCCGGATTTCTGGAAGGCCCTCGCGTTGCGGAGAATCAACACCATGATGAAAACGGGGGGGCTTTTTTATCTGTCCGACGTAGTCTTCTCCCCCCGGAATACTGCCGCACATATCGAACAGTGGATCGAAAAACTGGGTCAAATCGGCGGAGAGACCCTTCGAAAGGATGCTGAGGCGCATATCCGTGATGAGTTCTCAACGTTCGACTGGATCCTGGAAGGCCTGTTGGAACGAAGCGGATTCGAAATCCTCCGGAAAGAAATCACCGGGGGTGTGATCGGCGGATACTTCTGTAAAAAGAATGCCGATCTGCACTGGGACGCGGAGCTGTAACCGAACGGAGTGCATGAGAAGTCCCTCCCCGACCGCCCCGGTTGTCCATACCGGGCGCGGGTGAAAGGGTCCGGGGCCGACCCCTAATAAATTGTACCGGAACAATCGTAATTTTATTCAATTCAACTTAATATGGGTCGGCTGTCCGGATACAAATCCAATCAGGCAAGGAGGGCAAGGATGAAAAAGGAAAGCAAGTGTCCGGTAACGGGCAAGACAAACAGACAAGCAACCGCCAAGGGCGCGTCGAACCGTGACTGGTGGCCGGATCAGTTGAACCTCCAGATTCTTCATCAGCACTCACACAAAAGCAATCCGATGGGCGAGGCGTTCCACTACGCCGAGGAATTCAAGAACCTCGACCTGAAAGCCTTGAAGAAGGATCTCTATGCGCTGATGACGGACTCGCAGGACTGGTGGCCGGCCGATTACGGTCACTACGGCGGTCTTTTCATCCGGATGGCGTGGCACAGCGCAGGCACATACCGCATGGGCGACGGCCGCGGGGGCGCGGGTTCCGGCACCCAACGCCTTGCGCCCCTCAACAGCTGGCCGGATAATGCGAATCTCGACAAGGCGCGCAGACTGCTCTGGCCGGTCAAGAAGAAATACGGAAACAAGATTTCCTGGGCCGACCTCATGATCCTGGCCGGCAATTGCGCGATGGAATCCATGGGGTTCAAGACGTTCGGCTTCGGCGGCGGACGCGAGGACGTCTGGGAGCCGGAGGAGGACATTTACTGGGGCAGCGAGGACACCTGGCTCGGCGACAAACGCTACAGCGGTGACCGCGATCTCGAGAATCCGCTTGCCGCCGTACAGATGGGGCTGATCTATGTGAATCCGGAAGGGCCGAATGGGAATCCGGATCCGGTTGCCTCGGGACGCGACGTCCGAGAGACCTTCGCGCGCATGGCCATGAACGACGAAGAGACCGTGGCGCTCGTCGCCGGAGGTCATACTTTCGGCAAATGTCATGGAGCCGGCCCTGCGACCCATGTGGGTCCCGAGCCCGAAGGCGCCCCCATCGAAGAACAGGGACTCGGCTGGAAGAGCAGTTTCGGCAGCGGCAAGGCGGGTGACACGATCACAAGCGGCATCGAAGGCGCCTGGAAGCCGAATCCGACCCAATGGGATATGGGCTATCTGAAAGTGCTGTTCAAATACGAATGGGAGCGGGTTAAAAGCCCTGCAGGTGCCCATCAGTGGCAGGCCAAGGACGTCTCTGACGAAGACATGGTGGTTGACGCCCACGATCCATCGAAAAAACACCGACCCATCATGACCACGGCGGACCTCTCCCTTCGCTTCGATCCGGTCTACGAGAAGATCTCGAGGCGCTTCCTGGAGAATCCCGATGAATTTGCCGATGCCTTCGCCCGCGCGTGGTTCAAACTGACACACCGCGACATGGGCCCGCGTTCGCGCTATCTCGGACCGGAGGTTCCCGCTGAAGAGCTCATCTGGCAAGACCCGGTTCCCGCGGTGGATCATGCGCTGATCGACACGCGGGACATCGCGGATCTCAAGGCCAGGATCCTTGCCTCGGGCCTGTCCGTCTCCGAGCTGGTCTCGACCGCCTGGGCGTCGGCCTCCACGTTCCGCGGCTCCGACAAGCGAGGCGGTGCCAACGGGGCGCGCATCCGTCTCGCGCCGCAAAAGGATTGGGAAGTCAATCAGCCGGCTCAACTGAAGAAAGTGCTGCAGACCCTTGAGAGAATCCAAAAGGAATTCAACGGCGCGCAGGCGGGCGGGAAAAAGGTTTCGCTCGCAGATCTGATCGTTCTGGGTGGAGTCGCGTGTGTCGAACAAGCCGCAAAGAAGGCCGGTCATGCTCTGGCCGTCCCCTTCTCGCCGGGACGCACGGATGCCTCGCAGGAGCAAACCGATGTGGAGTCTTTCGCCGTACTCGAACCGTGTGCAGACGGATTCCGTAACTACCTTAAGAAAAAATATGCCGTTTCTGCGGAGGAACTTCTGGTAGACCGGGCGCAGTTGCTTACGCTGACCGCTCCCGAGATGACGGTTCTTGTGGGCGGGCTACGCGTCCTGAATGCCAATTTCGGACAGTCCCGGCACGGCGTATTCACCGCGCGGCCGGAGACCCTCACCCATGACTTCTTCGTGAATCTGCTCGACATGGGCACGACCTGGAAGGCGACCGCGGAAGACGATGAATTGTTCGAGGGCCGGGATCGAGTGACGGGGAAACTCAAATGGACCGCCACCCGTGTCGACCTGGTCTTCGGTTCGAATTCCCAGCTCCGGGCGATCGCGGAAGTCTATGCAAGCGACGATTCGCAGCAAAAGTTCGTCCGGGATTTCGTGGCGGCCTGGAACAAGGTGATGAACGCGGATCGCTTCGACCTGGCCTGATCGCCGCGCGACCGCCTTCGAGGCGTTCAAAACAGAGACGCCACGAAAGAGAGGATTCCTGATCCATTCTGCTTTGGGGAATAGAAAGCGGCAGGCGATCAGAGAGGCAGGAGTACGGAAACGGGTTTCCGCTTTTCCCCCGACGACAAGTCGTCGCACTCCGGGGAAGACGAAGGTGGATTCTCACCCGGAGTCAGGAATCTCAAAT
>DSAP01000090.1 GCA_011046415.1 bacterium | reverse complement strand
GTGGCCTGGGTGCCGACCGGCATGAAGACCGGGGTATCCACCTCGCCATGCGAAAGAACGAGTCTGCCCGCGCGGGCCCTGGTTTCCGTATCGGTCTTTTGCAGCAGGAATCTCATCAAACTTCTTGACCCAACCCGTTCCGTCTTTTATAATGTGACCTCATTCGTGTCCGGTTAAAATTATTCGACCGGACAAGACAAAGTTTGCATCACTTTTCCAGATATTCTTCCAGATCGACTTTTCTTATCCGCATAGCCGGACAGTCAGGCACCCGATCTTTTTCACTTCATCCGGTCCAGGATCGGCATGACATTCCGGATCGAACGGACGCCGTGTATCCGGACGGACTCCGGCGCGGCTATGCCTTTCAGTCCGTTCTCGGGCAGGATCAGCGTCCTGAACCCCAGCCTCGCGGCCTCGCTCACCCGCTGCGCCATCCGGGTCACGCCGCGCACCTCGCCGGAAAGGCCGATTTCCCCGACAAAGGCCGCATCGGACGGCAGCACCCGGTCGTTCAGACTGGAGACCATCGCGAGCGCCACAGCGAGATCGACGCCCGGTTCGTTCAGGCGCAGGCCGCCCGCCGTGTTGACGAATACGTCCTGATTCCCGAAACGCAGGCCCAGCCGCTTTTCGAGCACCGCGATCAGCATGGAAAGCCGTCGGTGATCGAAACCGGTGGCCGTGCGCTGCGGCACGCCGTAGGACGTGGGCGTGACCAGCGCCTGTACCTCCACGAGCAGCGCGCGCGTCCCCTCGAGGCTGACCGTGATGCAGCTCCCGGACGCGCTCTGATCCCGGTTCGAGATCAGGTGCTCGGAGGGATTCGGGATCTCGCGCATCCCCCGGTCCGTCATCTCAAAAATACCGATTTCCTGGGTCGATCCAAAGCGGTTTTTTACGGAACGGAGGAGCCGGTAAAAATGCCGGTCGTCCCCCTCGAACAGGAGCAGGCAATCGACCAGATGTTCGAGCACGCGCGGCCCGGCGAGTGTGCCCTCCTTGGTCACGTGGCCGATGAGGAAGAGCGGCATGTGGGTTTCCTTGGCCAAACCGGTCAGGATATGACCGGAATAGCGCACCTGCCCGATGTTGCCGGGCAGGGATTCGAATTCGCCGGAGAAAACGGTCTGGATGGAATCGAGGACCGCGATATCCGGTTTCTCGTGACGGATCGCGGCGGTCATGGCCTCGAGATCGGTTTCGCAGAGGAGCAGGAATCCGTCATGGGAGACGCCCAGCCGGTCGGCCCGCATCCTGATCTGCGCCGCGGATTCTTCGCCGGAGATGTAGAGGATTTTCTTTCCTTTTCCGGCAAGCGTGCCGCAGATCTGGAGCATCAACGTGGATTTCCCCATGCCCGGCGCGCCCCCGACCAGGGTCACGCCGCCCGGAACGATGCCGCCGCCGAGCACGCGGTCGAATTCGGAGCAGGTGGTCGGGATCCGCATCTCGCGATCCGGCGGGATATCCGACAGACGGACGGGTCTGACCGTGGAAGTCTCAGCCGACCGTGACGTCTTGGATTTCTTCGCGGGCAGGAGTTCTTCCGCATAGCTGTTCCACGCGCCGCAGTCGGGGCACTTGCCCATCCAGCGCGGCGACGCCGCCCCGCAGCCCTGACAGATATATGTCGTTCGTGTTTTAGCCATAGGTATTTCCATTTCGTGTAAATATAACTCTCCCCTCTGACCCATCTCCCTTTGAAGGGAGATCCTCGTCCCGATAAGGTCGGGACGAGGCAGAGGGATGTCCGCTTGCCCCAATTTTCCGGTTCCAGGTATCCCGCCTGGAACCCCTCCCTCCGGCTCCGCCGTTTCTTGCTTCGAGACAGAGCCTCAGACTTTACATTTCCCGCGAAGATACCGGGACGATCTGTCCGAACAGGACAAATTGGACTTTTAGGACAGCGCCCGGAGATAATCTTTTCTCCGTGCCTTTCCGTGGTTGAGATCCGTTTACCCGTCAACCCCCGGAAAAAAAACCTTCGATCCGTGTCATCCGTGGTTCAGGCTTTCACCGCCAGAAACGTCCGGGACGATCCGCTCACAAACCGCGACAGACTTCCTTTCGATGCCTGACATAGTGAATCGTGATTAGTTTCATCGCCTTGTCAACCCCGTAGACAATTCGATAATTTCCGACGCGAATCCGATAAAGCCCTTCGGAATTCTCCAGCTTTATCGCCTGAGGAGGATACGGATTCTCGGATAACGATTGAATATGCGTGAATACTCTTTCAACCATCACTTTGGGAAGCGTTCGAAAATCTTTTTCCACGGAAGGTTTTAGAATGATCTTAAAGGAGGCCATCTTCTTTCAGCCTGCGTTTCATTTCGTGAAGGCTGACGGGCTCTTCATCGCGGCGCTCGGCTACCACGCTGAGGTCATGAAGGTCTTCCATGAGTTTTTGATAGCGGCCAAGCGGAAGGATCACACCCGTCTTTTTCCCCTTCGCATCAATCAAAAATTGTTCTTTTCCACCCATGATTTGATTTCCTTTGTATTGAATAAAACTCCATGGTAAACTTAACGATTTTTAAAATAAAATCCATCGATTTCTCCGACTGCCAAGAGCGAATTTGAGCGTATCATAATCCCTGCAATTATCCGTGTCATCCGTGGTTCAGACATCTTTACCCGTCCAGCCCTCCCCGGACGAACTGCTTCACGGCAGGGAGCGCACTCGTGCGGAACGCTTCCGGCGTGCCTTCGAATACGATCCGGCCGTCCGAAATCATCGCGATCTTGTCGCCGATCCCGAACGCGCTCGTCATGTCGTGCGTGACCACGATCGCCGTGATGCCGAGCCGCCTCTGCGTCCCGATAATCAACCGGTTGATCGCGTCCGACATGACGGGATCGAGTCCGGTCGTCGGCTCGTCGAAAAGCACATACCGGGGATCCATGATCAGGGCGCGGGCGAGCCCGACCCGCTTTCTCATGCCGCCCGACAATTCCGCCGGTTTCCGGTCTTCGATGCCCGAAAGGCCGACAACCTCCAATTTCTCCCGCACCCGATTCCGGATTTCCTGACGGGAGAGACGGGTATGCTCCCGGAGCGCGAGTCCGATGTTTTCCGCCACCGTCAGGGAGTCGAAAAGCGCCGCGCCCTGAAAAAGCATGCCGAACCGCCTGCGGATCCGGAACAGATCTCGTCGCTCCGCGCCGACCACCTCATCCTCGCCGACGCGGATCGATCCGGAATCGGGGCTGACGAGACCGATGATCGAGCGCAACAGCACGGTCTTTCCGCACCCGCTGCATCCGACGATCACGGCGGTCTTTCCCTCCGGGATGGTCAGGGAAACGCCCTCAAGGACTCGTTTTTCCCCGAACCGTTTATGGACATCGTGAATCGTGATCATCAGAACAGCAGCGTCGCCAGGATATAATCCATCACCAGGATGAACGCGGACGAATAGACGAACGCCCGGATCGTCGATGCACCCACCCCCTCTGCACCGCCGGCCGTCCGGAAACCGATCGAACAACCGATCAGGGCCGTCCCGCCGCCGAAGAAAAAAGCCTTGAGCAGACCGGCGACCACATTGTGGACGAGGAAATACCGGCGGGCGCTCCCGAAAAATGCGGCGGTGGACACATCGAGCATGGAATAGGCCACGAGATAGCCCCCCGCATGCGCGACCAGATTCGAATAGATCACGAGCGCGGGCATCATAATGAATCCGGCCAGGATGCGCGGCGCCGCCAGGTAATGGACGGGATCGATCGCCAGGGTTTCGAGGGCATCGATCTGCTCGGTCACCCGCATGGTGCCCAACTCCGCCGCGATGGACGCGCCGACCCGCCCCGCCACCACCAGTCCGGTCAGGACGGGAGAGAGTTCGATCAGGATTGCGGCGCTCACCGCGGCCCCGAGATAATCGAACGAGATGAGGCCGCGGAACTGATAGGCGGCCTGCCACGAGGCCACGGCGCCCGTGAACAGGCTCACGATGGTTACGAGGGGCAGTGAACGGACGCCGATCTTGTGCATCTGCTCGATCAGCAGATGACGGCGGCGCAGGAGATATCCGCCGGCTGTCGCCGCCCGTGCGAGCAACAGCACATGGGTGCCGACCTCCCGCAGAAAAAACAGGGTGAGACGGCCGATGCGCTGCGCCAGCCCCGATATCATCGCAGGTATAATCCCTGCCCGGCGATGTAGTCTGCCACCGGATCCGGCACCCGATAGCGGATGGAACGTCCCGTCTGCACGCGTTCCCGGATCTCGGTCCCTGAAATCGAAATCAGGGGCGCCCTAATCATCCGGACCCGCGACCGGTACGGTTCGGCCGCCCGGCGGATGTCGTCTCCGGGACGGGACAGGCACAGCACCTCCGCCAGGTCGAAAATCCGGCCGGGATCCTTCCAGGTATGCAGTTCGACGAGATTATCGGCCCCGATGATCAGAAAAATGCGGTCATTCCGGAAAATTTCAAGTGAACGCAGATGAAGCAGGGTGTCCACCGTATAAGACGGCCCTTCACGCGCAATCTCGCATTCGGACACATAAAAATCCGGATGATCCTGAACGGCGAGCCGGACCATGGCGAGTCGTTGGGACGGATTGCCGACCGGTGTATCCGGTTTGTGCGGCGGAATCCCCGCCGGGATGAACACGATCCGATCTAGCGGAACATCGGCGCGTACCGTTTCCGCCAGAATCAGATGTCCCGTATGAATCGGATCGAATGTACCTCCGAAGAGTCCCGTCCGCATCTTGCCGCTTCCGTCATCCTTTTTTTAGGATTATTCCGTGCCGGATTTCCGGGAAGCCCGGATCGTTTCGAGTCGCCTTTCCGCCTGGCCGGCCAGTGTACTATCCGGAAACCTGCGTATCAGCGTTTCGAAGGAGGTTTCCGCCTCATCAGATTCACCCATTCTCAGGAGGCATTCCCCTTTCCGATAGTATGCCTCCGCGCAGAATGAGGAATTTGTAAACTCCCGCGTCACATTTTCATAGGAAATCACGGCCGCACGGATATATCCCATCTTGCGGTACAATTCTGCGGTCTTGAATTCTTTTTTGGCCAGTTTCTCCCGGCTTTCGTGGATCCGTTTTTCGACCTCGAGACGCAATTCCGAGTCGGGGTGTTCATCGAGGAATTGTTCGAACTGTGAAATGGCCTTGTAGGTGTACTCCTGGTCGAGCGCATATCCCGGAGACAACCTGAAATAACACATTCCGATCTTATAACGGGCATCATCCACATAAGGGCTCTGCGGAAGACTACGGATCAGTCTTTCGAATTCCGCGATGGCCTGGATATATTCCTTGAGATGATAATGGGAATCGGCCAGATAAAACTGGGTCTTATCGCTGATGACGCTACCGGGATTGTTCATCGCCACCATGGCGAACTGCATCCGGGCCTTGTCGTAATTTCCCCTGTCGTATATTTTCTTCGCGTATGCAAACTGATCTTCCGGAGTCATTTCCCTCAGGTTCACCACCTGACGGCTGCACCCGGCCGCAATCCATAAAATCAACCCGATAAATGAAAAAACATAAAAGATTTTCTTGCGCATACGGACCTCATTTTTTAAAAAAGTCAACTCCGGATCGTATAAAACAAATACCCCATCAGGCCGAGCGTCCCCATCATCACCAGGGGCTCAATCAGCCGGCGCCAGCCCGATACACCCGGCCGTACCGGTTTTCCGAAAATAGTCCCCCCCTGTTCGATGTGATCGAGTGCGGCCGCCGCGATGGTATCCTGTTGTGTTCGAGATATCGTACCTGCCCACATCGCCCTGCCGGCAGGAACATCACGTATCTCGAAAAAAAGACTGCAAACACCGCGTCGGACGATTCGCGGAGATGCAAGCATCCTTCCCGCCAACCTCTCCAGATAGTTAACGGAGACACTCAGGGGGTGCCAGACAATCTCGATTCCCTGAAAAAGTGTATCGGCCCGGAAGTATATTTCACCGCTTCGATCCGTCAGAACGTGCAAGAGATGACCCTGAATAAAACGGATCCGTTCTCCGTCTTCGGAGGGTGAGACCAGGACGATTGCCTTCAGGGAATCCATTTGACAATCTTTAAACAATTGCCGGGCAACCGATCCGGTCAGATCTCCCATCATCTCCGGATTGGTCCTTAACCGTTTTTCCTGGGTGTGCAGCGGACAGACCATCCCCACCGCAAACAGGACGGATACGAAAAGCCTGGTAAATAAACGGGAAGCACACGTTTTGGTTCCGCCACACGGCTTGAAACACGGCATCGGGAAACGCCTCATATCATCCACTGCAAGGAAGTGAGAATCCATTTTCGTCCACCCGTATCCACCTTTTGACAAATGGCTGCAGCCTCAAACTTGATCCGCCAGTTGAAATTCTCCCTTCTGCCGATCAGCAGGGTCAGGACATCCGGAATCCCGAATCCGACGGAAACACCCTGTTCGACATCTCCGAACAGCTTATAAAAACCGCCCCGCAGGTTCAGACCGTCGATAATCCTGATTTCCAGGCCGGCATGGGGTTCCACCCCTTTCTGCCTGCCTTCATCGCTGACATTTCGTACGTCCGCCGCGATCGTAACCCACGTCCAGGGTGAAAACGAGACGCCGATGTTGAGGGTCTCATCCGGGAAACGGTCCAGAGACAACCGTTCCTTGCCCGCGCCCTCCGGCATGTCGAGATAACAAAGTCCCACGGCGATGTTCGTTCTGGGACGGACGATGATGCCGTATCGATGTCCGAACCGGGCGCGCCGCCATCCGCCGTCCCGGATGTACCATTCGACGGCCGCACCGATCGACACTTTCGGGGCCAGCGCGATCGAAAAACCGACCGCGGTGTTCCGGTGGACCTCATAATCACGCAGATCAAAGAACCGGCTTCTTTGAAGACGCGCCGTCTCGGTCAGCGATTCCTCGCCTAAAATCAATCCCAATCGAACGCGTCCTGCCGTATATCCCGCCCCGACCAAAGACAGGGTCACCGGAACCGAACTATCGGAAAACCGGTCGCTTTGCAGAATACACAGGACGGGCCCCAGGGGATTCAGAAACCATGAGAGTCCGGATTTCCCGGCCGGTCCCGGGTTGAATCCGGCCGGATTATAGGCCAATGCGGCCAGGTCGTCCTCGAATGTGACGAAGGCGCCTCCCAGCGCAAGCGGCCGGGCGTGTACCGTATTCAGGGTGACCAGCAGATTCTCTTCCCCCCTGACCGGCCTGATATGGAGGACCAGGAGCAGGATAATTCCGGTCTTCAATAAAATGAGAAAACCCGCCTGTTTTATCAATTGAAAAAGTATCACGTCGGGCTACATCCTGCTTTCTGGTCTGATCGGTACGGAATAATTCCGGCCTCATATCGTTCCGCAAAACCGGCTGGCAATAGAGGCCGGTCATATTTGATTTTGGTAGAATCCTCTGCGTGTTGCTTCGAGTAGCCCAGCCTTTTTCATGTAAGTAGAAGCCCAACAAACTCGATCAATAAAAGTTGACTGTATGCCGCTTGGGAGCATCTCTTTTAAATCATCTTCGGTAAGGCCCAATTCCTTTGCAAGAGCTTCAACGGCCTCGCTTGTTGAAATTTCAGTGCCATTTCTTTCCGCAACTTTAAAAAGCGGCAACATCAAGCTCTGATAATCTGGAACGGCCATTAATTTTTCTCCTTCATGCATCCGACATAAGCCTGTTACTCCCGGTCTTCGTGCCGACATGGGCCGTTTGCGATTCACCGCTTGCCGAGTTTCGTGATGGCCCCCAGGCACAGGATCAGACCGCATCCCGTCAGGACCAGGACAGGAATCCATTGGCCGAACCGTGTGAACAGCGTCCTCTCCTGAAGCAGTCCCACGTGACCCGTCAGGACGGTGGCCTCATTGAGCCGGGTTCGGGACAAAACCCGGCCGAACGGATCGATAATCTCCGAGATCCCGGTATTGGCGCTGCGGGCGATCCAGATCCGGTTCTCGATCGCGCGGAGCCGGGCGATCGCCGCGTGCTGATAGGGACCCGAGGTATGGCCGAACCAGCCGTCATTGGTGATGATGACCAAAAATCGCGCGCCGGCCTCGACAAATTGCCGGACATTCTCCGGAAAGACGGAATCATAACAGATTAACACGGAAAAAGGCGTACGCGAACCCGTAGAATCCGGCGGGAGCCTGAAAACAACCGCGGAATCGCCTGGCGAAAAATCTCCGATATCCAGCGTGAATCGCCGGGAGAACTCGTAGAGGAAGGGAAGCCTGCTCACGAAAGGTACCCGTTCCGAAAACGGAACGAGACGCCGTTTGTGATAACGGTCCAGCCGGCGCATGCCGGGAGTGAAAAGAAACGCGGCATTATAGGTCTTCACGTGATTCGCATCCGTCCATTCATAGTCCGGTGCGCCTGTCAGCAGGGGTATGTGCAGGCTGTCGGCCAGGTAATGGATCGGCGCCGCACAATGATTCCGGCTTCGGACGTAACAGGGCGCGGCCGATTCCGGCCAAACGATAAGATCCGGGGAGGATTCTCCCGCCTTGCGGGTCAGACGCCGATAGATCACGAAATTGGAATCCACAAATTGAGGCGTCCACCGGATATAGGGATCGATATTGCCCTGGATCAGGGAAACGCGGATTTGAGGGGTCCCGGGCATGGAAACGGCCGAAAAAATGGATCCGTGAATCACGGGAAAAAGGATCAGGATCACGGTAATCGTCATGAATCGGCATGCGCGTCTGATATCCGGGATGTGCCTGAATAATTTGAAAATAAATACATTCAGCAGGACAAGCCAGAAAGTCACACCGTACATCCCTGTGACGGAGGCGAATTGAATGGACTGTGGAATCTGAATCATCGTATGGGAAAGAGAATTCCAGGGAAATCCCAGGACACCGGAGCCTGCGATAATTTCCACGCCGGTCCATAGAAAGGGAGCGGTCCAGACGGCCCGTTCACCCCATAGATGAAACAGGCGGTTAAGGATGCCTCCGAAAAGGGCGGGATACAGCGCAAAAACAATGACGGCGCCGATCACCCCGGGAAGCGTCGCCCATCCGATCCAGTAGATCGTGCCCGCGGCCCAGACGAGTCCCAGAAAATAACTTCCGGTCACAGCCTGCCGGAATGTAGTGCCTTTCAGGAAAAAGAAAAATGGTATGAGGACGATCGTCGCGAGGGGACCGAACGGAAAAGGGGGAAACGCCAGGATCAGCCCGACGGCGGATATCAACAATTTCATCCGATCATTCTTGTTCACTCTTCATCCTCAACTTGCCGCCGGATCGCGGATTGCCGGTCCAGGTAGGCCTGAAGGATCAGGACCGCGGAGATGCGGTCGACGACATCCTTGTTCGAGCCGGTCTTTCGTCCCTGGTCCCGGAGAACGCGTTTGGCCTCGACCGAGGTAAACCGTTCATCCTGGAGATAAACAGGGACACGAACGGTTTTGGACAATCTGCCGACAAATCGGCGGACTCTTTCCGACATGATGCCTCTTTCTCCCCGCGTCGTCAACGGATCTCCGATGACCACAGAATCGATGCCCATTTCAGAAATCGTGGCCGCGATTCTCTGTATCAGTTTCGTATCTCCCAAGCCCGTCCATGTCGTCAAAGGCTGGGCCGTGATGCCCAAAAGATCGCTCACGGAAACCCCGACACGCCGTCTTCCGTAATCTAAACCGAGTACGCGTCCCACTTACTTATTGATGGGTTGTTTCAACACTTCTTTCAAAATCTTCCCGGCCTTGAAATGGGTCTTCCTGCGGGCCGGGACATAAATGATTTCCCCCGTCTTGGGATTCCTTGCCTTGGGTTTGGGTTTGGTCTTTTTCACCTCGAAGACGCCGAAATCACGGATTTCGATCCGCACCTCGGGATCGGCGTCCGTCATGAACTCACGCAGCGCCGTAAAAACGCCGTCCACGATTTTCTCCGTGGTATAGATTCGTTCACCGACCAGTTTCGCCGTCCGCTTCGCGACATCTTTCTTGGTTACCGTGAGCATGTCATTCATTGATCATTCCTCCTTTAAAAAAGGGACAGGACAGTTACACTTCTTTCTCACTCCCCGATCCGCTGTCACGCGTTACCGAGACAATACCTTTCAGGCGATGAAGCCTTCTTGTGATTTTATTGAGATGGGATAAATCCTTGACTTCGAGAATCAGGAAAACAGTGATCAAAGAGTTTTCAGTCTTCATGTCGATTTTGACGATGTTGCTTTCGAGCTGGGAAAGAGATTCGGCTACATCTTTGAGGAAATCATTCCGCACGGATGCGATGATACGAAGCTGAACGATGAACGAGCTCTTGCTGTCGACATCCCAGGAAACCTCGATGACCCGTTCGGGAATTTCCATCAGTCTCAAGGCATTGGCACAGTCTTTTCTGTGAACGACGATTCCGCGGCCTCTCGATATGAAACCGGAAATGGAATCGCCGGGAACCGGGTGACAGCATCTGGCAAACCGGATCAGGAATTGATCCATTCCCTGAACCCGCACCCCTTTAGCCGACCCCCTCGCCCGCGTGATATACCGGTCGAATATGTCCTCTTTTGGGACGGAAACTGCTTCGTCCGTCTTCTCGGGACTGATCGTCTCGATCACCTTCTGGATGGAAATATTTCCCTGTCCCAGATCGGTATACAGCTGTTCGAGGTTGTCCCTGCCCAGCTGAGAAGCCGCATCGCGGATTTCTTTCTGTGTGGACCGGATCCGATAACGTTTCAGGCTCTTCGCAAGGATTTCTTCCCCCAGTTTGATCGCCTCGCGCTGCTGTGCATCTTTAAGCCATTTCCGGATGCGGGTCTTCGCCCTTGCGGTCTTGACAAAATTCAGCCAATCCTGATGCGGACGCTGATTGGAAGATGTGATAATTTCGACAGCATCACCATTCTTCAGTTCCGTGGCGAGGGGGACAATGCGGCCGTTGACCTTGGCCCCGATGCAGTGAAAACCGACATCCGTATGCACGGAAAAGGCAAAATCCACCGGCGTCGATCCGGTCGGCAGTTTCAGTAAATCGCCTTTCGGCGTAAAGACAAATATTTCGGCCCGGAAGAGGTCCGTCCTGAGTATTTCCATATACTCTTCCGCATCGACGGTATCCTTCTGAAAATCGATCATCTCCCGAAGCCAGGCGCTGTACCGGTCGAGTTCGTCGTCCGATTGCTTGCCCTCCTTGTACTTCCAATGGGCCGCGATCCCGATCTCCGACACCCGGTGCATCTCTTCGGTGCGTATCTGAATTTCGACCATTCGCCCTTCGGGGCCGATCACCGTGGTATGGAGCGATTGATACATGTTGAGTTTGGGGGTGGCGATATAATCCTTGAACCGGTCATGTACGGGAGTGAATAGTGTGTGAACGACACCGAGTGTAAAATAACATTCGTCCACCTTGCTCACGACCACACGAATCGCCAGGAGATCATAAATTTCCTCGAAGGGTTTGTTCCTTTTTTGTATCTTCCGGTAAACCGAATAGATCGATTTGGGACGTCCCGTGATCTGACAAACGATATCGTGTCTGGATAACTCATTTCGGATGGGCATGGCCATTTTTTCAATATACGCTTCCCGTTCTTCCCTGCGATCTGTAATCTTGCGGGCGATGTCGTAAAACGCTTTGGGATCGAGTGTCTTTAGCGAAAGATCTTCCAGTTCCCATTTCGTCCGGGCGATCCCGAAACGATGGGCCAATGAGGCATAAATATCACGGGTCTCGAGCGCGATCCGCCGGGCGTTCCTGGAAGGCAGGTATTCGATGGTGCGCATGTTGTGGAGACGGTCGGCCAGTTTGATCATGATCACGCGCAGGTCTCTGGACATCGAGAAAATCATCTTCCTGAAATTGTCCGCCTGCTGTTCGATATGGCTGTTGTATTTCAGTTCGCTGATTTTGGTGACGCCGTCCACGAGTTGGGCGACCACGTCGCCGAATTCCTCACGCACCTGCTCGATGGAAATCCCGGTATCCTCGACCGCGTCATGGATCATGGCGGCCGTCAGGGTAACCATATCCATTTTGAGTTCGGTAAGTATCTTCACGGTCTCAAGGCAGTGTTCGATATATGGCACGCCCGATCGGCGAAGCTGATTCTCATGGGCTCCATATGCGAAATTATAAGCCCGTTTGAGCATGTCGATATCCGGATTCTTGACATAGGATTTGACATTTTTCAGGATTCGGTAAAAAACCTGACGATAATGTCGGCGTACCTCGGGGACCCGTGCGAGCGGAACGACGTGAAGCGTATCCCGTTGTTTTTTGAGCACAGGATGCATCTCTCTGTTTTGTTTTTTAACGACGGATTCCATGGTCAGAAAGGAGCGGCTTCTTCGGCCGCATAATTCTCAAATTTTGCCCATTGCTTCACGAAACTCAGATGGACGGTTCCAACCGGTCCGTTCCGTTGTTTCCCGATGATCACTTCGGCACGGCCTTCTACCGTATGGCCGTCATCATCTTTCGTGATGCCGTAAAATTCAGGCCGGTAAATAAAGAGCACCACGTCTGCATCCTGTTCGATTGCGCCGGATTCCCGCAGATCAGAGAGCATAGGCCGCTTGTCTCCGCCGCGCACTTCAACGGCGCGCGAGAGCTGAGAGAGGGCGACCACGGGAACAGCCAGTTCTTTGGCAAGCGCCTTGAGAGAACGCGAAATCGTCGAAATTTCCTGTTGACGGCTTTCGGCGCCTCTCGGACCCTGCATGAGCTGAAGATAATCGATGATCAGCATGCCGAGGTCTTTTTCTTTTTTGAGGCGCCTGGCCTTGGCCCGCATTTCGAGCACGCCCATCCCGGGCGTGTCGTCGATATAGATGGGAGACTCGGCCAATGTACCCACACAGGTACTGAGTTTCGGCCAGTCGTGGTCGGAAAGCGTCCCCGTCCTGACGGCATGGGCATCCACGCGGGCCTCGGCGCAAAGCAGTCGCAGGGCCAGCTGATCACGCGCCATTTCGAGGCTGAAGATGCCGACCGGCGTCTTGCCGAGAACCGCGGCGTTCCGGGCCATATTCAGACAAAACGCGGTCTTGCCCATTGAGGGACGACCGGCGACGATGATAAGTTCACCGTTCTGAAATCCGGAGGTCAGTTCGTCGAGTTTTGTGAATCCGGTGGTGACGCCCGTGATCAGACTCTTGCGCTCATGATAACCGGCGATTTTCTCCATGGCACCGTGCATGAGGGGATTGATATGCTGAAACGTGCTGCGCATTTGGTTCTCTGCGAGGCCGAAAATACTCTGCTCTGCACGATCGAGCAGGTTAAAAACATCCTCGACCGGTTCATAACAGGCTTGGGCGATCTGCGCCGATTCGACGATCAACCTGCGAAGCAGATATTTGGCAAAGATGATCCGGGCATGATATTCGACATTGGCCGCAGAGGGTACGGATTCGGACAACTCGGTCAGATAATAGGCGCCGCCGATCTCATCCAGAACCTGAATCCGTTTAAGCTCATTGCTCAGGGTGATCAGATCAACCGGTTCGTTTTTTTCGAAAAGATGAATAGCAGCCTGGAAAATATGTTGATGTGCCGTCCGGTAAAAACATTCCGGCGACAACATTTCGACCACTTTGCCCACGCAATCGTTGTCGAGCATAATGGAACCCAGTACGGCCCGTTCGGCCTCGAGCGCCTGGGGCGGTACGCGGTCAAAAATCCCGTCACCCGTTCGGGATGCCGGTATCAGTTTGGATTCCGCGGATTTCATCCGGGTTTATCTCCAACCAGTTCATCGTAAAGTTTTCTGAGTTTCTGGACGTCTTCCCACGTCGGCCGCTTCCATTCCGGATTGCGAAGCAGGGCGGCCGGATGATAGGTCACCAAAAGCGGTCTCTCCGCATAACGGTGGACACGGCTGCGCAGTTCTGTCAGCGGGTCCGTGGAACCGAGCAGGGTCTGGGCCGCAATGCGTCCCAGGGCAACGATGATATCCGGTTGTATCAGCGCGATCTGCTTTTCAAGATGGGGCAAACAGGTTTGGATCTCCTCCTGTTCGGGATCCCGGTTCTTCGGAGGACGGCATTTGAGTATGTTGGCGATAAAGACCTCATCCCGTGAGAATCCGATCGCGCCGAGAATCTTATCGAGAAGCTGTCCGGCCTTGCCGACAAAGGGTTCTCCCCTGAGATCTTCCTCCTCCCCGGGTGCCTCGCCGACCAGCATCAGCCTGGCGCGGGGATTCCCGGTTCCAAATACGAAACGGGTCCGGCTCTTCGCGAGGTGACATTTCCGGCATGTGCGGATGGATTCACAGAACGCGGACAACGCTTGAGGATCACCGGATCCATTCAAACGGGACAGGACATCCGGTTCCGTCAGGATCAGGTCGGATCCGAACAGCTCGGCCATCTGCGTGAAATAGCGTCGGGCCTGTCCGAGCATGGTCTGCGTCTCACAGGACGGCATTATCCGCCTCCTGCCAAAAGGCGGTCCACCTCATCGAGGATGCGTTCGGCCGTGTCTTTCTTGGATAGAAGACCCAGGCATTTTTCGGTCCCGTCCCGTGCAAAGAGGGTAATCCGGTTCGTATCCGTCTCGAATCCCGCGCCCTCCTCAAACGGATTGTTCAGGCACACGAGATCGAGATTCTTTTTTTTCAGTTTTTCCCTGGCATGCAACTCCCCATCCCGGGTTTCGAGGGCAAACCCTACTACGATCCGGCCTCCCTTATCCCCGGCGGCGCGGGTCAGGATATCGTCCGTCCGGCTGAGAGACAGCGTCAAATTCGCTTCATCCTTTTTCAGTTTCTGATCGGACGGTTCGGCCGGTGTATAATCCGCCACGGCGGCCGCCATGATGAGCATGTCCGATGCCGGGAAAAGCGATGCGACCTGCCCGGCCATTTCCGAAGCGGTTTCGATGCGGTGGACCGCAATACCCTCCATCGCCCGGAGAAAAGTTGGACCCGTCACGAGTGTGACCTCCGCGCCCCTGAGAAAGGCCGCTTCGGCGAGGGCATACCCCATCTTTCCGCTGGAACGGTTGCTGAGGAAACGGACCGGGTCGATCTGCTCGCGTGTCGGCCCGGCTGTGATGAGGACCCGTTTGCCAGCCCAGCGGGAATCTTTCAACAGCGCGGTGGCCACGCCGTCGATGATCCGGTCGGGATCGGCGAGTCTGCCCGGACCGGTCGCACCGCTCGCCAGAAAACCCTCACCGGATGCAACGAACCGATAGTCCAGATCGGCCAGCTTCCTGCAATTGGACTGATAAATCGGATTCCTGGCCATCTCGAGGTCCATGGCCGGGGCAAAAATCACGGGACTCCGGGATGCCGAGATCACCGTGCTCAGGAAATCATCCGCGATGCCGGCAGCCACCTTGGCGATCAGATTCGCCGTGGCCGGACAGATCAGAATCCCGTCCGCCCATTCGGCCAGGCGGATATGCCGGGTCCGCTCGATACGCCGTGCGGAAAAGAGTCCCTCGACCACCTCTTCCCCCGTCAGCGTCTCGAAGGTCAGGGGGGCAATGAATTCACGGGCCGCACGCGTCATCACGACACGGACCTCAGCCCCTTCCTCCTGTAGCAGTCTGAGTACGAGACATGCCTTGTAAGCCGCTATGCTGCCGGTCACGCCGAGCAGTATCCGTTTGTCTTTGAACCGCTGATTCATCCACCTGCCACTCTGAATAATCCGGTTGATTGATTTCCCGGCCCGACCATATGAATATGCCGGATCAAACCTCTTCCGGAAAATCCCAGAGAATCTGCTTCTCTTTCATCTCGTTCATGGCCACAAAAGTCGGTTTCGGATATTTTGTATATTCCCGGGCCAGTGCTTCACGGTCGATTTCAACATCATCAAGATCTTCACTCTCACGTGTTTCAGGCACAGGCAGGTTTTCTCTCTCTTTATCGATAATTTTTTTCTGTTCATCGTTCACCTGTCTTGCCCGTTTGGACATGGCCACCACGGTCTCATATAAATTGTCTGTCTCTTTCAATAAATCTTCCAGGGCGATTTTATCCATAGATCCTCCGATCTGTTAACCCTTGTTGATAATGGTGAATACGTCGAGTACGGTCTCTTTGATATCCTGGTTAATTACATGAAAATCATATTGTCTTCCCACTTCTGTTTCCCGTCTGGCCGCTTCGAGCCGGGTGCGCAGGGTTTCCATCGTCTCCGTTCCACGATTTCTCAGCCGCGATTCGAGCACCTCCCAGGAAGGAGGATAGAGAAAAATCAACAATGCCTCGGGGATGCTTCTTTTCACGGCAAGCCCTCCCTGCACATCGATATCAAGAAGGATAATTTTCCCCTGAGACATCCGTCGTTCTATTTCATTCCGAAGCGTACCGTAAAATTCACCATGCACTTCGGCCCATTCCAAAAACGCATCCTCAAGAATCTTCTTTTTAAACGCATCTTTTGAGAGATAATAATAATCGATCCCTTCCTGTTCTCCAGATCTGGGACTGCGTGTTGTTACCGAGACGGAATATTCGAGACTCTGATCCATCTCGCAAAGCGCGCCGATCACCGTACTTTTCCCCCCGCCCGACGGCGCGGAAAACACAACGCATTTTCCCCGATGACGATGCAGTTTTTCACTCCAGATTCTGAACCTGTTCCCGCATTCTCTCGATTTCTTCTTTCATGTCTACGACCAGATGGCTGATCTCCAAACTGGCCGCCTTGGAACTGATGGTATTAACCTCCCGGTTCATTTCCTGGAGTAAAAATGTGAGTTTTTTCCCCACAGACTTTCCGGATCGCAGCGAATCGAGAAAAAGCCGGCCATGACTTTTGAGACGGACACACTCTTCCGTGATGTCGAGCCGGTCCGAAAGGATGGCGATTTCCGTGTACAGGCGGTCTTCATTCAACGAATACTGTCCGATCAGGGTTCCGATCTGTTCGACTGTTCTTTGATGTTTTTCGTGAAGATTCGCGGATGCGATCCGTTCCACGGCTTCGATTTTCTCCTCAAGTTTCCCGATTCTGTGAATCAGGTCTTCAGTCAGACAAGTGCCCTCTTTCAGACGTATGATATCGAGGTTTCCCAGAGCCTGATCGAGAGCCTGTAAAATTTGCGGCCACAGGCTTTTATCAGACCTTCCGTTTTCTGCAGGTTCAAAGATTTCAGAGAATTTCAGGAAATGATCAAGCGTCAGGGATTCTTCGATGCCTGCCTCTTTCTTGAGTTCCATTAAAAGATGCCGGATCGACCTCGCTTTGTCCGGCATGACGCGCAATGCAAACGGATTGCCGTTCTCATGCTGTACCGTGATCGTGATATATAATTTCCCCCGTTCGATCCGGGAACGTACGTATTCGCGCAGTTCCTGTTCGTGCCGGGAGGCGGACTGGGGCAGCCGCGTCGAAATCTCGAGAAACCGGTTGTTGACCGCACGGATTTCAACCGTGACGGTCACGCCGTTTTCCTGGACTTCAGCCACACCCAACCCTGTCATGCTTCGGACAGTGATTTGTTTCATCCTGTACTCATAAATAATGATAACCACCTGAGAATGTGTATTTTACAAAAATAAAACCGGAGAATCAATATGAAAATAAAAAATGACGAAATAATTAACGGTTTTGACTGAGCTTATCCCGAATATCCGTTATCGTGAGCGAGACACGGTGTGTGAGTCCGAGTTCCGAATGGGTCTGAAAACCATAATCCACAGAAAAGAAAGCGATCCGGAAACCGGTACCGGCCGTCAAAGCACCGCGGTTTGAACCGAACCGCAAAGCGATTCGGTTCTGGTAACAGATTTCAAGGCCTCCCATGATCTCCATGCTTACCCGTCCCATCTTGAACGTGGTTTGCACGGTATTGTCGAAATGGATGGCCACATCGAGTATGGGGAGAAAGGAGAACGAACGGGCCTGGAACGGATAACCGACACCCACCTGCAATCTGGGCAGAATCCATTCTTTCCGTCCTCCGTTCCAGGCCAGCAGCGTACCGGTGGCGTCCCGAATCATGGCTCCGACTTGCCATCGGTTTTCAAGATGAACAAGGATACCGGCGTCGAAACCCATTCCCCATGCTTCATAGACATCCGCCGAGCGACGAATCAGCCTGGCGTTCAATCCGATCCGTATCTTGTCATCCAACTTTGAGCTGTAGGAACCGACAAGTGCCAGATCATTGGGACTGGTGTATTTATAGGCATAAGGCACATTTTGAAGCCGCCTCCCGGATTCGTCGAAATAGATATCGCCCATTTCCCGTTTTGGATCCCTTAACCGGGTCAGGGGGATCCCGTCGATCCCGAGCCGATACAGGCCAAGGGCAACCGCGGATTCGCCCCGGAGCGGCAGCCCGACTCCCATGAAATCCCAATTCACAATCCCCCCAAACCGTTCGGCGTGCATCATCATCACCTGGACATGAGAAAGCCGCGACAGACCGGCCGGGTTCCAGTATCCTGCGGAAATATCATCTGCAACGGCCGTGAAAGCGCCTCCGAGGGCGAGCGCCCTGGCGCCGACACCCACAGCCATGAAATCTCCCGCGTATTTCCCCACCGTCAGACCGGTTACCGTATTTCCCGAAATCAGGAAATAAAAAACAACCAGGATTACTCTGCCCTTCAAATTCTTTTCCTCAAAGTCAAACAGAATTCCAGAGATAAAACTTACTGAAAGTACCCATAAAATGCAAGAAAAAAGGGGGATAAAATACAGTTATTTTATAGGGATGGTTCAGGTCGATGCGTCGATGTCCAGCATCCGGGTGCCCTTGAGATATTCCTTGGTCACGGGATGGGATATGCTGGCCAACTTCTGTGTGATATCACGGATCCGCAACGCATTCTTGACGATCACGCGGAGCCGGCGGCGGATGTCCTCGTCCATCAGCCTGTCGTCCTGGAGCAAGAACTGGGCATTCCCGAGTATCGGCACCAGCGGATTGTTCACCGCGTGATTGACGGCTACGGCGGTTTCGACTACGGTCGCGAGACGGCCCGAAGCCAGGGAATCATATTCGGCAAATTTTTCACCCCCGGTCTCTTTCGCGATCCCCAGGGCGCCCATGACTTTTCCCTCGGAATCACGCATCGTCGAGAGGGAAAGATTGATGGAGACCTTCTGATTTCTGTTCCCGATGATCACGGTCTTATAATTCTGAAGTTGATTGCGTTTGCGCAGATAGGCGCTGATTTTTAGGAGCTCCGAGGCGCCGCAAACCAGAAACTGACTGACACGTTTGCCGATCAATTCCTGAAAGCTGTAACCAAGCATTTCTTCGCAGGCACGGTTGCAATAGGTAATGATACCGCCGTTGTCCGTCGTCACGATGGCATCGAGAGAAGTCTCAACGACGCGTTCCAGAAAATCCTTGGCCTCGCGGATGGTTTCCCAGCAATACATCTCTTCCATTTTGATTTGATGGGAGACCAGGGCATCCTCGACAAACTCGATCAGTTCTCTGGCTTTAAACGGCTTTCTCATACAGGCGCTGAACCCCATGCCGTAGAGCCGGGACCGGTCCACATGTCCATTCTCGGTCAGGACGATAAACGGGATTTTCCTCAGGTTGCGGTATTCCGGATTGGAGAGAAACTGCAGATAGATCTCTTCCCCGGACATGTCGGGAGGAAAAGCCTCGACAACCACCAGATCGGGATGCACGGAGGCGATCGTATTCAATCCGTCCTGCCCCGTCTTGCATATCACACATTCATAGGGTGTCGATTGAAATGCCTCTTTCGCGATCTTCCGATATGCCGATTTGTTGTCGATAAAAACGATTTTCTTCTTCTGAGCCACGTGTTCATCCAATCCGCTGGGCGATAAGGGTCTTCAGCGTTGCCAGGTTCCAGGGCTTGGATAGATACAGGGTACCGTCCACCTGGTCTTCCTGAATTTTTCCGAAGCGAATATCCAGATACCCGGATGTGAGGACACGGAGAGCCCCCGGGTATGTCTTCTTAACCGTGTTCAGCAAATCCGTTCCGAGGCCGTCCTTGAGCCGGAGATCGGAAAAAACCAGATCGATCGGCGTTTCTCCGATGATCCTGAGCGCATCTTCGGCCCCGGTGGCCACATGCAACGCATACCCGGTATCCGAAAAATAATCCACAAGGATTTTCAGGACTTCCTCTTCATCATCGACAAACAGCACATGTTTGACCGGTTCCACGATAATTTCCTTTGGCCGAAAATTCTAACCATTTACACATCTCACACACCGGACAAAAAGCAACATCCATGCCATGGAGTATACGGTTGATATAATCTCTGAATATACAATTGGTTATGCTTTGATAATCAAATGGAAGCTGATTCAGAATCAGAAAACACTGATAAGGTTTCTTTCCATTGATCAGGAGAGAATTGCCGATCTGTGCAGTGTGTTTATAATTTGAAACGTGGTTTATTGTGAAAAATACGGCTTTGTTCGGCCTGCCTTTTCCTGATTAACCGGAAAAGCACAGTCCACAGTCGGTTACGGTTCAGTCCCGATCCAATCCCTCATCTATTCACAAACTTCGGTTTTCAATTCCACCAGATCCCTCAGGAAAGGGATGATTCAGGCTAAACCGTGATACCGTCGGCCCGGTACTCGTTCAATTTATTGCGGAGCGTACGTACGCTGATTCCGAGAATCTCGGCCGTTTTGGTCCGATTATCCGCGTTCTCTCTCAGTGTCTTGAGAATCAGGTTTTTCTCCATATCATGCAGCGTCATCTGGCCGGTCTCCATTTTAAACGAAGAAGCGGCTTCGGACTGATCCGAGAAAAAGAAATGTTTGGATTCAAGGTTATTGACGTCCGGCCCGCTCATGACCACGGCTCTCTCCACCGCGTTCTCGACTTCGCGGACATTGCCGGGCCAATCTCTCTCGGTCAACATGTGCATGGCCTCTTCGCAGACGGATTTAAGGGGACTCCCGTTCTCTGCGGCAAATTTATGAACGAAATACTTGATCAGAAGGGGAATATCCTCGCGTCTCTCGGACAACGGGGGTAAATAGATCGGCACCACATTGAGCCGATAAAAGAGATCGGCACGGAAGTTATCTTTCTCGACCTCCTCTTTCAGGTTGCGGTTGGTGGTCGCTATGATTCGCACGTCCACCGGAATGAGCTTCCCGCCTCCGACTCTCTCGATTTCCCGCTCCTGGATGACCCGGAGCAATTTGGCCTGAAGCGGCAGACTGATTTCGCTGACTTCGTCGAGCAGAATGGTGCCGCCGTCGGCCATTTCGAAGCGCCCGATGTTTGTTCTATAGGCACCGGTGAATGCGCCTTTCTCATGGCCGAACAGTTCACTTTCGACCAGTCCTTCGGGAAGCGCGGCGCAGTTGGTCGTGATGAAAGCCCGGTGTTTGCGGTCGCTGTTGTAATGAATCGCCCGTGCCACCAGTTCTTTGCCTGTGCCGCTGGATCCCTGAATCAGCACCGTGGCCCTGCTTCTGGCCACCATGCGGATGGAATCGAAGACACGCTGCATGGGGTCGCTGGCGCCGACGATGTTCTCGAAGCTGAACTTCCTGTCGAGTTCCGAGCGGAGATACTGGTTCTCGACGACCAGATTCTGATATTCAAAATACTTATCGATGACCAATTCGATTTCATCCAGATCAAAGGGCTTTGTGATATAATCGAACGCCCCCTGTTTCATGGCGCGCACCGCGTTCTTGATCGAGCCGTACGCCGTGATGAGAATGATGCCCAAATCCGGCTGTTTCTTCTTGAGCCGGTCGAGAATCTTCATTCCGCTCACATCGGGAAGCCGGATATCACTCACGATCAGGTCGTAAGCCTTCTCCTCGGCCATCTGCAATGCGGCCTTGCCCGTGGGTGCGGTTTCCACGGTGTACGATTTGCGTTGAAGCATCTCGAAAAGAAGCTCCCTGATCACATCTTCATCATCGACGACAAGTATGCGTTTCTGTTCGGCGCCCATACCGTCTGATTCCTTTCTAACCTGATCTGCATATGAAACGGTTTTTAGTGAGCATCCCGCGCGCCCGCACCTGCCTTTTGCCGTTCACCATACAGACTTCGTACCGTTATTGATAGATGACCGGGAAAACTCCGTCCTGTTTCATCTGTCATTCAGACTGAACCGCAGAAGGAAAATCCAGCGTTTTCCGTCCAGATGGTCGATCTGAACTTCCCCTTGGTGCATCCGCATCAATTTCAGACAGACTGCGAGAGACAGTTGTATATCGACGGATTCAATGCTGCCCAATCCGGCCAGAATATCTTCCTTTAAGGCATTGAGGGATTTGTCACAGACAAAGATATAACGCAATGACACGGCCGCGTCATCGGATTCGATCCGAAGTGTTTCGATTTTACTCGAAAGCGCATCCACAATCTGAAGCGCATGATATAATCCGTTTCGTATGAGTAACGGATCGGCCCTGAACGGAATTCTCGATGGAGATGATTCGATCTTGAAGGGATAGTCAGGGTTGTCGTCGGCCGGATCCGCATAATGATTCACACACACGTCCCTGACTGTACTCGGCAGATCGATGGTCTCGGAATACATTGTCCGTTCCCGAACCAAAGTCATGACATCCAGGAGGAACTGATCGAGGCGAATGACATTTTCCTGAATCCGTTCGACCAAAGGATAATGATGCGATCCTTCGTCTAAATCTTTTAAAATCAAAGCCGCAAAACCGCTGATCCCACCCATGATATTTTTCATGCGATGGGTGGCATCAGACAACAGCCGTTCACGAATAGCCTGTCTGCCTTCAAAAATATCCATCGATCGACCCGCCGGATTGAATGTTTAACCAATATAAACAATTGGACGCAAGAATCAAGAATTTTTTGCCTAGCGGAATAGGATGCCGGGCACCGATCGTACCCTTCTATCCTATGGCTCGGCCTTCTGTTTAGAACGGTGGGGTAACGTAATTAAATTCAGCATCTTCTCAGTGGCTTCGGCGGCGGCCAGGACCTGATCCGAATTCAACCCACGCGTCACAAAACGCCGTTCATCCAATTCCCAGATGATGGCGCACTGAACCAGCGCATCGGTTTTTCCACCGGGCGGGATGGAAACCGTATAATCGGCCAGCCGCGGGAGTTCGATCCGGATCTTGCCTGCGATCGACCGGATGGCGTTCATAAAGGCATCATAGCCGCCGTCGCCGCTGGCATTCTCTTCCCATTCCTCGGTTTTTTGCGTATCCGGATTCTGGTACCGCAATTTGACCGCGGCCACGGCCCTCAACCCGATGCTGGTCACGATTACGGATGAAAGGAATTCGAACGTCTTGTCCTGCGGCGTCTCAAGCACATCCGAGATGATATAAGGCAGATCCGCCTCGGTGATGGATTCCTTGCGGTCTCCGAGCAGAATCACACGCTCAAGCACTTTCTTTTTCTGTGCGGAACTGAGTGTGATGCCCATCTTATCGAGGTTGTAATCCAGGCTGGATTTTCCGCTCAATTTACCCAAGGCGTATTCATAGGCCCGGTCAAACCGATCGGGGTGCAACTGGCTCGAGTAAAGGTTCCCTTTTTTATCGCCGTCGGCGTGAATACCGGCCGTCTGTGTAAACACATTGGGACCGGAAATCGGCTTGTTGAATGCGATACGGCAGCTCGAATAAATCGATACGGTTTGACTGGCATGGTAAAGTTGTTTCTCATCGACATCTGTTTCCATTTTCAGAAAATCATGGATGCCGACCACGACCTCATCCAGAGGCGCATTGCCGGCCCGCTCACCCATGCCGTTGATGGTCGTGTGCACGCAGCGGATACCGTTCTCCACGGCGGTGAGCGTATTGGCTACGGAGACTCCGTAATCATCATGGGCGTGAAAATCAAACCCGATGTCACCGTACCGGTCGATCATATCCCGGGTGAATTGGGCCACCTGGCTCGGCGACAGGATACCGAGCGTATCCGGGAGCATATATCGGACAATGGGGGTGTCTTTGATCGCATCGATCAGATAATAGACATAATCCCGCGATCGGATCATACCATGTGACCAGGCTTCGAGGTAGATATTGCAGATAAATCCCTGATCGGACGCATAGGAGATCGTCTTCAGGATATCCGCCACATGTTCTTCCTTGGTTTTTCCAAGCTGGGTTTCGGCATGCTGCCTGTCGCCCTTCGCGAGCAGGTTGATTACCTTGCCGCCGATGCCGCCGATCCAATCGACCGATTTCGTATGATCCGTAAAACCGAGGATCTCGACCCGGTCGAGATAACCGGCCGATTTGGACCACTGAAGCACTTTTTGGGCGGCTTTTTGTTCTCCCTCACTGACGCGGGCGCTGGCGATCTCGATGCGATATACCCTGACTTCATCGAGCAATATCCGTGCGACACTGAGTTTTTCTTCGGATGAATAACTGACATTGCGCATTTGTTCACCGTCACGCAATGTGGTGTCCATGATCATCACTTTTTCAGCCATAGCATTTTCCCTACACAAAAAATGATTTTTTTCAGAGTCATTCCCCGCAGAATAAAAATAATACAACCTTCAGGGATGATTGTCAAGATAAATCTGGACAAATGAAAAGATTTAAGCCATCGGATCTGAAAGACAAGCATCCGGGTTGTCATGATTGTTGCGAAAAGAGAGAAAATGAGATGCTTTTCAGGGATCAGGCGTTCATGACACCCTGAATCTCGCGGAGAAGCAGGCGTTGGTCGAAAGGCTTCTGGACAAAACCTGCAAAATATTTTCGGAGACGCGGATCTATTAACGCATCTTCGCCCGGATTGGCTGAAGCGATAATACGGACCGCCGGGTTGATTTTCTTAAGCGCGGCCAGTATTTTCTGAACCTCCACACCCGGTGAAATCATCTGGAGAATGACCACATCGATTCGGTTTATGTATTTTTTGTAGATCGCCATGGCCTCATTCGGATTCTCTGCGCCGATCACCTTGTATCCGTAATGACTCAGCATCTTAATGGCACTCTCACGGAATTTCGTTTGATCTTCTATAAGAAGGATGGTCTCGCGTGTGTGAGCATGCGAATAAGGAACGGGGTTCGAGATTTCCCTCACAGTCTTCTCGGCGGCCGGGAAATGGATTTTAAAAATGGTGCCTTTTGTCATATCGCTGAAGACCGATATAAATCCCTGATGCTTCTGGACGACATCCTGGACAAGGGTCAATCCATATCCACGTCCCGATTGGTTTTTGGTGGAGAACTGGGCGTTGAAAACCTGCTCCCTGATCTTGGCGTTCATCCCCTGTCCCGTATCACTGATAATAATCTGGACGTATTCTCCGGATTTCGCACCGTTCTGATGTTTGGCCGCATTTTCACTGAGACTCATGTTGCGGGTTTGAAAACGCAGTTTCCCTCCCATCGGCATGGCATCTCGTGCGTTGAATGCCACCTGAAGAAAAGCCTGCTGAATCTGGCCGGCGTCTCCCTCGATGCATTTGAGTTGATCGTCGAGTTCAGCCTGGATCGTGATGTTTTTTTCGATCGTCCGCGAGAGAACCCCGGCCACCTCGGTAATAAGGCCGTTTATATTCAGATCCTTGACGACATGGGGTTTGTCCTGGGTGAATGAAAGCAAACGGCTGGTGAGTTGGGAGGCCTTTTCGCTTGTTTTGGCGATCTCCTGAACATCCTCGTAATAAGGACTGTCTTTGGGAACCTCTTCGCTTAAAAGTGAACTGTAGCCCATTAGATTCGACAGTACATTGTTAAAATCATGCACGATACCGTCTGTCAGGGTGCCGAGAGATTCCAGTTTCCTGGCCTTGACGGATTCGTCTTCCTCGTCTTTTTGAACGGATTCCCTGGCGTTGAGGTACCAGATTTGAGATCCGTCCTTCTCGCAGGGCGCGACAACACAGTCCGTCAGCCGGGATTTGCCCTCGCTGTCCCTGAATCCGATTTCCCAACACCGGGAATGATGCGCTTCAGACCGGATCTCAACCGTCAGATTCTCGGCAACTTCATGATAAGCCGGTTCCACGATATCCAGAACCGGTTTATCGAGGAATTCTTCCTCCGAAAAACCGAGGACTTCATGCATCCAGGGGTTGGCAAACCGGATCCGGCCTTTCTGAATATACAGCACCCCGATAAACGGTATCTGTTGGAGGAACGCAGTCGGTTGGGGTGCAGAAAAGGCTACGTCGTCAATGGGAGTTTCGGATTCGAGCAGCAACAGGGATGTAATCAGCGACTCAAAGAACTCGACATCCTCACGATCCCAGCGCCCATAGGCTGTGTGCGTCAGAACGAGATAGCCTGAATAGGTCTTCGTGTTGAGGGGGAAGATGGCCAGGGATTCATAATCGGACAACGCGAGCAGATTATCCTTTTCCGGAAAATTTTCCAGCTCAAGAACCACATCGGACAGGGAATCGACCCAGAAACTGCCGTGATCCGTCCACCGGACAGAAAAAATATCCCTGACCGCATCCCGGACCCGCGTCCATTTACGGGGATTCCATGCGGGTTGTTCGGAAAACGTATTCTCGGAACTGGATCCGAGATTCCCCCATGTGCCGAGAGAAAATTTCTTGCCGAAGGAATCCTCAAGAAAGATTCCGAGACCGGTCGAGAGGCGGCTTTCCCAGATTTCACGAAGCAGATAACGAATGGCATCTTTCTCTTTTGGCTTTTGAGTCAGATATTGCAGAATCTGGGTGGAGAGGAGACGCTGTCGTGCATTGCGTACCTGCTCCGAAATATCCTTGATAAAAAGCCGTAAATGTGACTGACCGCCATCCTCTGAAACGATCAACAACCCGTTGACGCCGACATCGATCGATTTGTTGTGATGGTCGCGCAGCGAGGCGATGAAATGTCGCAGATAACCTTTGGTCGCACATATCTGGAGTTTTTTCTCAAAATCGGCCTGATCGATTTTCGGAACCAGATCGAGGAATTTTTTTCCGGCCAGTTGTTTTTTGTCATGGCCCATTTTTTCCTGTGCCGTGACATTGCATGAAACAATCTGGAATTGATCGTCCAGCAGAAAATACAGGATATCTGCCTTCGAATAGAGTTCTTCGAGTAGCCGCTCGGAGAGAAGACCATCCGAGATTTCTGTTTTATCTGGACTTATCTGCATAGACAAAGTTTCCGGATAGCATCCTGCTGAACACCGCCGTCTTTATCAAAACACATTAACAGTCAGAGAATCCATGATCTCTTAACCGAAAAGCAAACCTTGTTCCAAATTGAGAACTGTTTTGTTTTTATTTTTTTTGGACGAAATTGCAGGCACCGGATGGGATCGGAGGATCAGGAAAGCAGCTGCGCGACTTTCTCGATCAGGATTTCAGTCTGAAACGGTTTCTGGATAAACATGTCCACATTGTGATGTTGCAGTTCGGGATGATCGCCGAGACCGTATCCGCTGGTATAAATGACTTTGATATCGGGATTGATCTTCTTCAGCTTTTCAACCGTTTCGGTCCCGTTCATTCCCGGCATGATCAGGTCGATCAGCACCAGATGAATATCTTTTTGTCTTTCTTCATAAATCGCCAGCGCCTCCTGGCCGTCCTTGGCCGAAATCACCTCATAGTTCCCTCTCTCGAGCATCCGTTTGGCCACACGGCGAATGACCGCTTCATCGTCGACGAGCAGCACTGTCCCCTTTTTGGCAGAAAGAACCGGTTCACCGGATTCAGGCTCCGGACTCTCCTCCTCCGTATATTTCGGAAAATAGAGTGTAAATTTACTGCCGCTCCCCAGCACGCTGTCTACAAGAACTGCGCCCTCATGATTTTTCACAATGCCGTAAACCATGGCGAGTCCGAGGCCTTTGGCCGCCTGGGCGGGTTTGGTGGTAAAGAAGGGTTCGAAAATCCGACGTCTGGTTTTCTCGTCCATGCCGATGCCGGTGTCGCTTACGGTAATCCGCACGTAATCACCGGGACTGCCCCCCATCTGTGCCTGTGCGAACGCTTCGTCCAGGATAACGTTCGCCGTGGATATCATCAGTTTTCCACCGCCCGGCATGGCCTCGATCGCATTGAGACAAATATTGAGAAACGCCTGATGAATCTGCTGGGAATCCCCCTTGATATGCCATAAGTTCTTTACCAGATGGGTTTCTATGGCGATTGAACGGTCGACGGTTCTGGAAAGAATGGCCACCACATCATCCACAATTCGGTTGCTGTCGATCGCTGTCACCTGATATTTGCCGCCCCGCGCAAAGGCCAGGAGCCGGTTGGTAAGGTCCGCTGCCTTTTTGGCGGTTTCTGCGATAGTATGGATGTCTTCAAAATAGATGTGATCTTTGGGCATATCACTCATCAACAGCGATGCATATCCCAGGATACCGCCGAGGAGGTTATTAAAATCATGGGCGATGCCACCGGCGAGCGTGCCGATGGATTCCATTTTCTGGCTTTCAAGAAGCTGAACTTCGAGGCGTTTTCGCTGGGTGACATCGATCACATTACCGAGTATAGCCGGGTTGCCATCCACTTCGATCCTCCGGCAACGCACTTCGCCCCACCAGCGTTCCTCATCTTTTTTAAGAAAACGGATTTCATATTGATCGGGAACACTATCACCCTTCTCCCTGCGCATCTCGCGACTCAAAACCATGCTCCGGTCTTCCGGGGCGATCAGTTGAATAAACTCACTGTCAAAGAGTTCTTTTTTCGGAAATCCGCATAATTCTTCGAATTTCTCATTGGTGAAATGGATGCGTCCATTCTGGATCACATACGCACCGACCAGAGACGACTCGACGAAAACCTCATATTTATTTTGCTTGTCCTGCAATTCCGCCTCTCGCACCTTTTGCTGAGAGATATCCCGGATAAAGGTCTCGAGGGCGATCTTTCCGTGAAGCCTGACCCGCTGAGAACAGAGATCCGCCCAGAACTGTGTTCCGTCTTTTTTTATGAACGAAATTTCGAGGGTGCCGGCTTTCTGGGTACGCAAAATATCCGCAAAGAAAGTATTCAGCCGGACATCCAGGTCTTCTTCGACGAGATCCGACCATTTCTTCTCTAAAAGGCCTTTTTTGTCATACCCGAGAATCTGACGGGCGGCCTGGTTGGCCTCAAGAATACGCCCTTCGATGCTATGGACGATGATGCCATAGGGGGCTTCTTCAAACAGATTGTAATACTGAAATTCCTTTTCAAGAAATTGTTTGGCGTCGGTCTCGATCCGTTGGCCAACCTGTTCGGACCAGTCGGAAATTTCCTCTTCCTTGTCATGGAGGATGGCATAGAGCCCCGTGTTCTGCAGCGAAACGGCCAATGTGGCGGAGACGAATTGGATGAACTCCTGCATCCGGTTATCATGACCCTCATAATAATTGACGACAATCAACGCCTCGATGGTTTTTTCGTGGATATTGAGAGGGCAGATCAGAATCGAGGAAACCTGACTGTCCTTCAGATACCGTACGACCGGATCGATATCCGCGAATTCGTTCAGATCGAGGATTTTATTTTCGACGAATACCTTCTCAAGCAAAAGCCGGATGACATCCGGCTGGATAAGCGAAGGTTCTTTGGGAGGGGCACAATACAGGATTTCGAGCGTTTCAGTGTCGAAATTCGAACCGGCAATCAGTGCCTGATCGGCCAAAGTACGCCGCTGTATCTCCGAGAGCAGTTTCTGGGTGCGCTGTTCGGGATGAACGGCATCCGCATAGAAATCCTGTCCCACACCCCACGCAATGAAAGAAAGGGACTGGTCCTTTTCAAATGATGCATCTTTTCCTTTTTTAAAGAAAATCGACAACCCGCTTACGCTCCCGGTTTACTGTCGATAGAGAAACTGGTCAAATGGAGTGAATCTTTAATACCAACTTGATTTTAGATGATTTCAGGCGGAATGTCAAGGAGAAAAATATGAATTTAATTTAACATATGTGACAATGCGGGTTCAGGATCGAATCTGCCCCTGGTCAGAATTGTTTTTTAAAGATTTGAATAATGCACTGATCAACAACCCGCATCCGATGACGATAAGACCGGCGGGCCAGTATTTCTCGATCTCAATATCGGGAAAATCAAGAACACCACCCGCCGCATGTAAAAAAAAGAAGGCCCCCATAAAGAGGAAGAGGATGGCGGGAATCAGGATGTTCCATTCGGCGGGACGGAGAAAAAAACGTACCAGATAACCCAGTCCCCAGAAAAGGAAAAAAACCGGCCAGTACTCCTCGATATAGAGGTAGGGAATTAAATCATAATTCCGCAACAAATAGAAAAGGCCGGTAAGCAGAAAGAAAACAGCCCAGAAAAAGGTGTCCTCCTTTTTCCTGCGGACCCAGTCGATTAAGTAAAATCCGGCAAAAACCAGAATAACAAGCGGATAAATGCGTTCCCAGATACCGTGTTGTTGAATCACATCGCGTGACAACAACCATAAACCGGCCAAAACGAGCAGGACACCGGGGATGATGGAACGTTTTTCTTCTTTCATGGAACCAATCCAGATCTTTTCATCTGGTCATGCCTTCTTTTCTTCGGGTATCAGGACGAGGGCCGCCGCATAAAGCAAAACGCCGAATACGACGCCCGTCATCAGTACGAAAACAACGGTTCCGATTCGTACCAGGGTGGGATCGATGCGGACATGCCGGGCCAGTCCGCCGCAGACCCCGCCGATCACCCGGTCATCTGTCGTGCGATGAAACGGCCAACGTGATGTATTGGTCGATCCGGACGATCCGCCGGATCCGCCGCCGGCCTTCGAATCCTTGAGGACATGCACCAGATAGAGAATACCGAGGACAACCAGCAATACCGGCCAGAAGTCCTGCCTCCCCCAATGGGTAAATCCCGGGCAGGGGAACCCGGCGTACCATCCCCAGTTATGCACCCCCCAGAAAAGACCCAAGAGGATAAGCAGAACACCGAGAATAAGCCAGCCTCCGGAACCGGATTTCCTGCCTCCTTCACGTGACGCCGGATCATCCGAAGCGGCCGGCAAAACCACCAGCGCCACCAGATAGGCGAGCAGACCCAGGCCGTTCAGAAAAATGGAAACCAACCACAGAATACGGACAACGGTGGCATCGATCTTGAAATACTCAGCCAGCCCCCCGCAGACGCCGGCGATGATCCGGTTCGAATCCGACTTTCTCCACTTTCTTCCTTCGGCAGGCGACATTTTTTCCGATCTTTCTTCGATTAAGAGTTTTTTGATAAGTCCATTATATTTTACAGGATTTTCTCGATAATGTTTCATCTCCGGAAGATATCCCGGTTCGTGACCGGGATATCGGGAATATGGACAACGGCCTTGAAACGATAAGCCGGTCGTTTCATTCATCAGACCGGGATCGGACCATGGGAACGAAACGTACGGGCAGGAGCTTCTTCACGGAATAGTCTTTTTCTTTTTTGGTGATAAGGAGGAGTTCCTGATGCCATTGTCCGACGGGAACAATCATCCTTCCACCAACCCGGAGCTGGCCGATGAGCGTTTCCGGTATCTGCCTGGGAGCGGCCGTGATCATGATCGCATCGAACGGCGCGGCTTCCGGCCATCCCAGGTATCCGTCGCCGACCCGGAAGTGGACGTTCTCAAATCCCGCCTTCTCGATCTGTTCCCGTGCCGTGACCGACAGGGGTTCGATGATCTCGATCGTATACACCTCAGGGACCAGTTCGGCCAGCACGGCGGCCTGATAACCGCTCCCCGTACCGACCTCGAGAACACGTTCGTCGCCCTCCAGGACAAGCTGCTCCGTCATGTACGCCACGATGTAAGGCTGGGATATGGTCTGATTGTATCCGATCGGCAGGGGGCTGTCCTCATAGGCGTGCGACCTGATGTTGTCGGGAACGAAGAGATGTCGCGGCACCTTTTCCATCGCGGCCAGGACACGCGGATCCTTCACCCCGCGGCCGGCGATCTGCTTTGAAACCATCGCATGCCTTTGTCTGACATACGGGTCTTCTCCCTGCTGCATGGCGCTCTCCCTTCTGGATTGTTGACATCCCAAAAACGAGAAAAGGGTTGCGGTGATTAAAATCGGATACCACGGAGGATGACGCAGGACGTGTTTTTCAAAATGGGATTTCATCTGTCACT
Organism: bacterium; assembly: GCA_011046415.1. Classification (GTDB taxonomy): domain Bacteria; phylum Zhuqueibacterota; class QNDG01; order QNDG01; family JABMRT01; genus DSAP01. The sequence goes on along the minus strand of DSAP01000090.1, from coordinate 43,857 downwards.
CCTCGGTTGGTCGATTATATTATCATTCTTTTATGATTCCCCAATCACCAAAACGGGATGACTGAGATCCTTCAGCCGCCGTTCATTGACAGTGTAAACCTTTATAGGATATACTTTCTAACTACGCGCGTTACCCAGATGCGAAACTGCGTGCCGCGCTTGGAATTGACATGGTAGCCGACGGAAATGATGGCGTCGAGATAACAAAAGGTTGTATTGTAGGTTTTTCCGTCTTCGTCAGTATGTGCAAAAAAAATGCACATACTGAGTCCTTCTTTAACTCGCCGGTTATGAAGACATTGCGTAGACGCTTGATACTGACGCTTCGCTCCGTGATGAACAATTCTGCCATCTGCTTCTGTGTCAGCCAGATTGAATCACGTTCAAGTCGGATGTCGAGCGAGACGGTTCCATCCGGTGCGCGATAAAGCACAATCTCGTTCCGGCTCGGCCCGTACTCTGCCGTTGCCTCACACACACGACGCGCGGGTCGCAATGCCCTGGCCACATTCATTTCTCCCCCTCCCCCTTCCTCGACGCAAGCTGCGGCACAAACCGCTGCCAGTGCTGACGCTGAATTTCATAAGCCGCGATGCCGAAGGCTACGGCCACGTTGATTGAATTCTTATACCCCAGCATGGGGATCTCGAGGATGTCGTCGGCCACGGCAAGTGCCTCATGTGAGACGCCCAGCGCCTCATTGCCGAGAACCAGCGCAACCGGGAGGGGGAACCGGTACTCCCAGATGAGCCGGCTTCGGTTGGTCAACTCGAGCGCCACGACGGGAACCCCCAGGTCCTTATACACCCGAATCGCCTCGGAAGTTGTCTCGTAATACGCCCACGGCACATAAGGCAGGGCGCCCAGAGACGTTTTGTCGAGTTTTTTGTGTGGAGGGTGGGCCGTATAGCCGCAGAGACAAATCTTTTCTGCGAGGATGCAATCCGCCGTACGGATCACCGAACCGACATTGAACGCGCTGCGGAGATTGTCGAGGATGGGATAGACGGGATTCCGCGGGACCTCCCGGAACTCTTCCGGCGAGAGCCGGGAATCGAAGGAACGGACCTGTAGGCGGGTTTCCATAAATACTTTTTTAAGTTACAAGTTAAGAGTTATAAGTTAGGAGTTCGGACTCCTGATCGCTTACCTTTGAACCGGACGGCTCCCATTTACGGCGTTTCAGGATGGCCGGTGTCTCACGGACCGGTCGCAAGTTTCCGTCCAGCCGTCGATCAGACGATCGAGCTCTTCGGTCTCCAATCCCTGCCGGATCCGGTTAGCCGGGATGGGTCTTCCGAGTCCGACCACGCACCGCGAAAAAGGTTTCGGAATGACCACCCGATCCCATGTCCTGAGGGTCCAGTAGCGGTTCGCACCGAAGGCAAGGGGAACGATGGGATAGTCCAATTTCCCGGCGAGGAAGAGGATCCCCGGCTTGGATTGGCGATATGGACCGCGGGGACCGTCGAGTGCGAGCGCCCCGCCCACACCGGTCTCGACCTTTTTTTTCATGTGTATGACGCCCTGGACCCCCCCGCGCTTGCTCGATCCGCGCACGACATGATAGCCGAAACGGATCAAGATTCGCGCGAGCAGTTCACCCGCCCAGCTCAGATCGGTCATGATCGTCACATGCCAGGGACCGAAAACCGGCACGAGCAAAAAAAGGCGTCCGTGCCAGAATCCGTAAAAAACACGGTCTCGGTCCAGTTTCAGAAATTCGGGATGAAAGAACCTACGGACCCTGAGGCACGGCAGATAGGCACGGATCAGCAGCATGGCCAGTCCCGAGACGAAAGCAATAAAGGCATGGGAATAGGTGATGCGCCTCCGGAATGCTTTCAGGGAACGCCGGCCGGAATCACTCACAGGAGAAACCCGTAAGTCAGCGTCAGCACCTGGGGATTGTCTTCCGGTTTGAAAAGCAGATGCCAGCGTATCTCGAAATACCCGCCCCTGCCGCCGGGTTTCATCCACTGGGACATCCCGAGAGTGAAACCGGACGTATCGAGCCGATCGTTTCGCCTGTCGATCCGCCGGTCGATACGGTACACACCGAAGCCGGCCATCAACGCGGCACGGCTTTCCATCAATCCGCGCATCCGGTAGGTCAGGCTTGCCGAGGCCCAGATCAGATCAAATTTAAAATCATCCTCCGCCCTGTTGACCGTCCCCATGCTCACCGTGGTCAGCGCATTCCCGTCCATTTGTATGCCCATTCTGGCGTAGACAGGCATATAAACCATCCCGCTTGCCAGAAACGAAACAGGCGTCCTGAATTGAGAAAGGGGTATCTTCGGCAGACCGAGGCCGGCCGAGAATCCGAAATGCGGCCTTCCGGCCTGTCCGGCCAAAAGAGATGTCGAGAAAATGATGAAAAACAGGATTCCTGAAGCAATCGGTAATCGCCTCATATAAAAACTCCTCAACAAATCATTTTTTTTACAATGTAATTTAGTGATTACCGGACTGTTTGTCAACCTTTCCTTCCGGCAGGAAACACATGACCTGCTCAAGGATAGAAAGCACCGTTCCATTCTGCCGGAATCGGGAACGGCATCCTATCTTTGATAAGACAGAAGCGGTCTAAATAAATATGATTTGAATTAATATCACTTCACTTCTATCTGCCTTTTTATTGCGGTCCCGCCTTAGAATGATACGGCCTGACTCCTGATTATTTTCGGATTTCACACACGGCATTTATCTCCTGAAAAATTTATGAATTGTGTAATTAAATGATTCCAACGCGCCCTAAAACCATGCGTTAATTCATAACGGCCAGTGGTCGGAGGCGAACGGCGGGGGGCCAATGCACTCCCCCATGATGAGACGGGGAGAATGAAACCATACAAAAATAGGGCAGGATTAATTATTCGGACTGCCTGACCCCTGTTAAATTGGAACCCAAATTCGTTTTTCTGCGTTGATTATGATGATTTTCCGGCAGGATAACCGATGTCGTCCTTGAATGATATGATATGAAGGAGAGAAAACCGATGAAAGATGATTTCTGAATCCCATGTTGAACCCGATGGTATTGTAAGAAAAAGATCCCACCAAACGATATAAAAAAAACACGACAGGGCACCGGAATCGTAACATGAGGACAGGTTATGATTACACTCAAGAATGTCTGTAAGAATTACGGCCCCATCCAGGCTGTAGCGAATGTGAGTTTCTCCATCCCGAAAGGCGAGATCGTGGGGTTCGTCGGGCCCAACGGCGCCGGCAAATCCACGACCATGAAAATCATCACCACCTACACGGCACCCTCATCGGGAACGGTGACGGTCGGCGGTTTCGATGTGGTTGAAAACGCCCTCGAAGTGCGCGAACTGATCGGCTACCTGCCTGAGACCACACCCCTCTATGCCGACATGCTCGTTCATGAATACCTGGAATTCGTCGGCCGGGCGCGTCACCTGAACGGCGCGTTTAAATCACGTTTCGACTGGGTGGTCGAGGCTGCGGGTCTGGGCACTGTGCTCCGGCGCAAAATCGGCGAGCTCTCCAAGGGATTCAGACAGCGTACCTGTCTCGCGCAGGCCCTCATCCACGATCCGGCCGTGCTGATACTCGACGAGCCGACTTCGGGACTCGATCCGCTCCAGATCATCGGAATCCGCAAGCTGATCAAGGAGCTGGCCCACGAGAAGACCATCATCCTCTCTACCCACATCCTGTCCGAAGCGGCCGCCGTGTCGGACCGCATCCTCATGATCCATAACGGGCGGATCGCAGCGGATGGTAAATTTGAGGATCTCGTCCGCAGGGTTTCGGATCAGAATTCGGTCTATATCGCAGTCAGGGCACCCAAAAAAGATTTTGATTCATCCGTCCGGTCCATGGATCTCAAGGATATCATTTACGATGAAGCGCTTCCGCGCGGGGTCGTCGGTGCGCATCTTTTTTCAGAGGCGAAGGTCGATCTGACCGGCAAGCTGAATGAACTGATCCGCGAAAAAAAATGGGATATTTTTAATTTTACACCGGAACAGATGTCTCTCGAAGACACCTTCATCCGGCTGACCTCAGGAGATAAAAACAGTCAGGGAGGCGACGCATGAACGACGTCAAGGTCATCTTCAAGCGGGAATTCGACGCCTATTTCTACTCCCCGATCGCCTATGTCTTCAGCATCATCTTCATCGTGTTGAACACCGGCCTTTATATGTTCCATTTCTTCTTCTTCGGCAATGCCGACATGCGCGCCTTCTTCTCTACGTTGCCCCTCGTGCTCGGGATGATTTTCATCCCCGCAATCACGATGCGGCTGTGGTCCGAAGAAAAGAAACTCGGGACCGTGGAACTACTCCTCACCCTTCCCATCAGGACGGAACACATCGTGCTCGGAAAATACCTGGCCAGTCTGGTTTTCTATCTGGTCGCCCTGGCGGGCACCCTGACCATCCCGCTTATGCTCCTGTTCCTGGGAAGACCGGATTTCGGACCCATCGCGGGCGGATATTTCGGCGCCATCCTTCTGGGGGCTTTCTTTCTGGCCCTCGGCATCTTTATTTCCGCGTTTTTCTCTGATCAGATCATTTCGCTGATCATCACCAGCCTCGTCTGCGGATTCTTCGTACTCATCGGATGGCGCTATGTGCCCATGGTGATCGACGGCTGGATTCCGGGTCTGGGATCCTTCCTGTATCATTATGTCGGCGTCTCGCGCCATTTCAACGACATTGAACGCGGCGTGGTCGACCTCCGCAGCGTCGTCTATTTCTTGTCCTTTACTGCGCTGTTCCTTTTTCTGAACGCCAAAGTATTGGAAAGGAGAAAATTTTAAGATGAAGGACTGGAAAAATGATTTCACCGCCCGATTCGTGATCGGTGCGTTGCTCGTGACCGGAATCGCCGTTTTGTTGAATATGGTGATCGGCAATTTCAATGTCGGCCGGTTCGATCTCACAGCCGACCAGGTCTACAGGCTGTCGCCTTCCGTACGCACGATTCTGTCTCAGCTCGAGGCGCCGATAGACATCACGTACTATGTATCCTCCTCCGAAAAGATGCCCACCCAGTGGAAGAATCTGGAACGGGACGTCATCGACAAGCTCAGGGAACTCGAAATGGCCTCGGACGGAAAGCTGACCTATACCGTTTTCGATCCTTCTGCGGAGGAGGAACGCGAGGCACTGGAATCCGAAAAGGCCGGGACAAAAGATGACACGGATGCGCCCGGTGTGACGCGCAAAAAAATTGCCGAACGGCTTTTCGAGAAAGGCGTGATCCCCTTCGGCGTCCAGAGTACCGAACGGGATGAGTTTGCGATCAAACGCGTCTACTCCTCCCTCGTCCTGAGTTATCTGGATCGCAAGGAAGATGTAATCGAGGAAGTCCGGCCAGAAACCTTCGGCAGTCTGGAATACGAGATCATGTCGCGAATTTATAAACTGGTCGCGAACAGACGCCCGAGAATCGGCTTTTATCCCGCACAACCCGAAATTCCCCCTCATATGATGCAGCATTACCAGCAGGCGCCCCCGGATATGTATGAGGCCACCGTCAGAGTCCTTCGGGAAGCCGGTTACGACGTCACGCGGACGAATATCAAAAAGGACGATCCCATCCCAGAAAATATCCAGACCATGCTCGTCATGGCGGATCAACCGCTCGCCGAACGACAGCTTTATGAACTGGATAAACTCATTCAAGAAGGCGTCTCCGTCATCTTGGCCGCACAGATGCATAATTATCAGGTTCAGTATACGACGCCTGGAAATTTCGAACTGCGCGGCATGCCGACCCGGGTCAATCTGAATGACCTCGTGAGACACTATGGATTCGAATTCGATACGCGGATGTTCATGGATCAGAATACGGCCTACATCCAGGTGCCGGTCTACAGCACCCGCAACCTCGGATTCATGCAGGTCAGGGAGCAGCGACTCGAACCGGTCACCAAACCGGTCATGATCCGTGTCAATGCCGAGAACATCAACAACCGGCTCTCGATCTCGAACAAAATCACGGAACTCTTCTACTTGTATGGAACCCGCCTGATCGTACACGATGACAGGATGAAACAGGACACCCTGTCCCACAAAACGCTCTTCACTTCCAGCAACGTGAGCTGGACACGAGACGGAATGGGATACGGTCCGGTGAATACCGATCCGCCGCCGCAGGAGGCGGTCCTGCGGAGACAGCCGCTCGGCATTCTCGTGGAGGGCTCATTCAAACCGAAATTCTCCGATGGGGTGGTTCCGCCCTGGCCCGAGTCGGACGAGGAGGCTGAGAAAGAACCCGTACCGGTCGAATTGTCCGTAAAGGGGAAATTCGGCAAGATCCTGGCGATCGGTTGTGCGAACATGTTCAAGAGCGACATGCTTCAGTCGATCCCGAGCCACGTCGCCCTGCTGCGCAACACGGTGGATGCACTCACGCTCGGAGACGACCTGATCAATATCCGGTCGAAAACCATCACGGCCAGGCGCATCAGGACGATCGGCCCCGCAGGCAAGGCCTTGGCCAAGGGATTCGTGGTCTGGTTCAGCCCTGCCGTCTTCGTCCTCCTCGGCATCTACCTGACCGTTAAAAGGAAGAAGAAATAGGCTGATTGAAAGATACGGAGAAATCTTTTCCGTCTTCCCCGATTTCTCCGGCGTCTTTCGTTTGACGGTAAAATGCAACCCCTTTCAAACCCGAGAGGCTAGGACAGATGAAAGAAAAAGAAATCAAGATTTTTGCCGGGGTATTCATCGCACTGCTGATTCTGTTCTTCGTCACGCGGCCGCGGCACAGCACCGTCCGGATTGACGAACTCGTACAAACCATTCTTATCGGCGTGGCTGCCGAGGATGTGGCGGCCATCGAGGTGTCCAAACACACCGGCCCTGAAGGACGCGCCCAGATGATTTTCACCCGGACCGAGCGGGACAGGTGGCGAATCCCCACCTCGTTCAATGTGAAAGCCCAGAAGAGCCGGATCGACAAACTGATCGAGGATCTCATCCAGATGACGGGGAAAGTACGCAGCGCCGACCCGAGGCATCACCCCCAATATGATCTCACGGACGACAAGGGCATCCAACTGATGCTGAAGGATGAGACCGGCAGGCCCCTCGCCAACCTGCTCATCGGGAAGAAAGCCGGGGATTCGGACGGCGGATTCGTCCGTTTCGCGGACCGCGACAGGGTCTACTTCACGGACAACAACATCCTCTCCGCCCTGTCTGTCTACGGCGATATCGACACGCTCACCCGTTTCAGACCGCGTTCTTTCTTCGACCTGAAGGCCATCGACCAGGACAAGGAGCAGCTCAGGGAAGTCGCGATTGCCAGGTGCGGCATATATCGCTATCTGAAGAAGATGGAACGGGAAGTCACTGAACAGAAGGACGACACCACGACGACCACGAGCAAGGAAAGTTACTGGGTACTCTCCGGAAGCGGCCGTGAAGTCGAAATGGATGCGAAGGAGATGGAGAATTTTCTCCGTGATATCACCGGCGTCTTCGCATCGGAGGTGGTGGACCGGATCGGCAACACATTGGCCGATATGAACAAACCCGCCAAATATGGAATGAACCTCAACAATCCCGGAACCTATCTCGTCTTCAAGACCCGGGACGGACAGCAGCACAACTTTATTTTCGGAAAGGACCTCGGGGAAGACAGGGGGGCGTATCTCTATGTCCAGGACGACGGCCTGGTCTACGAAGTCAGCAAATACAACTGCGACCGGATCCTGAAATGGGTGGACGACCTGCCGGACAAGGTAAAAAAATAGGCAGATTGGGATAACCGGACGCCTACTCCGGGAACGATCAGGGGAGGTATCCGTTTTTTAAGCGCGACCCGGCCCGGGGTGATATCCGTGTGAAATTGATCCTGAAGACAAACCGGATTCAAGCTGAATGTTCAGCACCCTGATGGTGAAATCCACCGAAACTGTGAGAACGGTTTTCGTCTGGGTGATACGCAAGTTATTCAGACAGGTACTTCGGTTCCCAATATCACGGCAAAACCGTATGAATTTGAATCGGCACCCTGTCATCGCGACCGCCTCTTTTCTGATGATATCCTGTGCTGCGATCGGAAGCAGACTGTCGCTGCCGGACCCTCTTAAAACCCGTGAAGGTGACCGGATTCAGACACAGACCGAATGGGAGACGATTCGACGGCCTGAAATCCTGGAACTTTTTCGATCAAAAGTCTACGGACGTGCCTCAACCGCGCGGCCGGATGACCTTCGCTTCGACATCATCGAAGAGACCCGGTCTGCAATGTCGGGCCGTGCGACACGCAAATTAGTTGCGATCCGCTTCACCGGACCCGCCGGAGAGGGTATGATTCCACTCGTCATATTCATCCCGAACGAGACACGGAAACCGGTCCCGGGATTCCTCCTGATTTGCCACCGGTCCCGTGAAGAAAATATCGATCCCACCCGGCAAAACCGAACACCGTTCTGGCCCGCGGAAGAAATCGTTCTTCGGGGTTACACGGCGGCTGCTTATCACATCTCCGATCTGGCACCGGACGATAAATTCCATTTCCGGAAAGGGGTCATCGGTTTGTTCGATGATTTGGATGAAGCCCCCCTCCCCGACGCCTGGGGAGCCGTGGCTGCATGGGCATGGGGCGCCAGTCGCGCCATGGATTATTTTGAATCGGACCCCGAAATCGATGAAAGCCGGATGGCCGTGGTCGGCCATTCCCGCGGCGGCAAGGCGGCTCTCTGGTGCGGGGCCAAGGATGAACGTTTCGAACTGGTGATCAGCAACAATTCAGGTTGTACGGGAGCCGCACTGGCCAGACGCAAAAAAGGTGAGCGGATCAAACGGATCAACCGGAAATTTCCACACTGGTTCAGCAACAACTATAAACAGTACAACGGCCAGGAAAACAAATTACCCATCGATCAGCACAAGCTGATCGCACTCATGGCACCCCGGCTCGTGTATGTGGCGAGTGCGGAGAAAGACAAACATGCGGACCCAAAAGGAGAATACCTGGCATGTGTCCATGCCGATCCCGTCTACAGACTTTACGGAATAACCGGTCTTGCCGAAAGAGAGATGCCGAGGAAGAAGCGCCCGCTGCATGACGGTCATATCGGCTACCTATCCGGCCGGGACGACATGACCTGACAGAATACGACTGGATGCGGTTCATGGATTTTGCGGATCACCACTGGAGCAACCCCGGAGAATTGGACGGACGAGATGATTTCTGAAACGATCCCGGGCCTCATTTTTGAAACGGACAATCCAATCGGCGTGAGTCGCCGGTCGCCCTTCCTCCCCGATTTGCATGTCCTTAAATCAGGTTTTCCCTTTTCCGGCTACCGAACCGGCTCGTCCGGACGAACCCGGCTTAGGCATACGTACTTTTTCCGGCGTCCACCATGTCTGTCGGCGATTCCGGAAATCCTGACGGCGGATAGTCCTATTCCGACCTCGGCAGGAAGAAATTGAGATAGACACGCCCGTCCGCGGGAACGGTCACCACCCGGGTCCGGCTCCGGTACCCCTCACAGGTTGCTGTCAGCGGATACGTCCCGCTCGGGAGCGTGAACCAGAACTGCCCCCAGGAATCCGCATAAGCCAGGATGCTGTCACCCAGGAACACCATGCGGTCGGGCAGGGCGTATCCGAGTGTTTTCGACTGGAGCGTCGCGCCGGTATACGCATCGAATATCTCTCTCTCGCTCCACTCCGACATGGACGGATTTTCCACGAGACGCTGCCGGAACAGGAAATCATCCTGAAACTCGCCGTATACTCTCCCGGTGCTCGAATCGGGAATCAGGTCGAAATCGAGGACGGCCGTGGCTCCGGACTCCACCCGGACCGCCCGGATGGAATCCCCGCAGAACAGGGCGGAACCGGTCAACAGATACTCGCCGGGTTCCAGCTTGTCGATCCGGTAATCTCCTTCTGCATCGGTCGTGGCGAGAAGGCTGTCTTCCCAGAAAACAAAGGCGGACGGAACGGTCACAGCGCCGGTCATCAGAAGCGACCGGACCGTGCCCTGTATTACGCCCGGTGTCGTCACCGGCTCGGTCGCCTGCCGGCGGCAACCCGTACCCGCGATGAAGAAGAACAGAAGCAGCAGCTTGATTGACTTGTCCATAAGGCCTCCATCGCATACGTAAGAATAAAACCCGGGAGGGACGGTTGACGACCGTCCTCCCGGTTAAAATTATAATCCCGGAATCCTACCGGTTCAGAACCATCTTGCGTACCTGTTGGGAAATCCCGTCCTCATTCCTCACATCGATCCGGCAGAAATACACACCCGAGGCCGCGGGAAGGCCGCTGTCGGTCAGACCGTCCCATTGCCGGACGTGGATCCCGGCATCCTGGGATCCTTCGGCCAGGGTGCGGATCCGCCGCCCGTCTGCCCGATAGATCGCCAGGGATACCGAGGCGGAGGAAAACAGCCGGTAGCGGATCTCGGTCATCGGGTTGAACGGATTGGGATAGTTCTGTTCCAGGATGAATCCCCGAACCATGCCTGTCCCGGGATCCCCGACCGCGGACGACCCCGATATCAGCAACAGTTCGATCCCCGTGTCCAGACCGAGATTCCGAGAATACTGCTTGTCCTCGGGATTGTTCCAGTGTTCGTGGACTCCCAGACTCGCGGGCAGGATCGTGCCGTCGTTTTCCGGATCATACTGGATGCCGGCCGGCCAGTTCCGGGAATCCGCGGCCTGATGCAAATAATCCTGGGTCCCCGCATATTGAGGGAAAGGACCGGAATTGTCCCGCCGGTCATACGCGCCTTCGGTCGGGTGACTTGAATCGAATTCATGATACAAAAAGTCAAAGCAGACGGATTCGACGGCCACCGGATCCTGGGAGAGAAAGAGCGACGAGGGCCAGTCGTCGTGGAACGGCGTCATGCGCCATTTGACGGGAGGATGCCCCCAGTTTGTGGAACCCCATAAACCGTCGACGAGATGGAGGATCGTCTTTCCGCCCAGATCCTTGTGCCCCATGAGATCGACGAAACACCGGTATGCGCCCATCTCGCCGTTGCTCACATCCGCACCGCCGTCAGGACAGGGCAGACTGGGATGCCAGTGCCATGCGCCCTGATTGAAGGGGGTAACGGATCCGAAATGGTTCTTGCTCGACAATGATATCCCGGAGCGATGGTGCTTTTTGAATACAGGAATGTTGATCATATAGGCGGCATCCAGATAACTTTGAGGCAGCCAGTCGCCGATGGAACCGTCGCTGGTAAAGAGCACCTTTTCCTCCGATCGGACCGGAGGGGTGCGACCGGCCCCCGTCCCCCAGTATTTTACATCGGGAAACGCGGAATGGCATTTGTTCCAGTGAGGGGTGTCGAAATCGATGTTGGGATCGCCGATGTGGATATCGGCCTGGGCCACACCCACGACACGAATCAACTGATCCAGCACGGTGTAACAGATTTGAGGGGACGTATTGATGTTGGGTTCCTGGGGATAATTGTTCCGTCCGTTCAGATTGATCTTGATGACGATTTTCTCTCCGGCCTGATACCCGACGTCCCCTTTGCCGGTGCTGTTATTGTGATAGCGGAAAATTGAATCCCAGGCGGCGGCGTCGGAGGTATCCCCCGTCAACCGCCGCAGTCCGTCCGAGAACATCCGGTTCACGGCATCCTGATTCGTATGGACATCCTGATACCAGTAGTTCATCCAGGACGCACTGTAATCGGCGTTGGTCGCATCGGGATCATGAACCCAGACCACCCGTCCGGGATGGACGCCTTTTCCCTCCCCGATCGGCTGATTGGGTCCTTCGAGCGTCGAAACGGGAAAGGCCTTGACCGGATGCGTGTCCTGAAGGAATGAAATCAGAAACAATAGCGCCCCCGCCACCGCGGCCAGAGAGAAAAGTCCATGCCGGGACTGAAGCCGGTATTCCCGCGCTTTCCTGAACAAAACCACGGAGGAAAACAGGCCCATCAGCCAGAGGACGAACGATGAGGCCAGGGGCGCCGTCGCCTGGATGCAGGGATAGGTGACACGGCTCGGCTTGGGAATCACGCGGATCAGAAACCAGATTAAGGACAGCAGGCCGAGAATCGGGAAGAGACCCCATTTTACGACACGTTTCATGTTGCACCTCCATGGACAGATCCGTCCCCATTCCGATCACAGAGCCGGATCCGTACATCATGCTTCGTTTGCGTTATTTTTACTTTCCTTATTAAAATATACGATATGTTCTCGACACAGACTGTAAAAGAATGTCATTTTTCTTTTCGGATCCGTCCGTTTCCCTCCACTGTTCCGGTCACCCTGCACGGCAAACCCCGGCCGTTTCATAATCTCCGATTGAAAATGGCATCTCGATTTATTATTTTATATGGGTTCGGACGATGAGTCATTCAACCAAGTTTACCTAGTTTTCCGGGAGTACACAGAATCCATGAGCGCCTCGGACGAGAGAATCCCCCATTTTATCCGCGAAATCATCCGCGAGGACAACCGGACCGGCAAATGGGAGGGCCGCGTCGTCACGCGTTTCCCGCCGGAACCGAACGGATACCTCCATATCGGCCACGCCAAATCGATCTGCCTGAATTTCGGCATGGCGCTGGAATTCGGGGGCGTCTGCCACCTGCGTTTCGACGACACCAATCCGACCAGGGAAGAGGATGAATATGTCCGGTCGATCATCGAAGATGTCCGGTGGCTCGGATTCGACTGGGGCGATCACCTCTATTATGCGTCGGATTATTTCGGACTGATGTTCGATCACGCCGTCGCGCTGATCCGGAAGGGTTTCGCCTATGTGGACGACCAGACCTCCGAACAGATCCGCGAGGCGCGCGGCACGCTGACCAAACCCGGCAGGGAGAGTCCGTACCGGAATCGTTCCATCGACGAGAACCTGGATCTGTTCGAACGGATGAAAGCCGGTGAATTTCCGGACGGATCGAAGGTACTCCGCGCGAAAATCGACATGGCCGCATCCAATATCAATTTGCGCGATCCGGTCATGTACCGGATCCTTCACGCCGCGCATCACCGCACCGGAGACGCCTGGTGCGTCTACCCCATGTACGACTGGGCGCACGGCCTCGAAGATTCGATCGAACGCGTGACCCATTCGATCTGCACGCTCGAATTCGAAGACCACCGCCCCCTGTATGACTGGTTTCTGGACAAACTGGAAATCTATCATCCGCAGCAGATCGAATTCGCCCGGCTCAACCTGGCCTTCACCGTGATGAGCAAACGCAAACTCCTCCAACTGGTCAGGGAAGGCCGCGTCTCGGGATGGGACGACCCGCGCATGCCGACCCTGTCCGGGATGCGGCGCCGCGGATATACGCCCGAATCCATACGGAATTTCGCTGAGATGATCGGCGTGGCGAAGCGGGACAGCCTGGTGGATATGTCCATGCTCGAATACTGCGTGCGTGAGCATCTGAACAAATCCGCCCCGCGTGCCATGGCCGTCCTGGATCCCCTCCGGGTCGTGATCACCAATTATCCGGAAGGCCGGTCCGAGGAACTCGACTGCATCAACAATCCCGAAGACCCGGCAGAAGGCACGCGCAGGGTGCCCTTCGGCCGGGAACTCTATATCGAACAGGAAGATTTCAGGGAGGACCCGCCCCCCAAATTCCACCGCCTCTCTCCGGGACGGGAAGTCCGTCTGCGTTACGCCTACTTCATCACCTGCCGGGATGTCGTGAAGGACGCGGATGGAAGAGTCGTTGAACTCCGGTGCACCTATGATCCGGAAACCCACGGCGGCGATTCCCCGGACGGAAGAAAAGTCAAAGGCACCCTGCACTGGGTCTCCGCGGCGCATGCGGCCGACGCCGAGGTGCGGCTGTACGACCGCCTCTTCACCGTGCCCGACCCGGCGTCCGAAACGGACTGGCTGGCGCATCTGAATCCCCGGTCTCTGGAAGTCGTGACCGCCAAGATCGAGCCTTGCCTGAAGGATGTTTCCCCCGGTTATCGCTGCCAGTTCGAACGAAAGGGATATTTCTGCGCCGATCCGGATTCACGGCCCGACCGTCCGGTTTTCAACCGGACCGTCACCCTGCGGGACACCTGGGCGAAGATCGAAGGAAAAATGAACAGATAAAACCGATTGGTTGGAAACAGCATTTCCGGCCGCTCTCCTTCTCCGGAAAAGCCGTTCCTCCGCAAAGATTGAGGATTATGGTCCAGCACCCCCATCTCCGCCTCTGGGAACAGAAGCTGAAACGGCTCCTGGACGATCTCGACGAAGTACTCGAGGATGCTTACGGTCACAAATATCACCTCCATCCCGCCCGCCGGGGACGGGGCGCGACCGCAAACCGGTCCCATGACGGCCTGTTCGACATCACGGCCAATTTCACCCTCGGCCTGGGTTCGGAACGCGGGAAGGGCTATGTCATCGACATCCGCATGGTGACGCTCGAAAAGATCTCCGAAGAAGTCAGGACACGGATCGAGGAACTCGCGATGCGGCATATCCAGAAAAAATTGAAGGAATTCTTCCCCGACAGGGATCTCTGGATCGACCGGGATGGGCATCTCCTCAAGCTGCACGGCGACCTGAGTCTGGGGACGGTGTAATAATCCTGGCGGACGATATTATCGAGGATTGACCGGCAGATTGACCCGTCCGCAGCCTGAACGGGTTGAGTGCCGGCAGTACTATGCCGGCAACTATTCAGTTCGTCGGGGATAATCAATGCCATGTATTGCGATCTATATTTCTTCCCGGGTGAAAAGGATCGCCAATGTGGAGGGAAATCGATGCACCACGCCCATATCATCCACTTAGTCCATCAACCCAATTCAGAAATAGAAGACAACACAATAGGAGCCATACCATGAAACGAAAACCTGTCTTCCTCTTAATCGTCTTTCTCGCGCTGACCGGTATGCAACTCTCCATCGCAGAGGAGGGCCCGGCCTATCTGAATCCCGATCTGCCGGTCTCACAACGGGTGGACGACCTGATCTCCCGCATGACGCTGGAGGAAAAAATCTCCCAGATGATGGATGTCGCCCGCGCCATCCCCCGGCTCGGCATTCCGGAATACAACTGGTGGAACGAATGCCTGCACGGCGTGGCCCGCGCGGGAATCGCCACGGTCTTTCCCCAGGCTATCGGCCTCGCCGCGACCTGGAATACGGACCTGATGTTCGAGGTGGCCGACGTGACTTCGACCGAAGCCCGCGCGAAACATCACGAATTCGTCCGGCAGGGCGATTTCGGGCGGTACAAGGGCCTGACCATGTGGAGCCCCAACATCAACATCTTCCGGGATCCGCGCTGGGGCCGGGGGCAGGAAACCTACGGCGAAGACCCCTACCTGACCGGACGCATGGGCGTGGCGTTCGTCAAAGGCCTTCAGGGAGACGATCCGCATTACCTCAAGGTCGTCTCCACCCCGAAACATTACGCCGTACACAGCGGCCCGGAACCCGACCGGCACCACTTCGACGCCGTCACCGACCTGCGCGACCTGTACGACACCTACCTCCCCGCATTCAGGGCGACCGTCGAGGAGGCCGGCGCCTGGTCTGTCATGTGCGCCTACAACCGCTATCTCGGGGAGGCCTGCTGCGCCGGCCCGAGGCTGCTCAGGGACATCCTGCGGAATGACTGGGGATTCGAGGGGTACATCGTTTCGGATTGCGGGGCGATCGATGACATCTATCGGCACCACCGGATCGTCGGCGACGCGGCCGAGGCCTCGGCCCTCTCCGTGAAATCCGGCACCGACCTGGAATGCGGCAATTCATACCGCGACCTGAAACAGGCCGTCCGGCGCGGTTTCATCACCGAGGCGGAACTCGACGTCGCCCTCCGCAGGCTCTTTACGGCGCGTATCAGGCTGGGTATGTTCGACCCGCCCGAACGGGTGGCCTATGCCCGGATACCTTTTGAAAAAAACGACTGTGAAGCGCACCGGGCCCTCTCGGTCCGGGCCGCCCGGGAATCGCTCGTGTTGCTCAAGAACGACGGGCTGCTTCCGTTGAAACGGGATATCAAGACCATCGCGGTGATCGGTCCGAACGCGGATAACCGGTTCGTCCTGCTCGGGAATTACAACGGCACGCCTTCCAAATCGGTCACCGTGCTCGAGGGAATACAAAATAAAGTCGGGAAGAACACCCGGGTCTTGTATGCACGCGGATGCAATTATGTGGATAAAAACCCGCCGGCCGAACTGGTGCCCGCCGGTGTACTCAGGACGAACGGCCAGGCCGGCCTCAGGGCGGAATACTACATGAATCAGGCGCTTGAGGGAGAACCCCTCCACGTGCGCGTGGACCGGGAAATCGACAGCAACTGGTGGCGCAGCGCCGTTCCCGGACTCGGCCATGCCAATTTCTCCGTGAGATGGCAGGGCGAACTCATCGCCCCCAAGGGCGGGAATTACCGATTCTCCCTGATGGGAGACGACGGTTACCGGCTCATCGTGAACGGGGATACGCTCATCGACAACTGGTCCGATCACGACATCGAGATCCGGACCGCCACGGTCTCGCTCAAGGCGAAGGAAGCCCTCCCCGTCACGGTCGAGTATTATCAGAATCAGGGAGCCGCATGGATCCGGTTCGAATGGTCTGAAATCGGGGGGGATCCTTTCCGGGACGCGATCGAGGCGGCGAAGAATTCGGATCTGATTGTTTTCGCGGGCGGTATCGGCGCAATGCTCGAAGGCGAGGAGATGCCCGTCCGGATCGAAGGATTCACCGGCGGAGACCGGACCCGCATCGACCTGCCGGACATCCAGGTGGAATTGCTAAAGGCCCTGAAAATGACGGGGAAATCCGTGGTGCTCGTCCTGATGAGCGGCAGTGCCGTGACCGTGAACTGGGCCGACCGGAATCTGCCAGCGATCCTCCAGGTCTGGTATCCGGGCCAGGAAGGAGGCACCGCCATCGCGGATGTGCTCTTCGGCGACTGCAACCCGGCCGGACGCCTTCCGGTCACGGTCTACAAATCGCTGGATCAGCTTCCGCCTTTCGAGGATTATGCCATGGAAGAACGGACTTACCGTTATTTCACGGGAGACCCCCTGTATCCTTTCGGACACGGACTCAGCTATACCCGTTTCGTGTATTCGGAGTTGCAGATTCCCGATACGGTCACGGCGGGTGAAGATGTCTGTGTCTCGGTGACGGTGGAGAATGCGGGCGGCATGGCGGGCGACGAAGTCGTACAGCTCTATGTCTCGGATGTCGAGGCGTCATTTCCCGTTCCCATCCGCTCCCTGCAGGGATTCCGGCGGATCCATCTCGCACCCGGACAAAAAAAGGAAGTTGCCTTCACGCTGACACCCCGACAGCTCGCATTCTGGGATGATTCCGCCAATCAGATCCTCGAACCCGGTTTCTTCGAAATTGCCGTCGGGGGCAAACAACCCGGCTTTTCCGGCAGTGCCGATGCGGAGACCACGGGCAGTCTCACCGGGAGATTTGAAGTCCTCGGGGATCGGATCCTGTACAGATAAGGGGACAATAAAAGCAAAAACGCAGCCGGTGTACGGACCGTACACCGGCTGCGACCGTTTCATTGCACTTCGATGCGTCTGGCCATACGCCGGCTTTCCGGTTTCTTGGGCAGCGTTACGGTCAGAACGCCGTTTTTCATTTTCGCGTTCACCTTCTCGACTTCGATCTCGGCCCGGATCGGAATTTCGCGCCGGAATGCACCATAGGTGCGTTCGACATAACGGACTCCGCCGTTTTTCTCCTCTTTCTCCTGCCGTTTCTCGCCCCGGATTGTCAGCACGTCTGCCGCGATCGAGATATCCACATCTTCGCGTTCGAGTCCGGGCAATTCGGCCGACACCTCGACGGCCTGATCGGTTTCGCGGATGTCGATCTGCGGATAGACATTCCGGGCTGATTCCGGAAACCGGGACCCCGTGAAATCGTCGAAAAACTGGTCGAACATGCGATTCATTCCACGTTGCAAATCGAGGAGGGGACTGGAGTCCATCGTCCGCCTGACGGGCACCTCACTCCGTCCCCACTGCGCAGGAATCAGCTCTTTGATCTTCATCGCAATCCCTCCTTTCATGCTTTTATTCTCCGGTGTGGACCGCAATCTTGCGTGATTTCGCCGTCTCCGCCTTGGGAAGAACGAGTTTCAGCACGCCGTTCTTCAGCTTGGCCTGGATCCTCTCCCGGTCGATGTCGTCACTCAGCGTAAATGCGCGGTAATAATCTCCGGATTCGAATTCGGCATACACCGTCTGGAGATTGTTATCGTCCCGGGTTTCGACATTCCCCTGAATCGTCAGCAATTTATTCTCGAGTATGATATCGACGGTCTTCTCATCGACTCCCGGCATATCCGCAAGGAGAATGATCTCGCTTTCGGTTTCGATGATGTCCGTCGGCGGCAGGAAAGTCCTTCCTGAACGGGTTCGTTCGACCCGTTCGACTTCCTGGCTTTCCATTTTTTGAACAGCCTTTTCAGCCATGGCGATCACCTCCTGATTATCCCTGAATCTGGATGGATTTGGGTTTGTCTTCTTCCCTGCGGGGCAGCCGGATCGTCAGGATGCCGTTCTTGAGACCGGCGGTGATTCGATCCGGATTCACTGAAAACGGCAGTTCCAGAAATCGTTTGAAATCCCCGATTTTCCTCTCCTGACGATGGACGGATTCTCCTTCTTTCACGGGTTCGCCCCTGCGCACGCCTTCGAGCGTCAGCGTGTTGTTCATCACGGAAAGGCGGAGATCCTTCAGTTCCACCCCTGGCAATTCTGCGGAAACCAGGGCTTCTTCCGCATTGGCCCGGATGTTCACGGCTGGAAAAGCCCGTTGCGGCGTGAATCCGTACCCGTCGAATAAACGGTTCATTTCCCGCTGCAGATCGTCCAGCCAGCGCCAGGTTTCCGTTCGGTTAAGAAATCGATTGACGTACATCGCTCACACCTCCTTTGAATGGTGGTTTGTGGATCCAAATCAGGCAGATGCAACCTGTGTGCCACGATGTATATAACTAAATATATGGAGTTTATACGTTCTTTTCATTGCTTGCCATATTGACATAATGTATGATTATTTATGCCGTATTGACATTTTTCTGCCTGTTTGATTTCATCCCTGCAGGACTGGCAGCCGATCACCCGGTTTTTTTACTTGCAGGGGCGCCTTTTCTTTTATAACTTGATTCGTTTTTTCAATGCGGAAAGATGACATGCAGCGCGGCATTGTTTACGGGTTTTTGGCATATGGAATCTGGGGGCTGCTTCCCGTCTACTGGAAAGCCCTGGCCGCGGTTTCATCCTTCCAGATCCTCTGCCACCGCATGGTCTGGTCTCTCGTTTTCATCCTGATCATCCTCCTGTTTATGAAAGATTGGGGATGGATCGCCCGGATCCATAAACAGCCGGTCATTTTCCTGATCTTCCTGGGGACATCCCTGCTCCTCGCCCTGAACTGGGGCACCTATATCTGGGCCGTCAACAGCGGGCATATCATCGAATCAAGCCTCGGCTATTTCATCAACCCGATCGTGGCCGTGCTCCTCGGTGTCTTCGTGCTCAGGGAAACCCTGCGCCCCTGGCAGCGTGTCGCGGTCATCCTGGCCGCCGCCGGTGTACTCTATCTGACGCTGCGTTTCGGCCGTCTGCCCTGGATCGCGCTCGTGCTCGCCTTTTCGTTCGCCTTCTACGGATTGATCCGGAAGACGGCGCCCCTGAATTCGATCGAGGGACTCTCGCTCGAAACCGCCATCCTGTTCCTTCCGGCTCTCGGTTTCCTGATCCATTTTCAGGTCATTCAGGCCGGTGCCTTCGGAAACGGTCCCGCGGGACAGACGCTCCTGCTCGCCTTATCGGGACCGGCCACCGCGCTCCCGCTCCTCCTCTTTGGATCCGCCGCGCGACGGATCCCCTATTCGCTGATCGGACTCCTCCAGTATGTTGCGCCCACGCTCCAGTTCCTGATCGGGGTATTCCTCTATCATGAGCCTTTTTCAAAAAACAGGCTCATCGGATTCCTGTTCATCTGGACGGCCCTCTGCATCTATGCGATTGACGGATTCATCGCGGCACGCAGGTTCTCCCGGATCCAGCATCAAAAATCCATCGCGGGATAAATCCCTTTGTCGTCAAAGTGTAAAAAATTGTATGAGACGGGAACAAACATGGATAATTCATTGTGAAATTTCCGTTTTTTCACTTATAATGAACGCAAACGGCGGAGATATCCGTCAGGGCGGATCACGCAGTCGCATCCGGCCATGGACAGTCCAAACCCAGCCGACAGGGAAATGATACATGGATAAGCGCAAATGGATCATCATCGCGGGATTTCTCGGCATCCTCTCTTTCAGTTTTATTCTGATGCGGTATCTGTTCACCTTAAAACCCGAACTGCCCACCCGGCCTCCCCCGGTGAGTGAACGGTGGGTCATGGCCGAACCGATTCGGTATTCGGAAATTCTGTCCCCGATCACCGGCAAGGGACGGGTCCACTCCACCGCGGAAGTGGAGGTGATCGCCGAGGCCTCGGGGCGTATCGAGCCGGGCGATCAGCCGCTCAAGAAAGGCCAGACATTCCAGAAAGGCCAGGCCCTGTTGACGATTTACCGGGACGAGGCGGAACTCGCGCTGAAGGCCCAGAAAAGCCAGTTCCTCAACCGGGTGGCCGTCCTGTTACCGGACATCCAGGTGGATTATCCGGAATACTACGGGACATTTCTGGAATTTTTCGGCGCAATCCGTCTGGACGCACCCCTGCCGGGCCTTCCGGAAGTCGACCGGGAGCCTTTGCGGATTTTCCTGGCCAGCAGAAACTTTCTTTCGGATTATTTCGCCGTCCAGCAATCCGAGCTGAGACTCTCCCGCCATACCATCCGCGCGCCCTTTCAGGGTGTTTACACCGACGTGTTTCTCGAAACGGGCGCCTATGCCAATACGGGAAGCCGGATCGCGCGCATCATCGCCACCGATGCCCTGGAAGTCGAGGTGCCGATCGAGACGGCGAACGCCCGATGGATCCGAATCGGGGATCCGGTCGTTCTCGTGTCCGAAGCGCGGGAGATAGAATGGCGGGGCCCGGTGACGCGCGTATCGCATTTCGTGGAGGACGCGACCCAGTCGAGAAGCGTTTTCGTCCGCGTTCCCCTGACAGGACAGAATCCGCTTTTTTCGGGGGAATTCCTCCTCGCCCGGTTCGAAGGCACGCCCGTGAAGGATGTCATGCAAATACCGAGGAACGCCCTCTTCAATTACAATCAGGTCTTCCTCGTCTTGGACGGACTCCTGCAAATCCGCACGGTGGATGTCGTGAGACTCACCGAAAATACCGCACTGATCAAAGGCCCTGAACCGGAAATGTATGTGGTGACGCAGCCCCTGATCAATGTGTCGGAAAATTCTCCGGTCAAAATCAGGGGCGTAGACTCCCCGGCGCACGGCCTGAAACAATCCGACGGATAAACACAGGCGAAATATCGGGAAAAAACCCATGCGAAAACTGGTCACCACCTTCGTGAAATATCCGTTTTACGCCAACCTGATCATCGCCTTCATCCTGATCGCAGGATGGCTTTCGCTGAACAACCTGAAGAAGAGTTTCTTCCCGGAAATCAAATCCCGCTTTATATCCATCTCGGTTTTTTATCCGGGCGCCTCGCCGGTCGAAATGGAAGAAGGCGTCACCTCGCTGATCGAAGAAGCCGTCCGCGGTATCGTGGGCATCAAGGAGATCACGAGCACCTCGTCGGAAAACGCTTCGCAGGTGCTCATCGAGACCACGGGCCGGTATGACATCGATGAAATCCTGATGGAAGTCAAGAATGCGGTCGACGGCATCTCCGCGTTTCCCTCCGCCGCGGAACGCCCGATTGTGTTCAAGAGGCGTCCCACCTCGCGGGCCGCTTTCCTGACCCTTTCCGGGACGGACGACCTGTTCACCCTCAAGGAATATGGCTATCAGATCGAGGAAGATTTCCTGAATTCCGGAATCATCAGCCAGGTTTCCCTGGGCGGCGCCCCCACACCCGAGATTTCGGTCGAGATTCCCGAGACGAACCTGTTGCGCTACAATCTGACGCTCACGGAGGTCTCCCGGGCCATCCTGAACAACAACCGGGACATCTCGGGCGGCCAGATCCGGTCGCGTTCCGAGGAAATCCTGATCCGGCTGCGTTCCCGCAGCGCAGATCCGGACGTGATCGCGGACATCCCGCTCAGGGGTACCCCCAGCGGCGGTTTCCTGCGCATCCGGGATGTGGGGACCGTGCGCAAGACCGCGCCGGAGAGTTTCTATCCCGCCTACCGGGCCGGAAAGCCTTCGGTGACTTTCCTGGTCGACAAACTGCCGGAAGAAGACCTCGAAGCCATCGACAAATACATCAATGCCTATGCGGAAGATTTCAACGCCAGGAATCCCGGGGTCCGGCTCAGGGTCAATTTCAGCTTTCTCGAAATCCTGAACAGCCGGTTGAGAATCCTGGTCAACAACGGGATTCTCGGCTCCATCCTCGTGATCATCTCACTGACCCTTTTCCTCAGCTTCCGGGTCAGCTTCTGGGTGGCCTGGGGAATCCCGGCCTCATTCCTGTCCATGTTCGTGATCGCCAACCTCTACGGCATCACGATCAACATGATGTCCCTGTTCGGAATGATCCTGGTCATCGGCATCCTGGTCGACGACGGCATCGTCATCGGCGAGAATGTGTTCGCCTATTTTCAGCAGGGATACAGTCCTCGCAGGGCGGCGATCGAGGGGACCCTCGAAGTCATGCCGGCGGTGCTGACCAGCATCACCACGACGGTCGTTGCCTTCATGCCGCTGCTGTTCCTGACGGGCACGAACATGGAACAACTCTGGGAAATGGCCTTCATCGTCATTATCTGCCTCATTTTAAGCCTGATTGAAGCCTTTTTCGTCCTGCCGGCCCATCTGGCCTCGCACCATGTGCTCGACCGGGAGAGAATGGCCCGTCCCCAAAAATCGGTGAAGCACCATATCGAAGACGGCCTGGCCTGGCTGAGCGGGAGAGGATATGCGGCCTTTATCCGGCGGTCGCTCCGATGGCGCTACCTCATGCTGGCCATTCCGCCCGCCATGATGATGATCACGATCGGGCTTCTCGGAGGCGGATTCATCCGAAGCACCTATTATCCCGTGGTGGATTTCGACAGCTTCGAAATCAACATCGCCTTCGTCCCCGGATCCGGGGATGAACAGACGTACCGCTTCCTCCACCGATTCGAAGAGGCCGTGTGGACGGTCAACGATGATCTGAAACAGGAAATGGGCCGGTCTGAAGACCTCATCCGGGATACCCGCCTCCAGGTGGGACACGCGTTCTCGAGACAGGAGGTCGGCACGCACGCCGGACGGCTCACCGTCTTTCCCGTCGATCTGACCCGGATAGATCTGACCGGCATGCAGATCGCGGAACGGGTGCGGAACAAAATCGGCCCGGTCCCCGAAGCGGAAAAATACACGGTCGGCAGCAGGAGCCGCTGGGGCATGCCGGTCTCCGTCAGCCTCCTGAGCCGCAATCTCGAAGAGCTGGAAGCCGCCCGGGATATGCTGATGGCCGGCCTGAACAACATGCCGATGCTGAAAGACATCATCGACAACAACGCCCAGGGCAAACAGGAGATCCGGCTCAGGCTCAAATCGAAGGCATACCTGCTGGGATTGAATGAATCGGATATCGTGAGTCAGGTGCGCCAGGGATTTTACGGCGAGCAGGTCCAGCGGCTCCAGCAAAGCCGGGACGAAATCCGGATCTGGGTGCGCTTCCCCCCCGAAGACCGGATGCATATCGGCCAGCTCGAACAAATGCGGATCAAGACACCCAAAGGGACATTCCCCCTCATCGAACTGGCGGACTATGATATCCAGCGCGGCCCGGTCGGAATCCGCCGGTTCAACGGGCAACGTGAAATGCGGATCGAGGCCGACCTGGTCGATCCCTACGACTCGGTCCCGGACATTCTGAACCAGATCAACACACAGATCATCCCTGAGATCAAGGCCAGATATCCCGGAATCCGTGTCGTTTTTCAGGGCCAGCAGCGCGAAAGCCAGATCACGGTGGACAAGCTCCAGACGTATTTCGGCATCGCATTCGCCTGCATCGTGCTCATCCTGATGATTCATTTCAAATCCCTCGAACAACCGGTCATCATCCTGGCCATGATCCCGTTGTCCCTGGTGGGTGCATTTCTGGGGCACTGGATTCACGGGAAACCCGTTTCCCTGCTCTCGGTGCTGGGCATGATCGCGCTTTCGGGCGTCATCATCAACGACGCCGTCATCTTCCTGGCCAAATACAACAGCCTGGTTGCCTCCGGCATGAGAGTGAGAGACGCCATTACCGAGGCGGGGAGCCGGCGTCTGCGGCCGATTCTCCTGACCACGCTGACCACATCGATCGGTCTTTTCCCTCTGATTCTGGAGAGGAGCCATCAGGCGCAGTTCCTCATCCCCATGGCCATCAGCCTCGCCTACGGCGTCGTGTTCGGGTCGGGATTCATCCTGATCTTCTTTCCCCCGCTCATCCAGGCCCTGAATGACCTGCGTGTCAATGCCGTCCATCTGTGGACCGGCCGCCGCCCGGCTCCCGAAGAGGTCGAATTCGAGATATTGCACCGGGACCGGGAGGATGAATGACAGAATGTGAGATTGAATCCGAAACCATGCGATCCGGGAAGGGCTTCATGATGAACCGTAGATTTCTTATTCCGGCGATCTGGATCATGCTCGGCTTTACGCACCTTTCTGCCCAGGACTCCCTGGGCCTGCCGGAGGCCGTCGGCCGCGCCCTCGAATACAATTATGATATCCGGATCCGCCGTCTCGACAAAAGAATCGCGGCGATTCAAAACACCTGGGGTACGGCGGGAGCGTTTCCCTCCCTGGATTTTTCGATTTCCGCTTCACGCAGGCAGGATCTCGATACCGGGGACCGGGATGTCCGGGATATGGCCTCGACAAATCTGACCCTCCAGTGGATCCTGTTCGACGGATTCGCGGTCCGGATCCGCAAGGCAAGGCTGGATCAGCTGGAGCGGTTGAGCGCGGGGAACACGGCCCTGCTCATCGAAGAATCGGTTCAGGCCGTCATCCTGGCCTATTACAACGCACTGCTCCAGTTAAAACAGGCGGACGTACTCGACACACTGCGCACCCTCTCCGGAAACCGGTACGAGAGGGCGGAATCCCAGCGTCAACTGGGCGCCCTCGTCACATACGACCTGCTCCAGGCGAAAAATGCCTGGCTCGAGGACGAGGCCAGATACCTGGAACAAACCGCGCGCGCCCGCAACGCCATGCGTGATCTCAATTATCTGATCGGCGAAACGGACGACCGCGCTTACCGGCTGACGGAACCGTTCGAAGCCGCCGCGAATACGTATGAGTATGGAATATTGAAGGACAGGATGCTTGCCGACAACCGGCTGCTGAGGAACCGGTACCTCCGCCAGACCCTGCTCGAAAAACAGGTCGCCCTCGCCCGAAGCGAATGGTGGCCGTCCCTCTCCCTCCGCGCCGGACTGGAAGGCAGCCGCATCGATATCCGGCCGTCCCCCCTCACGACCTACGAGGGATACGGCACCCTGAACCTGAGCTGGAACCTGTTCAGCGGCGGAGCGAGAAACCGGGCGGTACAAATCGCGAAGGTGGACCATGAAATCGGACAGGTCGAAACCGATGCCATGATACACAGTCTGTCCAACCGGCTCGCCGCGCAACTGGAATTGTTTGAGGTAAGAAAGAAGCTCGTCGATGTGGCCGCCGAGGCGCAGGCGACCGCGGCGCTGAACCTCGAAATCTCCGGGGAGAAATTCAGAACGGGCGCGATCAACTCGTTTAATTACCGGGACGTCCAGATGCTTTACCTGAATGCGGCGGTCGGCCGGCTCACGGCCGTGTACCGGCTCATCGAATCGCAGACCGAATTGCTCCGTCTGACCGGAGGCATTCTGTCTTCTTTCCCGGAAGAATGACGCCATAAACCGGAGCAGGAAGACGCTTGTTTTTCCGTAATTGTTCGATTCACCGGAGTCGGAAATCCCGGTCTCCGGCAAATCCGGATTTGCTGCTTATCATTTTCTGGATCATGATATGCATTCAGACATCATCCTCAGATTTCCGGGGAATCCACAAAAAACTCAGGAACACTTGTCTCTTTTTCTAAAGCGGACATCTTCTCTCCGGGCCGAATCTCCGGCTGGTGGATCTGGCACATGTCTTGTAGTCTTTCCGCAGATAAATCAGGGAGGCTCTCATGCAAAACATACGAATCTATTGTTCGATGGGGCTCATCCTCTTTTCGGGATGCACCAAAACCATCGAAAAGATCATCACCGCTGAAACGGACGGTTCCATCACCGGAAGAGTGGTGCAGGCCGACAGCGGCGCCTGGGTCGTGATCGGCCAGGCGGAACCGGTCGATTCCGTGCAGATCAGCCCGTATAATGGCACTTTTCTGCTTGAGAACGTACCCGCCGGCAACTATGATCTCATTGTAAAGGCAGGAAATTACGGCACATACCGGAGAGCGGATGTCGAGGTGACCGGGGGCGCCCGGACCTATGTCGGGGAAATCCGCCTCTCCGACTTTCCGGACCTGATTTCACAAGTCTATCCGGCGGACCGGTCGGAGATCGTTTTCGACCGCCGCTGGTCCCAGATTTCCATTTCGGTGGAATTCGTCCGGCCGATGAACCGCCAGAGCGTCGAGGCCGCTTTCTCGACCGATCCGCCTTCCGAAGGCGTTTTCTACTGGGGCGCGTTCGCCTACACCCCCACACCGAGGTACTACTGGAACGATGAGAGTTTATACGCCCGGGATTCCGGTGCCGGAGCCGTTATCTCGACATATGAAAACATCACTTCCTTCACCTACCGGATGGCTCAGAAGGATGGTTATGTGGATACCACCTATACCGTGATTCTGGCCACGACTGCGATGGATACCGCGGGCTCCCCGCTCTCGTTCCCCCTGATGTTCCGTTTCAGCACGGTGCAATCCGCGACGTCACAGAACGTGATCCTGACCCAACCCGAACACGGGGCGATCTACGTCAATCCGCTTCAGAACGCCTCGATCTATGTCAACTTCCCCAGGCGTATGGATGCGGTATCGACGGAGTCCGCCCTGACCCTCTCGCCGCCGTCCGACATCACACCCCTCTGGCCCGAGAGAAATCAGCTCAGGATTTTCACGGGAGGACCGCTCCGTTGCGAAACCCTGTACACGATCCGGATCGACGGCACGGCCACGGACCTGGACGGCGACGCCCTCGGCGATCCTTTCGAGTTCTCCTTCGAGACCGCTCCGCTCGAAGTGACGAACACCCGTCCCCTGAACGGGGAGATCTTCGTTTCCCGAAATGTGGTTATCAGCATCCAGTTCAACACCTACATGAATCTGGCTGCGGTACAGAACGCGTTCGGGATTCAGCCGGCCGTGCGTGGATCGTTCTTCCGGGGATGGTCTTATCAGGAAAACAACACCAATCCATCCAAAGATGTGATCTCCTTCAGGCCGTCCCAGGACCTGGCGGGAAACACCAAATACACGATTACCCTCGGAACCGGTGCCCGGGACATGCACGGATCGGCCCTGAAAGATCCGGTGACATTCTCGTTCGTCACCGAGTCGGAATGATCGGATCGAGACCCGATGGTTACAGAGGGAAAAGGAAGAAAAATGCGAGGGGGGCGCGTCTTTCGGGAGGAAATACGCACCCCAGATAGAGTACAACCACCGCCGTCTTGAGCCGGTACGGGGACGGTTACTCCTCCACCACCGTGGCGTTGTGAATTACGCCTTGGACCTGCCCGCCGCGGGAAAGAGACACCGTCACAACCGATCGACGATCCGCGACGCGGATATCCCCCCTGACCACGGAACCCTCCGTAATCTCGATGGAGAGGGGACGGATCCTGTGACTTCCCTGATCTCTTTTTATCAGGATGTTTCCGTCCACCTCAGACTTTCCGGCCAGCGTGATACGTCCGTGAGTGGTGACGAGATTTCTGCCGACCATCGTCTGTCGCAAGTCGATATTCCCGTTCACGGTCGCGATGTCACCCCGGATTCTCACCCCCGGGTCGCACGACACCGGACCGTTTACGGACTGGAGTTTTCCGTAAATTTTCACATCATCCTGGAGACGAACGGTGCCGTTGACCGTACGAATCGACCTGATCTTTGAGTTTCTTCCGACCCGAATGTTTCCGTTCACCGTTGTCAGATTGCCGCGCACCTCACAATCCGAACCAACGGTGATCTGCCCGTTGACCGTAACCTGATCGGCGCGGACAGTGCGCCCGTCACCGAGATGGACCGACCGGTTCACCTGCACGTTGCAGCCGGTGAACAGGACCATCGCCGGGAATAAAAAGGCAAATGTGAGACGGGTTTTCATAGTGACCCCTCCTCTCGTATTCATGAGACATCCTGTTCAGTATATGGACTTCCCGGCGATTTGTTGCATCCCGTTTTTAAACCTACTTATGGAAAAGGCAGGAGTATTCACGTCCGGTTCCGCTTGATGATAAACCGGCAAGGAATCGCAGTCCGTTTCCGCCCCGGTTTTCCATTCATCCAACCAGAAGCCACTATTTTCGGTCAGGACAGAAATCCCGACCCGCTGTCTTCTTCGGAATCAGACAAAATTCAACTTCACCAATGAAAAGATCTCCCGGATATTCCGGCTTGTCATCCCGTCTTACCTTTCTGATTCACATCCGGTTGTGTGACTCCGCACACCCCTGTCCGAAACGGATCCTCCGTTGCCGCCGCGCTTCATATTCCTTGACATTCCCGATCCCGATCTGTAAATTTAATCCGCCACCAAAAAAAGGAGAGAGTCATGCCCAGACCCATCACACTCTTCACCGGACAGTGGGCCGACCTGCCCCTCGAAACCCTGTGCAAAAAAGCCCGGGACTGGGGATATGACGGTTTGGAGCTTGCCTGCTGGGGCGATCACATGGATGTTTTCAGGGCCGCGGAGGACAAGGCGTACTGCGACGCCAGACACAAACTCCTGGCCAAATACGGACTCAAGACCTGGGCTATCAGCAATCATCTCACAGGACAGCTGATTCTGGATCCCAACGACGACAACCGGTCGGACGGCTTCGTCCCGGACGATTGCAAGGGCGATGCGGAAAAGAAACGCCGGTTCGGGATCGATTCCATGAAGGCGGCGGCGCGGGCCGCCCGCAATCTGGGCGTCCCGGTCGTGAACGGCTTCACCGGTTCGTCCATCTGGCATATGCTGTACTCCTTCCCCCCCAACGACTGGGACGAAGTCGAAAGAGGGTATCAATATTTCGCAGAACTCTTCAACCCGATCCTGGATGTGTTCGACGAATGCGGCGTCCGGTTCGCGCTCGAGGTGCATCCGACCGAGATCGCCTATGATTTCGTCACGACGCGCAAGGTACTCGACGCCATCGCGTACCGGGAGGCCTTCGGCTTCAATTTCGACCCGAGCCATCTTGAGTGGCAGGGCATGGATCCGGTGAAATTCCTCGAGGAATTCGAGGAACGGATCTATCACTGCCACATGAAGGATTGCGCCGTGACGCTGGACGGCACCACCGGCATACTCGGCTCGCATCTCAATTTCGGCCGGGCCGGCCGCGGATGGGATTTCCGCTCGCTCGGTCGCGGCGACGTGGACTTCGAAGGGATCATCCGGGTATTGAACCGGATCGGGTACAACGGCCCCCTTTCGGTCGAATGGGAAGACCCCGGCATGGACCGTGAATTCGGCGCCGCCGATGCCTGTGAATTTCTGAAAACCCTGAATTATCCGCTGCCCGCGGGCGTCTTCGACGAGGCGTTCAGCAACAAAGCGTAACAATCCGGTTTTCAGGAACGGCAAAGCCTTTCCGGCCTGAGGCCTCGCCGGAAGGCTTTGCGTGATCCCACGGAATTAACGACCACCGGCAAAGCCGGTGGCTTTTGATTGCGGCCAAAGGCCGCGAGCAAAAGAAGGCACGTTTAGTGCCGACCCGTTTAAGATCGTGAACCACTGGCAAAGCCAGTAGTTTGCTAAGATCAATCCGCCTTTCCCGACGATCCTCTTCTTTCGATCCGACACAAAATACTCAAACCCCGGGAAAGGTTCAAGCCGAAAATGTCTTTCCGTTTCGTCGCGGTACCACCCGATGAATTCAATCCCTGTCAAAAAAAACGAAACTTTTCGTTCAATTCGGTATTTTGTAAGTGAAGAGAAAGCAGACCCCGAAAAGCGGTGCGTCCGTGAATACGGAGTTCACAGATGACAAAAAATGGATTGCCGCGTCGAAATCCGATCCGGCCGCCTTTCGATTTCTCTTCGACAAATACTACGGGACCATTTCCAATTATATCCTCCGGCGCACGGGCGACGAGACGCTCACGAAAGACCTAACCGCTTCCACCTTCCTGAAAGCCCTGGATGGGATCCAGCACTTCGAATGGAAAGGCCTGCCCTTCTCGGCCTGGCTCTACCGGATCGCCACCAATGAGATCCACCAGCATTTCCGCAGGAACCGGAAGCTGGTACGACTGACAGAACCCCGGATTGCCGTCCTCCCGGGGGACAGTTCCACCGACTCCGGAATCGCCGCCGAGGAAGACCAAAAGGAAATCTAGCTCAAATCAGCCCGTGTGCTCCGGGCACTGCACAAAATCAAACCGCGTTATCAGGATGTGCTGACCTTACGTTATTACGAGGAATTGCCGATCCGCGAGATCGCGGTCATCCTCCATATTCCCGAGAATACGATCAAAACACAGATCCGACGAGGTCTCGAACAACTGAAAAAACAGCTATGAAAACCATGAACGACATCGAACAAATCCTGAAAATGAGCCGGCCGCCGGAACGCGACATGGCGCATCTCCGTCATGAAATCTGGCGACAAGTCCTGGCGCGACGGCGTGACCGCCGCCGGTTCGGGTTGATTTTTAGAATCTATCCGGGTTTCTGGGCGCTGATGTCCATCCTGCTCATGCTGATCTGTCTCTTTATCATTTTCTTCCTCCTGCGTCAGAGATGAGGCGGAGAAATCCCGGAGCGGTGACGATAAAAGAACCATTCCCGCAAGAAAGGAGGATCGCCATGGACATCCAGATTTTCACAGAACGTCGGTTTGAGCACACGCGTTTGTTCGAACTGGGCCTGATCATCGCGCTTTCTCTTTGCATCGTGATCCTGCAGGGAAACAAAAGATTCCTTCGGGATTCCAGGACTTTTTTTGAGAATCCCGGCCCCATCCCCCTGACGGAAACGCCGCAAACCCTCGTGGAAAAAAAGACCGTCCCGCCCCAACGTCCTTCTATCCCCATCCCCGCCGAGAAGGAAACGGATCTCCTGGAACTCGACATCCCGGATATCCGGGAGTGGGACAAAATCAGCGAAATGCCGCCCATCTGGAGATCGGTTGAACCCGAAGAATCGTTTTTCTTCGAGGTCGTTGAGACCCGGCCCGAACCCATCGGAGGGTATCCGGCCATCCTGAAGTATCTCGTCTATCCCGAGATCGCGCGTATTTCCGGCATCGAAGGCCGTGTCATCGTGATGGCCTATATCGACGAAACCGGTCAGGTCGTGAAAACGGAAATCCTGAAATCTCTGGGACCCAACGGATGCGACGAAGCGGCGGAAGCTGCCGTGCGCGCCATCCGATGGAAACCTGCGTTGCAGCGGGACAGGCCGGTGAAAGTCAAAATTTCCATCCCAATCGATTTCAGACTCGCAAGGCGCTGAACGCGACCGGTCTTCCGGAAATCACCGGAATGGATAGAAGGCCGGCCGCCCTGCTTGGTTTCTCAGGACCTGAATACGGAATGGCGGGGTTTAACATCCCTCCGGCGGGTACGCAAACAGGGTGTTTTCTCATTCAAACGGTCCGCACGGATCCGGCCGTTTGTACCTCACAATCCGGACGACTCTGCCAGTCTCCGCCGATCCGGTACGGGGTCTCCGGTTCGATCCTGTCCCCCCGTCTCTTCTTCTGCGTGAATCGCCGCACCGAAAAATTCAAATAAAAATTTATTTTTTATTGATTTTTATCCAGGAGTTCGGTATCTTGATCGGTTATTTTTCCTGAAACCCTTGCATTGGACGATTACATCGAGGACGGAGGCCAATGTGAATAAGATGACGCCCAAACAAATGTTCTTCACCAAGGGCATGGGGTATCACCGCAACAAACTGCAGAGTTTCGAACTCGCCCTTCGCGACGCGGGGATCGAGATCTGCAATCTCGTGACCGTGTCGAGCATTTTCCCCCCCAACTGCAAGATCATCTCCCGCGAAAAAGGCGAGAAACAGCTGAGTCCCGGTCAGATTACCTTCGTCGTCATGGCGCGCGAATGTACGAATGAGCCCAATCGCCTGGTCGCTTCCGCTATCGGACTCGCCCACCCCAAGGATAAGATCCAGTACGGATACATCAGCGAGCATCATGCGTTCGGTGAAACCATGAAGAAGGCCTCCGACTTCGCGGAAGACCTGGCCGCGACCATGTTGGCCTCGACCCTCGGCATCGAACTCGATCCGGATGTGGCATGGGACGAGCGGAAACAGCTCTATGTCGCGGATAAAAACCGCCAGTTCATCAGCCGCAGCATCTGCCAGTCCGCGCGCGGCCACAAGGACGGACTCTGGACCACCGTCCTCGCCGCAGCGGTCATGCTTCTCGATTGAGAATGAAATCATGAATTCCCAACGGTCCCTGTTTGAAGACGCCCCGGATATCCGGCCTGAACGGCTGGAAAAGGGGATGCGTGCGTCCGATCTGCTCGGCCATATGGGACGCACGGCCTTCGAGGCGAGAAACGTCTATCGCGGCGCGGAACTGTTCCGAAGGATGATCGAAAACGGGGACACCATCTGGCTCGGCATCGCGGGCGCGGGCATCGCAGGCGGCATGGGAGGAGCGGTGATCTCGCTCCTCGAAGACGGATTCATCGACATCGTCTGTTCGACGGGCGCCCAGGTCTACCACGACCTGCATTTCGCCTTCGGATTGCCCGTCAAAGCCATCAGCCCGCACTGTGACGACAATCAGCTTCGCCGTCATGGAGACACGCGGATCTACGACATCGGGATCCGGGAAAAAGAGACGCTCGAAGCCCAGGATGCCATCATCCGGCGTTTCGTCCGCGAAGACCATGCGGCCCTGTCCGGAAAGGTCCTGGCAAGCTGGGAATTCAACGAACGTCTCGGCAGATGGACCCTCGAGAACGCCCCGCATCCGGATCTCAGTTTCGTCGCGGTCGCGGCGAAACTGGGCGTCCCCATATTCTGGGATTCCCACAGCAACCACTCGATCGCCATGAATCTGGCACGCACGGACCGCGAGGGGTTTCCGGTCCGGCTCTCGGCCCAGCGTGACATTCTGGAATCCGCGGCGGTCGCCTATGCCTCGGGCGGCACCGGTTTCGTGGAACTCGGAGGCGGCGGACCGAAAAATTTCATCCAGCAGACGGGTCCGACCATCAGCCAGATTCTCGGGGTCGACTTCGAGGGGGCCGACCGGGGGCTCCAGATCGGCACGGCCGTGGAACGGGAAGGCAGCCTGTCGAGCTGCACCTTCGGCGAGGCCGTCACCTGGGGCAAGTACCAGACCGCCGATGAGGACAAGCTGGTCCAGATCTGGGGCGAATACAGCGTCATTTTCCCCCTGCTCGCCGCCTATGTGCTGGAATTGAATCCTCCGCGTCCGTACCGGAGACTCCTTTCGATGATTCCCGGAATGATGCAAAAACTCGATTCGGCAGGACAGGATGAAGCTGTATCATAAACAATTTCTGGACCTGGAACCCGAATTCACGGATCTGGATACATCCGCCGTGGCGATCCTTCCCTTCCCCTACGAGGGAGGCATCTCCTGCGGTGCGGGCACGGCAGGGGCGCCGGATGCCGTGATCGACGCCTCGTATTATGTGGAACTCTATGATGAAGTGCTGGATACGGAACCGTACAAAATCGGCATATCCACACTCACCCCGCCCGCCATCCCGAGCACGCCGGAGAGGATGATCCAGTCCATTCAAGACGCGGCAAAAGCGATACTGGAACGGGACAAATTTCCGGTCGTCATCGGCGGTGACCATTCGATCACGGGCGGTTATTACCGGGCGCTCCGCGAAAAACACGGCGCCGTCTCCGTCATCCAGCTCGACGCCCATGCGGATCTGAGAGATTCGTATCAGGGAAGCCGCCTCAGCCACGCCAGCGTGATGTCGCGTATCCGCGAAGAGACCGAACACACCTTGCAGATCGGCATCCGGAGCATGTCCGCGGAAGAAGCCGACCGGATCCGGACGGAAAAGATCCAGCTCTGCACGATGGACGCATTCCGGAAAGGCGCCTTCGACCTCCGAACGGCCGTCGAAGCCCTCCCCGATCCCGTATTCATCACCCTCGACGTCGATGTGCTGGACTGGAGCGTCGTACGCACGACCGGGACGCCCGAACCCGGCGGCATGACATGGGACGAAATCCTCGCCCTGCTGGCCACGATCTTCAGCAATAAAAAGGTGGTCGGATTCGATGTGGTCGAACTCTCCTGCCGGGAGGACGATCCGAATTCACCCTTTGCCGTGGCCAAACTCATCCATAAGATGATCGCGCTGAAATTTTTCCCATAACTTTCCGATTATTCAACCAATTAGAAGCCTCTTTTTTTGCTTGACATTGAACGTCGGGTTCATTAGCTTTCGGACGGCCTGCGAATCGGGTTTGCGTTGTTTTGATTCCTTACTGCATTATTCGGAATGTTTCAGCCAAGAAGAAACAATCCGGATATCTGAGGGGAAACGGAAATGACAGACGCGCCGGATGATACGAATCCTCGCATCAAACTCATCGAGAAATCACTCGAGGCTCATGAGCGATACGGCAGAAAACACCACGCACCCGAGGGACCGTTCAGGAAAATCTCGGATCGGTTCGACGCGGTCGTGAAAGAATCCCTGTCGGAGTTCGGCCGCCATAAACTTTCCGGCCAATTCAGTCTCGAAGGCCCCCATATCGATTACTGTTTCGAGCAGATACACAAAGGGGTGGTGCGTGAGGTGGTCTGGCG
The DNA here is from genome assembly GCA_011046415.1 of bacterium. Lineage (GTDB taxonomy): Bacteria > Zhuqueibacterota > QNDG01 > QNDG01 > JABMRT01 > DSAP01. The sequence goes on along the minus strand of DSAP01000090.1, from coordinate 8,834 downwards.
GATCAAGGGAGAAGAACACTATCCCGTGGAGGTGGCGCTCCACTTCCGCAGAGGTTTTTTCGGTTTGAAAGCGGACGGTTTCGCAGTCCGAGGGCTCAGGGGCGGCCTGTCCCGATCGAAACCGGATCTGCGCGACCTGCGGGAAACCCTGAACCAGGCGGAACCCTTCCCCTTCATCCGGACGGCGGATCAGAAGGACCCTGCACGCAAGACCCCCTGAAAACGGACATCGGATCGTCGTTCCAGCAAAGATGCGTCAAAGACTGCCCTGATATTAACCGTTTTGGAGGCTCTGCCAGAGCCGGATGTGATGCCGTTCATCCTCCCGGTCTTTCTCGACGATCGGCCGGGTGTCCTCGTCCCATTCCACGGTCTCCAGCAATTCCCCGTAATGGTGAACGGCTTTGTCCTCGACCCAGATGCCGGTCTTCAGGATGTGTTCACGGCCGAGAATCCGGGAACCGTATCCGAAGAACCAGCCCACGAGCCAGTACATCCAGCGGTTCCAGGCGGGACGAAAACCGTATTCGAGCAGTTTGACGAGAAAATCCTCGACATGCCGCATCTCGTTCTGCATGGCCGCGATCAGATGGGGGCGCAGATCCAGCGACCCGCCCGTTGCCTGAAACCGGTAGATCTGAACCGCCATGACCTCGAGCGTATGGAGCGTGCGTAATCCTTTCCGGATCGCACGCAACCGCTGTCTGGACATGCCTTCCCCCCGTAGCTTCACGGGATACCCCAGGAAAAGTTTTTGATCATCCATATCGGCTCCTCGATGGGTGAAATCCGGACCACGTATCAGGACGAAGCAATATACGAAATCTTCCGCCCTTCCTGAAAGAAAAACCTGCAGGATCGGGAGGATTTTCCGCGGACCGGTTCGGAATATAAAAAAAGCAAGTTTTTTCTTGACGATGAAAAGAAAATAGTCTATATTTGTGTTACAATTATATATTTCGTGTTACTTCTGCCGGAGGGACTTTCCATGAAGCATGTATGTTTTCTCTCGATTCTCTGTATCTTTCTGTCCTCCCCGGCTGTGTTTTCCGCGAAAGTACCGGCTTCTGCCTCCGATTCCATCTCGGTCCGTTATTACTTCAACCCCGTCGTCAAGACGGGAACGCGGACCGCGGGCGCGCAGCGGGATCTGGCCGCCAGCATCTCGGTCATCACGCCTGCCCGGATTCAATCGGTCCCGAGCCATGCCGCACTGGATGCGGTCAACACCTATGTTCCCGGCCTTCATCTGACACAATGGAATGTGATGGGGTACGGCGCGGCCGGCGTAGCCGCCGGCAAATTGTCCATGCGCGGCATCGGCGGAACGGCCGACACCCACGTGATGATCCTGCGCAACGGCCGCCCCGATTTCATGGGACTGATGGGCTGCACCATCGCGGATGAATTTTCCGTGGATGGCGTGGATCACATCGAAGTCGTCCGCGGACCGGCCAGTTTCCTGTATGGCAGCAACGCCACGGCCGGCGTGATCAACATCATCTCCGGGAAAAAGGAGGCGGAGGGTTTCAGCACCCGGCTGAACGCCGGATACGGCGCTTACAACACCCAAGACTTCGGCCTCCGGCACAGTCTGAGAAAGGGCAGATGGTCTTACAACCTGACCGCCGCGCGCCGGAGCACAGACGGTTTCCGGAAAGACGCCAAAAACACCTATGAAGGCAATTTCTTCACGGGGAACGTGTCCTATGCATTGAATTCAAAAACCTCAATGGATGTCAACGCCAGCCTGGCCGATCTGTATCTCTACGATCCGGGATTTGCCACTACGCCGAAAACCGACGACTGGTACGACATCCTGCGCTGGGGCGGAGACGTGACGCTGAACCATAGGAGCCGTTACGGGGAATCCTATCTGAAATGGCACGGCAACTTCGGACGGCACCGATTCTCGGACGGATGGCGTTCCTCCGACCGGATGACCGGCCTGATCGCGTACCACAACATGCGGCCCATCCGCGGCAACACCACGACGATCGGATTCGACCTGAAACGGTACGGCGGCCACGCCGAAGGCAGCGTGGCGTATACGGAAAAAACGATCCTGGAATATGCGCCTTACATCCATATCCAGCAGCTCCTCCCGGCGCGCCTGCTCCTCTCCGCCGGATACCGGCTGGAGCACCACGATCTCTTCGGGACCGTCTCGATACCCAAGCTGGGCCTGGTCGCCCAGGTGACCCAGACCCGTACGGTGCGCATGGACTTCTCCAAGGGATTCCGCAGTCCGTCGATCCGGGAACTCTATTTCTTCCCGTCGCGGAACGAGGCGCTCAAACCCGACGAAATCTGGAACCTGGAAGCGGGATTCGGACAGCAAATCGGACGCATCCTGAAAATCGACGCCGCCGTTTTCCGTATCACCGGAGACAACCTGATCGCGCCGGCGCGACGCGCCTCGGGGTCGGGTTTCCAACTCACCAATGTCGGGAAAATCGAGAACAAGGGGCTTGAAATCGAGATCACGGCGTTCCCATCCGATCGGGCGGAAATCGGAATCGTTTCCGCCTTCATCGACATGAAATATCCGATCCCCAACATGCCGAAACGGAAGACCAGCGGGTTCGTGTCCTGGCGGTTTTCGGGGCTGACGCTCACGGGGACACTCGTCCGGGTCGAGGACTGGACGGGCAGGGACTCGGCCGCCCCGTTCCCCAACCTCTATCCCATGAAGGATTATACGGTGGTGGACCTGTCGGTCTCCTGGCGATTCCTGAAGACGCTGGAAGCGAAACTCGCCCTGAAAAACGCGTTCGACGCGTCGTACCAGGCCATGTACGGTTATCCCATGCCCGGACGGATGCTGATGAGCGAGATCGGCTACACATTCTGAATTCGAGAGCGGGACGGCGAGGGGCGCGGCTCACCGCGAACATCCCGCCATTCCGGAGAACCGATGTGAATATTATACCGGCCACTGAGAAACCGCGGGGACGCACATGACCGGAAAAACCCGGCATCTCGTCCTCGGCGGCCTGTTCATCGCGCTCGGCGTCCTCTTCCCGATCCTCTTCCATCTGATCGGAATGGGGTCCGTATTTCTGCCCATGTTCTGGCCCCTGGCGGTCGGCTCCTTTTTTCTGCCCCCGCTCTTCGCCGTCCTGACGGGCGTACTCACGCCCCTGGTCTCGACGCTGACCACCGGCATGCCGCCCGTTCCGACCGTGTATTGGATGACCGGCGAACTGGCCGTACTCGGAGGCGTGGTCAGCGGTCTGCGCTTCAGGACCGGACTGGGGAGTTTCTGGATCCTCCTCGCCGGTCTCCTCGCATCCCGCATCGTCCTCTTCATCCTGACTAAATTCCTCGCCCCCCTGATCGGTCTGCCGGGCACCGCGGCCGCGTTCTATCTCCTGGTGAAAGGAATGCCAGGGATGATCGTCATGCTGATCCTCATCCCCGCCCTGCTTTCCCGTCTGGAAAATCGGCCGGTTTTCGCCCTGAGGAGGCCGCATGGCTGAAACCCACCGGGATTATTTCAACCGCCTCGCCATGGATTGGGAGGCGCGGATGCCCGGCCGGCCGGATTTCCGGGATTACCTGAAAGAATTCAACGTCGGAAAAGGAGAACGGATCCTCGACATCGGCGCGGGGACCGGACGCATGACCCGCTTTCTCGGAGAATTCTCGGGACGGGATGGATGTGTCGTCGCCCAGGACATCGCGGAAAGGATGTTGTCAGAGTCCAGGAAAATCAGCGGAAACGGATCCATCCATCATTGCTGTGAAGACGTGATGAATCTGGCCTACAGGGAGAGATCCTTCGATAAAATCCTCTGTTTCTGCGCCTTCCCGCATTTTCAGGACAAACCCCGCGCGCTTTCGGAAATGGCGCGCGTCCTCAAACCGGGCGGCCGTCTCCTCATCCTCCATACCGATTCGAGCGAACGGCTCAACGCCTTCCATGCGACCCTGGCGGCCCCGGTCAACCGGGACCGCCTGCCGGGCATCGTCCGGATTCGGGAACTGTTCGGACGCACCGGCCTGGTCCCCGTCCGGATGGAAGAGTCGGATTCGCTCTACTGGGCCGAGGGAGAGAAACCGTAACAACGGATCTCCACCTTCGGAGGGGGGGACTGCTTATGCTTCTCTGCTCACTCCGCCGTGACGGTATACATCACCGACGCCTCGGCCCGCTCCGAAGGCGGGATTTCGGTCAGCCAGCGCGCCAGTTTAATCGCCGCGACCCGGGGCGTGCCCATGAGCCCGAACCCATAGCTCAGATCGACGCCGCCCGGCAGGGCGATCTCCTGTTTCGTCGCGATGGCCTTGATCACTTCCGTGTCTTTTCTGCGCCCCGGCAGCGTGGCGACCCGGATGCGGAATCCGTTCTGGCGTGAGGCTTTGTCCGGAATCTCATGGGAAACACCGCCCCGAATGCGCGTCCCGGTCTGCGCGAGATTCGGGAAGAGGATATAGACGGTGTCATTGGCCGCGAGACTCAGCAGGACCAGATGGCAGTCCTGGGTGGCCTAGACCCGGATGATCGCCTCCTCGCCGGACTGAAAGGAAGTTTTGTTCAATTTCAGGGAAATGCGGAACGACGGGTCCGGCTTCCCTTCTCGGGACACCACCCGGGCGTTCATCGAGACGCGCAACACGATCACCGGCGGACTCCCCGGCCGGTCTGAGGGCAGCGTCTCCGTCTCCCATTGGACGTCTTTCTCTTCGACCACCTCGCCGTAGGAAATCGTGTGGATGAAATCCCCGGCCGTCATGAAATCCTTCACCAGGGTCTCGGACTGAAGCAGGACGCCGCAGACTCTCTCCACGGCATCGTGTCGCGCACGCCGGAGCGCGAGCGCCTGGGCCTCTTCGGTCGTGATATTCTGGACGGCCGCCTCTCCGGAACAGGCGACCCATTGGCCCGGACCCTGTCCGAACAGCGCCGCATGGAAAACGACGAGCACGATGGATACGATCGAACGTCTGTTCATCACACGTCCTGTCTGATTAATAGGTGCAAAAGACGGCATTCATCTGCCCCCGGATGGTCGGCGTCTGTTCCCGGCCGTAGAGTCGCCGCGCCATATACGGCACGTGATCGTTGAGATACTCTCCGATTTCGTGGAGCGTGATCTTCCGGTCTTTGTCGGCATCGGCCTCGCCGCGGATCGCGCGCAGGAAATAATAGGTGAACAGCGAATGCTTCGCATCCGGGTACCAGCTCGATATCTGATTGCCCGCGGCACTGGTGAGCAGGTTGTAGGAAAGCCCGACCAGGGGCATCTCCACATCGATATACATGGGGCTGGCGTCCCGGAGCAGCATGCCGGCCTGCGACGCGCCGGAGAAGCAGGCGTCGAGCACCACGGTGACGGACTTCGCCGGGATCCTGGAGAGATTCTCGTAGAACAGATCGAGCGGATACCCGCCGATGCGCACATAATGCGGATCTGCGTTGCTCGGCATGAAATAGCCTTTCCGTGTGCCGACATCCGGGGCGCCGTGGCCGCTGTAATACACGAACACATCGGACCGGTCGGCCCGCACCCAGTTGTGCAGCCTGCCCCGGGGTTCCTCGCGCGTGCCGAACACGAGCTCGAAATCGGTCTTGCTGGCGTTCTCGAGGTGGATGATGTTCGCCTCGCGGTAGCCGAGCATGCGGATGAGGTATTGCTTCATGACCGAGGCATCCGTGAGCGCGAAGTCCACATCGGGCACATCGGGATGGGTGTATTTCCGGTTGCCGATGACCACGGCGATGGCGTCCGGGTTCGGGGCTCCCACATTCGGGATGGAGGCGCCCACCTGGACCACCGCGATCGCTTTCTCCGGCGTCCTGCCCTGTTCATGCCGGAAGGCGACCTGCGCCGTCGGGGATTCGGCGCCGGTCCGACGGTCCACGGCCCGGACCCGATAGGTCAGGGTGCCGGAAGGAAACTGTTCGTTCCACGGAATCTGCCCACGGTACGTGCCGGTCTCTCCCGGGGCGACGGCCGACATGGATCGCTGGATCGTCTGGGAGCCGGTCGCCCAGCTCGTCCCGACGAGGAATTCGAGGTCCGGCTCGATCGTCCGGGAGGGAGAGAGGTTCCGCACCTCCACGACGAGGGTACCCGTCTCCCCTTCCCTCAACACCGGATCTCCCGAGGGGGTTGTGAGGCGGATGGCCGTCAGCAACGCAACGCCGCTTTCCGTCCCTTGCTTCGCCACAGGCGGCTCCGCCGGTTTCCGGTTGTCCACGATCCGCCCCGGCGGACTCACCCCGCGGGACGGCTGGGCAGCCAGGGATGCCGAGAACATGCAGATCAAAATCATCGGGTATACTTGACGCATCATGACCTCCTTGTCATCAAGCGGACTCCAACCCAAATCGTTTCATTTCTCGGAGTGCCGCCCCTTTATGGGCGGCGAACGGTACAACCCGGCGCATCAAGGCGCCGAACTCCGCAAACTGTTTCTTTCCCGGAGTGCCGCCCCTTTATGGGCGGCAAACGGTGCAACCCGTGCAACCGGCGCATCAAGGCGCCGGACTCCATTTTCTTCTAAACACCGGAGTGCCGCCCCTTCATGAGCGGCGACATCAAAAATCATCCATCACCCTGAATTCGTCCGTTTCCACGGGACGATACCGTGCAAAATCCTCCTTCAATTTCTCCGGATTTTCCTGAAACCGGCTTGTATAACTCGAAAACGAATACTCTTTCATTTCTTTCACCAGACCATGCTTCACAGGATTGAATACGATGTACATCGCGGTTCGATAGAACTCTTCTTCATTTCGAATACAATGATCCCGATACTGGTACCAGAATGGTTTGACCTTGATTTTCATCTCCCGCATGATATGAAACGCGGTGGTCTTGTGCAAGGCATTGATCATTCGCGGCATGTCAGCGCTATGAGTGATATCCGACATGAAATGATAATGATTGTTCAATACCGTCCAATCCAACAGAAACCAGTCAAATTTCTCATGAAATCCGAATAGTTTTTCGACAAAGATTTCTTTGGCCGTTTGCGTTTCAAGCAAAGGCCTTTTCTGATAAACAGCACCTGTGAAGAAATAAATCTGATCATCGACAAAAAGATGTGCTGGCGCGTGCTTGTATGTTTTCAAGACCATGAACGATCTCGGAGTGCATTCCCTTCATGGAATGCACAAACAACTGATACTTCCCATCCTTGGACGAACGCATCAAATATACTCGCTGTCGCCCCGGCGCATCAAGGCGCCGAACTCCGCAAACTGTTTTATTTCTCGGAGTGCCGCCCCTTTATGGGCGGCAAACGGCACAACCCGTGCACCCGGCGCATAAAGGCGCCGGACTCCGAAAACTGTTTCGATTTTTGTACTACCGCCCTTTCATAGACGGCAAACCATTTCCTTATAACTCCGGACTGCCGCCCCTTTATGGGCGGCGACCGGTGCAACCCGGCGCATAAGGGCGCCGGACTCCGAACCAAACGGTTTCTTTTCATCTCCGCAGGCGCAGGAGCCCCTGCGGGACTTAAACTCTTTACATCGTTAAAGAAGATTTAAAAAATCCTCCAGCGTCAAACCGGACTGCTCAATGATGCCGTAAACCGTCCCTTTCTTTAAATCGCGTGCATGGATAGGCACAGTGACCCTCAACTTTTCTTTTTTGAAAATTTTATGGCTCCCCTTCTGGCGGTGCTCGTAAAAGCCGGCTCGTAGGAGCGCCCGGATGACGTCCGGATTTTAAGCGCTGGTAGCTTGCTCATAAGGTGTTTCAATTTCCACAATCAAATGATTTTCTTCTGGGATTGGCAACCCATCGGCTTTAAGGCTTTCCAGATAAAGCTCCATCGCTTCTTTGATATGCGTGAGAGCTTCATCATACGTATCTCCCTCGGATATACATCCCGGCAGAGAAGGAATCGTAACCGTATACCCGCCTTCTTCCTGATGTTCAAACATTGCTTTATAGTATTTTCTGACCATTTTATGATCCGCCACTTATGCAAAATATTTATCTGCTTCTCCCTGCTACTCGACAAAACGAGTCAGAGCCTCTGAACAATCGCTCCCAGCGAGACGCAGGGAGTGATTTAAAAACCTGTTTCCACTCAACTACCGTGGTTGTCAAATAATAGGTGTATCCCTTACACTTGAATTGGCTATGCGTTCTTGTGCTTATTTTGTGCCCATTTTCCGTTATTCCGTGTCATTCCGCAGGGGCAGGAGCCCCTGCGAAACTTAAATCACGCTTCAGCCGGAATCCTCTCACTAAGAATTAAATTGGCAAGCGGAAAAGCTTTTAATTCCAATCTTGTCAAATCAATAAACTTGCTGGCGTCTTCAATTTCAATACCGATTGCCCGATTGTGATCGTCATAATCAAGTACAACTCCCGGCGTGATTTCTTCCGACTCGACGCTTTTACCATCGGTAAGTTTGATATGAAGCATATCCGTGTCGGAATAATATTCAAAAACCATGGTTAATCTCCTTTACTTTTAAAACGCCTGTCGAAAAAGGCATTATGAACCGTCTCACCATCAGGTTCTGTAACCACTCGCAGGTATTTTCCGACATCCGCAATGTAAGCCCACCGTCGAATGCGCCCATTGGTTTGAACTTCCGTACGGATGGGGTTGTTCAATACATACTCAATCCATTCTGAATTGATATCAGGACGTCGGACCATGACACTCTTTGTAAAATAGAACGTCGTTTTCATCATTCGATCTTGATTTTAAGGTACAACCCGTATCTATGAAAAATTTCTTCGATGTCACACAATTTATCGAGATCATAAGACCAATTCAAGGTTATTCTTTCAACAGTTCCGGCCTCCCCCGACCCGCCTTCGGCGCGTCGGCCTTCCCCTCCCTGGCAAGGAGTG